>CAUTTN010000010.1:0-23829 GCA_963541225.1 uncultured Treponema sp.
AAGCTCATCTAAAAAATAAGATATTACTTTTTTAAATATATAAAGTATTTTTTCATAATGCATACTCCCATAAAAACTTTTTGCAGGAAATATTAATTTCCGAAAAAAGTTTTTGCAAGCGGTTTGTAACAAACCGTATACAACCTATAACAAAACAATTATACGACCGATTTGCGGCAAAAGATCGTTCATTAATTTACAAGAATATCAAAAACCGTTATACACTCGCTCTACTTTATACACAATATACTATAAGGGATCAAAAATATACAAATTGCCCAAAGAAAGCTTCTAAAAACTCCACGTCTACATTAATTCTTCTAACTAAAGCGGATAGCGATGACAAAATTTAATTAATCTATGCTCGACTTTTATAAAAAAATATGTTATAGTTGCTATAGCGAATTTAAGGAGATACAGGGTAAGGATTATAAGTGTATTAAATCAACAAAACTATTTATTTTATGCATAGCCATAGTAATAATCTTATAGCAAAATCGATGGTTTTAAATTCAATGTAGACGAATTACACATTCCGATTAATCTGTGTCTTTTTAAAACAGGAGGAAAAAAGATGAATATAAGCATACAAGCCGTAAAATTTACAATGGATAAAGACCAAAAGAAATTTCTCGATCAAAAATTCAAAAGAATTGAATATGCCGAAGATCTTATAACCGATGTTCAATGTATAGTTAAATTGGATAAAAAATTTATATATGATACTACCATCAATTTCCGCTGGGGAAGCAATGCCCATATTTCAAACGAAAACTACGAATTTGAAGCCGGAGTAAATAAAATGATGGACATTATCGACCAAAAAGTAAAAAAAGAAAAAGATAAAATTCAATCAAAAAAATAAAATTGATTGCTTAGTTAAATTGATTAATTTGAACACTACTTACATTAAAAAGCAGGTACAAAGATGTGCAGTCTTAAAATGACTAAACCGGATTTTTCGGTTCTTGATCTTTTAGACCTTGATTTAAAAAAAAATGAATCTCTGGAATTAAACTGTATTTCGGGTCAATCCGGTCTTGATAACAAAATTCCTCTGCCGGATATAAACCGTCCGGGACTCGCTTTATCGGGCTTTTTCGATTCATTTGCAAATAACAGAATACAGCTGTTCGGCAGAGGCGAACATGCTTATCTGCAAACACTCAGCATAGAACAGAATTTTTTTAATATAGATAAAATGTTTAGCTTTAAAGTTCCCTGCTGCATATTTTCTCATAATTTAATTCCATCGAAAGAATTTTTAGAAATAACAAACAGATACAATTGTCCCGTACTAAAATCTTCCCTTCCGTCCAGCGACCTTGCCTTACGGCTCTTGCGCATTTTATCCAATATTTTTGCTCCGAGAGTTTCTATGCACGGCGTATTAATAGAAGTTTTCGGGCTGGGAATATTACTTACGGGCAGATCCGGTGTCGGAAAAAGTGAAACCGCCTTGGAACTTATAGAAAGAGGGCATAGACTTATCGCAGATGATGTAGTAGAAGTATCTTGTGTAAACGGAAATACTTTAGTCGGCAGAGGTGCCAATAGAGTAATCGGACATCACATGGAGATAAGAGGGCTGGGTATAATAAATATCCGCCAGCTTTACGGAGTAGGCTCCGTCCGTGATGCAAAGCAAATACAGCTTGTAGCCAATTTAGAAGAATGGGATGCCGACAAGGTATATGACAGATTAGGTACGGAAGAAAAAACAATGGAAATTTTGGAAGTCAAACTTCCTATCATCGAAATACCTGTAAAGCCGGGCAGAAATATTCCGATTATATTAGAAACAGCGGCAAAAAATGAGCGTTTAAAAATGATGGGGTATTTTTCTGCAAAAAATTTTAGCAAAAATGTCTTACGTTGGATAGAAAATGATTCCTCACGGGTTCCTTACTATACTGATGACGATACATATTAATTTGGGGAGTGGATATGATTTCAAAAACCATTAAAGTACAAAATAGAGCCGGCGTTCATGCCAGACCGGCTGCCTTAATTGCCGAAAAATCCAATAAATTTTTATCCGAAATTTTTTTGGTAAAAGACGACACAAAAATTAATGCCAAATCGGTTATAGGTGTTATCACAATGGCGGCATCCTATGGAACGGAACTTACTCTTATTTGCGAAGGATCGGATGAACAGGAAGCCGGCAATGCAATCGAAGCCCTTTTTAACAATAAATTTGAAGAAGAATAAATTTTCTAAACCTCCAAAAAAGCATGTAGTTTTTTAGAAGACACCTTTTTATAAATAGCAAAAAAATTTTGACGTATTTGCTTTGTCAAATCTGACAGGATTTCAGCATTGGAGGAACGTATTGTAAACAGTCTTACGTTATGGAAGGAATATTTTTGAAAAATTAAAAGACAGTAGGCAAAATTGGAAAGTAAATCATTCATTGGCGGAAATCTTGACTATAGTAATGTGCGGTGTAGGTACAGGTAAAATCAACAACCCCGACGCAGAGCGTAAACGAATTTCTCAACCGCAGCACTGTGACAAACCTGATTTTACATCTTGCCGTTTTTTATATGTTTTGCTATAATAAGGAATGGAAAAAAAATATGCCGTCTTAATTGACGGAGACAATATACAGCCTTCTTTTTTGGAAGCCATTATTTCCGAAGTGTCAAAAGAAGGCGATGTTCTAATAAAACGGCTTTACGGCGACTGGACAACCCCTAACATGAACGGATGGAAAGTATGGCTCGAAAAAGTTCCTATACGCCCTGTTCAGCAATTCAGAAACGGTCCCAATGCAACCGATAACACAATAATAATGGACGCAATAGAACTTGCAAACACAAATCAGGGTATAAATGCCGTTTGTATAGTTTCTACCGATTCCGACTACTACAGCCTTGCCTTAAAATTGCGTGAATACGGTCTTTATGTTCTGGGAATAGGACGTTCAAACGCCAAACCTCTTTGGGTAAATGCCTGCAACGAATTTAAATACATAGAAAACTTTGACGAAAGCAGCGGTTATGAAACGGATACTTCAAACGGCAAAAAGTTAGGTTCACTGGAAACTTTAATTAAACATGCCTACAGAAATTCCAAAATAACCGAAGAAGGCTGGGTAAGCCTTTCCGACTTGGGAAAATCTATAAGAAATTTTATGCCCGAATTTGATCCCCGTTCCTACAGCCATAATACTTTGCGCGAAATTGTCGAAGCTCTTTCCGATGACTTTGAACTAGATTCCGACAATAGGGTACCCCCAAACTATTGGCTTAAAGCAATCGAACATTCCAACTCTGCCCAAAAAATAACGGGAAAAGTAAAACGGCTAATGAACCGCTACGGAATAATAGAAAACGAAAAGGGCGATTTTTTCTTTTCTTTTACAAACATCGACAAAAAATCAAGAGATAAACTTATAACCGAGGGAACCATGGTAAAATTTAAAGTTTTTAAAATGCCTGACCCAATGGGCGGAGATACCGCCGACCGTAACGGAAAAGCTGCCGAAATAGAAATCATGTAAGGAAAACAAATGCCCAAAATAAGTTCAAAAACTATTGATGCCGTAAACGAAATGACGGATATTGTATCTTTGGTAGAGAATTATACCCGCCTTGAACGGCGGGGGGCAAACTGGTGGGGTCGCTGTCCTTTTCACAACGAAAAAACACCGTCTTTTAGCGTTGTTCCCGACAAAAAAATGTATTACTGCTTCGGCTGTCATAAAGGCGGCGGCATAATCAATTTTTTGATGGAAATTGAGAATATCGGTTTTATGGAAGCCGTAGAAAAACTTGCAAAACAAGCAGGAATCGACGTTATCTATGACGGAGGCTCTTACGTTCCTGATAAAGAAAACCAAATCAAAGACGAAATTCTAAAATTGTACGAAAGAGTCTCGGGAAGTTTTCATTATCTTTTAACCGAATCCGATGAAGGAAAAAAAGCTCTTTCTTACATTACGAATAGAGGTGTTTCAGGCGAAATTATAAAAACGTTTAACTTAGGCTACTCTCCCCGCAACAGAAACTGGTTATATAAATTCTTAACTTCAAAAAATTACTCCCCAGAGTTTTTAGAAAAAACCGGACTTTTTTCTAAAAATTATAAAAACATAGCTTTTTTTTCTAATCGTTTAATGTTTCCCATTTGCGACAGACACGGAAAAACGATTGCTTTTGGCGGAAGATTACTTGAGGGCGAAGGTCCTAAATATTTAAATTCTTCGGACATGCCGCAATACAAAAAGGGCGAAACCGTCTTTGCCTTTCATCTGGCACTTCCCGAAATCCGCAAAACAAAATCCGTTATACTTTGTGAAGGATATATGGACGTACTTGCTTTTTTTCAGGCGGACATTCCCTATGCAGTAGCACCCTTAGGAACAGCCTTGACTGAAGAACAAATTAAACTTTTAAAATCCTTTGCAGCAACTTTTTATTTGGCTTTTGACTCGGACAAAGCAGGGCAGGAAGCCTCGTATAAAGCCATAAAACTTTGCAGAAAAACGGGCGTAAATGTCAGAGTTTTATCTTTTACAGAAGGTAAAGACCCTGCCGAAATTTTACAAAATAAAGGCAAAGATGGCTTGAAATTTCTTTTAGAAGATGCTATATTAGATGATGATTATCTTATTCAAATTGCATCCATGAAATTTGATATAAGCAGTCCTGAGGGCAAGGCCAATGCCGTTGCCTTTTTATTTCCTTATATTGAGGTATTGGAATCCGATATTCAAAGGGAATCGGCAATAACAAAAATTTCATCGGCTTTTGGAATCAGTCAACAATCTATTTTCAGCGACTATGTAAACCGCGAAAAAACTGCTGTAAGGCATATACTTGACGATAAAATTCAAAAACCGGTAAATATAAAGAAGAATGCGGAACTTCGATTAGTGCTTGCGTCTGCGGCAAATTCGAAGCTGTATCCTCTCTTGCGTTCCGAATTACAACCCGATGATTTTGAAGACTTCTATGCCAAAGATTTGTTTATTGTTTTAGAAGAATGTTATAGAGAAGATGCCTACACATACGAAAATTTACTGATGAAATGTAATGACGGTAATCTACGTGAAATTATTTCACAATCAATTTTAACCGGAGAATTCTCAGATAATTCGGAACGTATAGTAAAAGACGGCATAAGGTTTGTAAAGCAAAACATCTTACAAAAACAAAAGGATAAGATTATAGGCAGACTTAGGCTCTTGCATGGAAAAAAAGATACCGATACTTTTAATTTAATAAATCGGCTCATGGAAGAAAAAAAAAGTATCGATATTGAACTTACGAATTTAAAGGGAAAGGTATATGACTGATCTCGAAAAAAATCCCGCAGTTGTAAAACTGCTTGAATATGCCAAGAAAAAAGGCTCCATAAGTCTTGAAGAGTTAAACGAATTATTACCTGACGACTTGTTGTCTGCGGAAAATATGCCCGATATTTTAGACAATCTTGAGTCGGCGGGTGTACAAATAAAAACAGAAGATACAAACGGAACCTCTAAAGAAAATATCGAAGCCGATTTTTCTTCCGATACGGAAGAAGATTGTTTGATTGATGAAGATTATGATTCCGAACATGAAGAACCTAATATAATTCAGGAAGATTCTTTTTCTTCAAATTATGAAACCTCAAGAAGAACTTCCAAATCGGGAACAGAGCGGAAACTTATAAAAACCTCAAATGAAGCAGGAATAGATGATCCTATAAAACTATATCTTCAAGAGATAGGAAAAGAAGAGCTTTTGACTGCCGAAGAAGAAGTTGTTTTATCTAAAAGCATGGAAGACGGAGAGGCTATAATAAAAAAGGTTATAAAAAATTCGGGTATTTTAATACCGGAATTTTCTTCCATAGGTCAAAAGGCTTATTCCAAACTGGATCCTGCCGAATCGAACAAACCGCGTAAAGAACTTACTGAAGAAATGGCGGAAAAAAAACGTCTAAAGCAAGTTTACGGCGATAGCCTTAAAAATGTATATCCTGAAATTAAACAGTATATGTCTTTAAAAAAACATTGTTACGACAGAGAAAATTTAAGCAGTGTTTTTGAAAATCAGAATTTACAAGCTTTAAGGAAGAAGATTTTTAACAGCTTAAAACGGATAAAAATAGAATCTGAAGAGATAGAAAAAATTTCCGATAGATTTCTTATAGCAACCGAAAAAGTTCAAGATTATCAAGATAAAAAAGAAAGAAGAGAAAAACAACTAGGCATAAAAACTTATGCCGATTTACGCAAACTGGGGAAGAGGCTCGCAATTCCGCGGGATAAGGAAAAACTTGAAAAAGAACTGGGTATGACCGTAAACGAAGTCAAGGATATTTATACCCAAATACAAGTGCTTACCCGCAAGATAAGAAAAATAGAATATGACTTTGAAGCTCCTGTTGAAGATGTTATTGAAATGACGGCAGAAATCAGAAGCGGTCAGATTATGCTTAAAAATGCAAAAGACAAACTTATAAACGCAAACCTTAGGCTCGTAGTTTCTATTGCAAAAAAATATATCAACAGAGGATTGCAATTTTTTGATCTTGTACAAGAGGGAAATATAGGTCTTATAAAAGCCGTAGAAAAATTTGAATACCGTAAGGGATATAAGTTTTCTACCTATGCTACATGGTGGATACGTCAGGCAATAACCCGTTCTATTTCGGATCAGGCCAGAACTATAAGAGTTCCCGTACACATGATTGAACAGATAAACAAAGTAACCCGTGAATCGCGTCAACTAATGCAAAAACTCGGACGGGAGCCTAACGACGATGAAATTGCGGTACAGCTTGGCTGGACAGTCGATAAAGTTAAACAGGTAAAAAATGTAGCACGGGAACCTATTTCACTTGAAACCCCTATCGGCGAAGAAGAAGACACCCTTTTGGGAGATCTTATTGAAGATAAAGGTGTTGAAAATCCGTCTAACAAAACAGAGCTTACCCTTTTGCAGGAACAGCTGGAAATGGTTCTTTCCAGTTTACCCGAGCGGGAAGAAGAAGTTTTAAAAATGCGTTTCGGAATAGACGGCGGTTATCCTCTCACACTGGAAGAAGTAGGTTTATATTTCAATGTAACCCGTGAAAGAATTAGACAAATAGAAGCCAAAGGCTTACGCAGACTTCGGCATCCCAAGCGAAGCAGAAAATTAAAAGATTATCTTGATAATTAAAGGAGTATTACTAATGGATAATGATGTATTTGAAAGATTAAAGGCTTTACAGTCTATTCTTGCCCGTAAAAATGAACTTGAGGCTGAAATAGCAGATGCCCCTAAAGCTCTTACAACAAGAGAAGAATTATTGGATAGCTTAAAAGCCGGTTATATTGAAAAGAACAGTAAGTATGAGCATTTGCGTAAAAACATATCTTTGTTAAAAGCCGATCTTTTTGAAGCCGAGCAAAAACGCGAAAAAGCCGAAAAGTCAATGGATACGATTGAAACACAGCGGGAATACGAACTTCTTCAAAAAGAAATAGATGAAGCCGGAGCAAAAGCCGACTCAATCAGAAAAGAAATTCAAAAAAATGAAGGTGATTTTAAAATTCTTGATACTGCTATTAAACAGGACGAAGCTCTTATAAATCAGAACGAAGAAGACCTTAAAGAAAGTAAAATCAGAATGAATACAGATATAGCAGAATGTCAGGCTCAACTTGAAGAATTAAAACGGGAAGAAGAAAATCTTTCGCCAGGTTTGACCGATGAAACAATGTTTAAATTCGACAGAATTATAAAAAACAAACAAGGGGTCGGTATTGTTTCCGTAAGAGGTAATGTTTGTATGGGCTGTCACATGATTTTACCTGCACAGTTTGTTAATGAAGTGCGGGAAGAAAACAGCGGTATACAATATTGTCCTTATTGCAGCCGTATTTTATTTTATGAAGAATCGGAGTTAACAACCGGTCAAGACGCATTTTTTGACGACTCCGAAATGGGAGGTTTGGCTGATTTGGATAATATTTCCGGAAATATTTTTGAGGAAAGCGAAGATTAAATTTTAAAGGGATTACGGAATCGCTGTATTTTGCAGAGGAAAGTCCGGACTCCTTCGGACACGGTGCCGGCTAACGGCCGGGAAGCGGAGTTTCAAAACTCCGCTTACAGAAAGTACCGCAGAAAATATACCGCCGCTTTTGCGGTAAGGGTGAAATGGCGGGGTAAGAGCCCACCGTATGACCGGTAACGGCATAGCAAGGTAAACCTCACCGGGAGCAAGGTTAAGCAGTAAAGAAAGTCCGATTCTTATTTACGGGTTAACCGCAATAAAACCGTACCGTAAGGTCCGGTTAAGAAAGATGATTCCGCCGCTTTGCGGTAACAGAATCCGGCTTACGTAATCCCTTTTTATTTTAGGAATTTTAGAATGAAATTTGCTAAACGGAAAACATATAAAACTTTCTCAAAAAAGAAAAATCCTTTTAAAGGATTTGTTTTGATGATGTGTTTTATTTTTACCGTTTCAGCTTCCGGTTATGCTTTTTATAAATATTCGCAGTATTATGCAAATGTTCCCTCAATGAAGTCCGTATATGCCGATTGGGAAAACAAAAACTACACACAGGTTTATGAAAAAACATCGGAAATTTTAAAAAGAAGACCTTATGACGGCGAAGTCCTTGCAATGCACGGTTTTGCTTCTTACTACATTTTTGCAGAACAAACGGACTATTCAATAGGATATACATATCTTGACAATGCAATTTTGCATTTAAGACAAGCGATGTATAGAATTCTAAAATCCGAACGACCCAAAATCGCATATTTACTTGGAAAAGCATATTACCAAAAAGGTTATTATTATTCCGACTTGGCAGTAAAATATCTTGATGAAGCCGCCGCTGCCGATATAAAATTTGCCGATTTAGCCGAATTCAGGGCTATGGCGGCTTCGCTTTTGGGAAATTCCGAAAAAGCCATAGAATCTTTTACCGAAGCTCTTACGGAAAATCCGTCCGATTTACTCCTTTTTGCTTTAGCACAAAATTACATGAAAGTCGGAGATATAAAAAATGCAAAACTCTATTTTTTTGAAACAATAGATAATACCAAAGATACATTACTTGAATTAAAATGCCGATATTTATTAGGAACTATTTTTCTTGATGAAGGTATTATTGAAAAAGCCGAAAAAGAATTTAATACTATTATTGAAAAAGATATAACTTCCGCAGACGCTTACTATGGATTAGGTCTGATAGCCGAGCTTCGCGGAGATTTAATAAAAGCCCGTTCGCAATGGCGGAAGGCTTTAAAATTTGATCCGCTTCATAATCAAACGCGGATAAAACTCAATTTGTTATAATAAACCGGAGGCTTAAAATGGGATTTTTTAAAAGATTTTCTGCGGATATAGGGATTGACCTTGGAACCTGTAATACCATTATTTATATAAACGGAAAAGGGATTGTAGTAAACGAACCTTCAGTTGTTGCTGTGGAAAGAGGTACAAAAAAAGTTGTTGCTGTCGGCTCCGATGCGAAACGAATGCTTTGGAAGACTCCCGGACATATAACTGCTATACGTCCTTTGAGAGACGGTGTTATTGCGGATATGGATACAACCGAAAAAATGATCCGCTATTTTATTTCTAAAATTCTTCCGCGTCATAGATTTTTTAAACCCAGAATGGTTATAGGTATTCCAAGCTGCATAACCGACGTTGAAAGCAGAGCTGTGCATGAAAGTGCATTAAAAGCCGGAGCAGGAGATGTTCAAGTCGTAGAAGAATCTCTTGCAGCTGCTATAGGGGCTCAAATACCTATAAGTGAACCGGCGGGAAACATGGTTTGCGATATCGGCGGCGGAACTACAGAGGTTTCGGTTATTTCGCTTTGCGGAATGGTTGTTTCAAATGCCATACGTATAGGCGGAGACGAATTCGATCAAGCAATAATCAAACATGTCCGTTCTGTAGACAACCTTATAATAGGAGAGCAAACTGCGGAACGGGTAAAAATAAGTATAGGCAATGCGTCTCCCGAAAAAACGATAGAAAAAGTAGAAATTAAAGGAACCGATGCCATAACGGGGCTTCCGCGCAGATTGGAAATAGATTCGGTTGAAGTAAGAGAAGCTCTAAAAGAACCCGTTACCCAAATTGTAGAAGAAATAAAACGCACACTCGGGCAAACACCTCCTGAGCTTACTGCGGATATAGTAGAACGAGGCATAGTTATGACCGGAGGAGGGTCTCTTTTAAAAGGTTTACCCAAACTTATTTCCAAAGAAGCCCGTGTTCCGGTAATTTTGGCTGAAGATCCTATGAATTGTGTTGCAATAGGTGCCGGCTTATATCACGACGTATTTAGAGATATGTCAATGGATAGAAGCTTATACGATAGCTTAAACGGATAAACCTAAAATGAAAAAAAAATTGTTTAGATTTAATATAGATGCCTTTCTCTTAATAATATTTCTTTTACTTTCATCGGTTTTTATGGCATTTTCGGGAGGCTCATTTATATTAAATTTTAAACAAATAGGTTTTTCGGTTACTTCGAGTACGGAAAAAGCAGTTTATACCGTTTCATCATTTATAGGCAATAGCGTTTCTGCAATACGGGAACTGTGGGAATTAAAGGCAAAATATAACGAGCTTTCAAAATTGTTAGAAAATTATGAATTACTACAACGTTCAAATGCAGATATTAAACGTGAAAATAATGAACTGCGCAATTTATTGAAATTTTCCGATACCATTCAAACCGTGAATATTCCGGCGGAGATTATTGGATACGATCCGAATAACCTATATTCGGGTATAATAATTAACCGCGGAATAAAACACGGAATTAAAAAAGATATGCCTGTAATAGCTTTTCAGGGTACAAATATGGCTTTGGTAGGTAAGATACTTCAAGTAGGCAGAGCTTCTTCAATAATTATTCCAATATATGATTACCGCTGCTACGTTGCTGCAAAAATGGGAATAGAAAAATACAGAGGTGTTATAAACGGTCAAGGCTCCGAAGATTTTCCTCTCATTATGAAATATGTAAAAAAAAGAGCTAAAGAAGATATAAAAATAGGAGATAAGGTAGTTACTTCCGGTCTTGATGATTCTTCATTATTTCCAAAAAATATTCCGATAGGATTTATTTCTAAAATCGAAGCCTTTGATTATGAAACTTCTTTGGAACTATCCGTAGACCCTATTATAGATTTTGCGACATTGGAATATGTTTTCGTTTTGGATACATCTGCGGTAAAAAAGGAGTTTTAAATGATAAAAGTAATTGTTTGGACTTCAATTACGGCTTTTTTTATTGGTCTGCTTAAAATAGCCGTTTTTTCTTATATTTCTTTTATCGATATTACACCCGACTTTATACTCCTTATAGTTATTTATGCCTCAATTTCAAACGGTTCAAGAGCAGGCATGATTTGCGGTTTTATTTCGGGACTTTTAATCGATTTTTTATCGGCTGCACCTCTTGGTCTTAGTTCTTTTATTTTTGTGTTTGTAGGTTTTACTGCAGGAAAACTTTACGGAATGTATAATTTAAATAAGATTGTTTTTCCGTGCCTTTTAGGACTTCTAGGTTTTTTATTTAAAGTCTTACTTCTTTTTGCTCTTAATTTTATTTTTGGTAAAAACATACATATCTATAATATTTATAATATAAATTTTCTTTTGGAACTCCTATTAAACACGGTTTTTTCTCCCATAATATTTTTTATTTTAAACTTGTTTCCTTCTATTTTTAAAATAAAGGAGTTCCCCGTTTTATGACTAATAATTTTGATCGAAATTTAGACCATAGATTAAGAATTTTTTCGATTGTAATTTTTTTTATAATGTTGCTCTATGTTTATAGGCTTTTTTCAATGCAGATTGTTTATGGGGAACAATTTAAAAGAAAATCTCAAGATATTTCTAAACGCTCAACACTAATACCCGCACAACGCGGCGAAATTTTTGATAGGAATGCAGATATTCCTATGGTTTTAAATACGGATTCCTTTGCTGTCGATATTGTTCCCGGTGAAGTTCCTACTGCCGAATATGCTACTTTGTTTACACGTTTAAGCGGCATTTTAAAAATTCCCGTTTCACAACTTCAAAAAAAACTTCCCCCATCTATAAGGAAAGATTTTAGAACAATAGAAATAAAATCGAATGTGGATTATACGGCAATAGTAAAAATTGCAGAGAACATTGATTCGCTTCCGGGAATTTCTTGGCACTCAAAACCCGTTAGAAACTATGTGGAAACCCGATCTTTTTCTCATATCATAGGATATGTAGGAGACATTACCGTTGAAGAACTTACCGGTCTTTATAATAAAGGTTACACAAATAACAGTATAATAGGCAAAGCCGGAGTCGAAAAACAATATGACGAATTATTACGCGGTGTAGATGGCGTAGAATACAGAACCGTTGATGCAAAAGGTCGTTATATCGAAAATACAAAAGTTGTAAATCCGCCCAAAACGGGCAATAACCTGGTTTTGACTTTGGACAGAAAAATTCAAAATTTGGCGGAACAAGCCCTCGGAAAAAGAATTGGAGCTGCCATAGTTTTACGACCTACAACCGGAGAAATATTGGCAATGGTATCTTATCCGTTTTTTGATCAAAATATCTTCGGTAATGAAAATTCGGGAACTTTAGCTGCAAAGCTGTTTAAAGATCCTAATAACCCCCTTTTAAATAGGGCGATAGGAGCCGCTTACCCTCCGGCTTCAACTTTTAAAGTAATAATGAATACGGCAATTCTAAACGAAAAAGCCTTTCCTATCGATAAAACTGTAATTTGTCTCGGCGAAGTAGAATATGGAGACAGAGTTTTCAGATGCCATATACGGAAACCCGGACACGGTAAATTGGCTTTAAACGGGGCTTTGGCTCAATCTTGTGATATTTATTATTGGACGGTTTGCCGTGATTTTTTGGGTATAGACAAGGTCGTTGATTATGCAAGCCGTTTCGGATTAGGAAAATCCGCAGGTATAGATCTTCCGGGGCAAACCGAAGGGTTCCTTCCTTCGCCCAAATGGAAAGAAAGGAAATTTCACGAAAAATGGCTTAATGGCGATACAATGAATATGTCCATAGGGCAAGGTTTTACCCTTGCTTCTCCTTTACAGGTTGCGAATATGCTTTGCATGATTATAAATGATGGTGTTGTTTATAAACCTCATGTTCTTAAAGAAATAAGACTTTCCGAAACAAATGAAGTCATAAAAGAAATACATCCCGAAATTTTACATAATGAAAATATACCGCCTGAAGTTTTTCAGCAAGTACGACATGCAATGAATCTTGTTACTATACAGGGCGAAGCCAGATTTCCTATGAAGAATTCTATGTTCCGTTTGGCAGGAAAAACGGGAACTGCGGAAGTAGGTCTTCAAAATCGCTGGCATTCATGGATGATAGCTTACGGTCCCTACGACGCTCCCAAAGATGAGATGATAGCCGTTGCCGTTATTGTCGAAGCGGTAAACGAATGGGAATGGTGGGCTCCTTACACGGCAAATATAATTTTGCAAGGAACTCTTGCAAATCAGACCTTTGAAGAAGCTATCGATTTTTTAGGATTTAGTTCTTTACCGGCAATTAAAAGGGGGCAATAATGAATATACGTAAACTTACAAACTTCGATTACCTGCTCTTTCTGGCTGTAGTTTCGCTTTCTTTTATCGGTATTTTATTTATTTATTCTTCAGGAGTAAATTCGACAGGAGAATCCGTTTCAAAAGAATTTTTAAAACAAATTCTATGGACTATTTCCGGTATAATAATATTATTTGCCGTAAGTTTATATGACTACAGGCGTTTAAAAGACCGGACTTTTTTAATATATATGATAGGGATTTTTCTTCTTTTATACACCAGAATATTCGGTGAATCGCGCAATAATGCCAGAAGCTGGATAGGTATAGGAAGTTTAGGAATCCAGCCTTCCGAATTTATTAAAATTATATTTATTTTGTTTTTGGCATACTATTTGGATAAATCAAAAAATGAAGACCCTTTAAAACGGTTTATAAAAACTATTATTATATTGATTGTTCCCGTTTTACTAATTTTATCCCAGCCGGATTTAGGAACTGCAAGCGTTTACATTCCGATATTTTTAATAATGTGTTTTATTGCAGGAATCCCGATGCGTTTTATAATGTATGTATTTTCTACAGGGGCATTGACAATAGTTTTTACTCTTATGCCTCTTTGGGAATCCGTAATTTTAAAAAAGCCTTATATTATGACTGCAATTTTAAAAAGTCCTCAAATTGCAATAGTCGTCTTTTTTCTTTTAAGTATATGCACGGTTGTAGCTATGATAGGAACAGTTTTTTTGCGGAATAGATATTATTATTGGACAACCTATTGTTTTTCTATTATAACAATTTCGTTTGCAGGTTCTATTTTGGGAGTAAGGGCTTTAAAAGAATACCAGATGATGAGGCTTATAATTTTTTTAGACCCTGAAGTTGATCCTCTAAAGCATGGCTGGAATATTATTCAATCGATAACGGCAATAGGAGCCGGCGGACTTACCGGAAGAGGTTTTTTAAAAGGTACTCAAAGTCATTACCGTTACTTACCGGAACAAAGTACCGATTTTATTTTTAGCATTTTATCGGAAGAATGGGGATTTGCAGGCGGTGCTTTGGTTTTTGCACTTTACGGTATAATCTTTTTAAGGCTTATCTTTTCGGTCAAAAGATGTGAAGATTTTTTCGGGAAGCTGGTGATTTCCGGAATATTGGGAATGTTCTTTTTTCATTTTATGATAAATGCCGGAATGGTTATGGGTATAATGCCTATTACGGGAATACCTCTTTTATTTTTATCTTACGGCGGTTCTTCGCTTTGGACGGCAATGATTGCCGTAGGCTTTGTTACGGGTATTAATCTTAGGCAAATATAACTATTGCAGTTTTATTGCAGGTACAGTCCATACCGAATTATAATTTTTTATTCCTGCAAATTCTTCCCAACCTTCATTAAAAGAATAATTCCTTTCTTTCGAGGAAAACCGGCTGTTTACAGTCATTGGAACCGGTGTAGACTGTCCACGTGAAAAAACAACCCTCAAAGCATCTAAATTCCCAAAATAATATTTTTCTTTTTCTACGGTTCCGCCGTCAAATGGAAGATTTTTTGCCATGCCTATATCGACAGGAACCCAGCCGAATCCTTCAAGATAAAATTCCGACCACCAGTGTAAAAATGTATTTTGTGCAGAATCTGCAACAATTCCTGCAATAGGCTCAGCCGGAATACCTGCGGCTCTTGCAAGAGCCGTAAACAATATTGCTATGTCGTAAGTATCTGCTTTTTTGCGTAGTAAAGCATCGACGGAAGGTGTGCCCGAATTAAGCGATGATGTCGGAATAATTTCAATATTATCCAAAAGATAATTATATATCTTTTTTGCTTTTAGATAAGGATTTTTTTCATATTGAATTATTTCCCCAACCCTTTTTTTTATTATCTCATCATCGGAAGGTATTAACTTTGTAGGTACCGTATAAGCAGAATACAAAGCCGAGTTTTGTACGGAATTTAGTCTTACATTTACAGGATTAATTTTAGTAGATACTTCATACGTATTTAAATTATACTCCTGCCTGATATGCAAACGTATAGTTTCTTCTATATCATTGAACTGATGTATGGAAAGCCCTTGATATGATTTTGCAAGAGGTTCGGGAGTAATTGACAAAATTTTCAAACCATTTTGAGAATATGTCTCCGATGGAAGCGGTACTTTTACAAACAAAGTATTTTTTTCTTCGGATTTTACATCGGAAATAGCAACTTCTACCGAAACATTAAGATTTTTTTTATTTAATCTGGTTTTTGAACCTATCTTGTTTTTAAGCTGGAATTCTATAGGATTGCTTATGCCGTTTTGAGTAATAACGACAAGCATCCCGCTATCGGCTCCGTCCGGTACGCGTATTTGCAATTCCTCATTAGACCACATAACAAAATCGAAGTCATGTTCCGAACAGACCGCAGCTTCTATGTCTTCGGCTTTTTCCATTTGCGAAATCGCCGGAACATTAAAACTCGGAACGAATAAAACTTGAGAATCACCGCGTATGTTCCCGAAATTTTCACCGGATATTTTTATAAGCCCCCCCACTTCTGCAAATTTTTTATCGAGAGTTTTTATTAAAGGTGCTTCACCCGAAGAAATGCTATCTTTAACGATAGGAATTGTTGAAGCCGATGTTATAAAAACAGGATTTGATTTTTTATTTTGAACTACAACATATAAAATACCTTCTTTTTTATATTCCGGTATTTCAACTTTTATTTCCGAATTCGTCCAATAATCGCAAAATTCGGATTGAATCATTGTATCGCCGATCTGTATCCACGAATAATCAAGTTTCTGCCCGAAATTATTTCCTCTTATTCTGATTTGATTTCCCGAAGTAATTACCGCAGGCTCTACATCTGCAATTTGCGGTCTTTTGACGGCAATATTCGAAACCAATATATAAACTCCGCCAAAAAATGCAATAAGTAAAAAGAAAATAAAAAATCTAAAAGCCGAAGATTTTTTTAGAAGATAAACAAATTTATTGTCCATTTTTTACTGATGACAGCTTAAATTCCGGCTGTTCAACATCAAATTCCGAAAAGTCATTACTTTGAAGCAATGAAGCTTCTTTCATTACTTCCGACGGCAGATAAAGACCTGCAAATTGATTAAAATTTATAATCCTTTTCTGTAAGTTTTTTTTTCCGTTTAGATTCGAAATAGTAAGCATCGGCGGCACTTTAAAATTAAATTGCTTCGCTTTTTGCTTTATTTCGGTTACAGGAACTATAGGCTTAAAATCGGAAACTATTTGAGGTTTTGCCGAATCTTTAACGGAATAAATCATTAGGACAGGTGTAAAAACAAACAAAAATAATGCAGCCGCAACAAAAGCCGGAAGCGGAATATTTACGGATTTGGAAAACCATTTATTTACCTTATTATTTGATATTTCCACTCTAAGAGCAGCTCTTTGTTTTTTTACGCATAATTTGCAAAACGATTCTTCCAAATTAATTTCCGGTATTGTTTTGTCGGATAGAGAATTTTTTAAGTTCATGTATGTATCGAGAACCTTTTTGCATGAAGCACAATTCGACAAATGAGCTTCAAGTTTTTCTTTCCACGGAGATAAAATCTCTCCGTCTGCATAAGCAGAGTATAAATCCTTATTCGGGCATGTAGACATCACTTTCTCCTATGTATTTTGCTAATTGTTCGCGTGCTCTAAACACACGGACTTTTACATTTCCTTCACTTATCCCCAGAATACTGCCTATTTCTTTGTAGTTAAGACTTCCGTATTCTTTAAGCTGTAACACAGCTCTAAGTTTTTGAGGCAGCTTTTCCAAAGCCTCTTTAACATAGTCTATTGACTCTTGTTTTAAAAATATATCTTCTCCTGTATCGACCTTTCTTGTATCTTCTTTAAACGCTTTAGCATAAGCCTTACGTTCTCTGCCTTTGCGTTTTACATAATTAAGCGAAGCATTACGCACAACTCTTATCAGCCAATATTTTGCATCATCTATTGACGGAAATTCCATTTTTTTTTCGCTCATTTTTATAAGCGAGTCGTGGCAAATATCTTCTGCCGTCTCTTCTTCTCCAACTATATTATATGATACTTTATAAATTACAGGCATAAGAGCTTCATAAATAAATTTAAAATCACTGTCTGACGAAGCTTTTAGCACATCTCTTTTATTAAACACATTATTCTCCAAAATGTTACAAGGCACCCACAAAATATATTAATTAATTTTGTGTTTTATTTAAATCGTATATCTCTTATATTTTTTTCCATGTTGTATTTCCACCCTTGTCTTCCAACAATATTCCCATATCGCGGAGCGTGTTGCGGATTTCATCGGCTTTTTGATAATTTTTTTGAGCTTTTGCAGAAAGTCTTTCCTCTATCAGTCGGTTTATTTTAACTTCGTCAATATCGGAATGTTCTGTTTTGTTGAGTAAATTTGCCGCTTCTTCAATCAGTTTTAAGCCTAAAATAGAATCCATTATGGAAATACAGGTTAAAATTTCAGTAGAGGCGAGGGTTTTGTCCTTTATTAATGTTTGAAGTTCCGAGACAGCTTTAGGGGAAGCTAAGTCGTCTTCCATCTTTTCGATAAATCTATTTAAATAAAGCTCTGCTTTTGAATTTTGCAGAAGAGTTTTTGCTTTTTTTAAGTTCATGTTTTGGGAAAAGGTCTTAAGTTCTTCTATTTTTTCTATGGGAGTATTTTCTAGAAGTTTTGAGATACGTGTGTTTAAGTTTTTCCGTCCGTTTTTTGCAGTTTCCATTGCTTCCCATGAAAAAGTTATTTGACTTCTGTAATGTCCGCCCAGAAGCAAAAATCTGTAGTCCAAAGGTTCAAAGCCTTGCTTTATTACGTCGCTTAATACTATAAATGTTCCGGCAGATTTAGACATTTTTTCTTTATTCATTACAAGAAATTCGTTGTGAAGCCAATAGTTGACCCATTTTTTACCTGTGGCTCCTTCGGATTGAGCTATTTCGTTTGTATGATGTATTCTTATGTGGTCAATTCCGCCTTTATGAATATCGAATTGTTCGCCCAGATATTTCATACTCATAGCGGAGCATTCAACGTGCCAACCCGGATATCCGCGACCCCAAGGGGAGTCCCAAACAAGGGCTTGGTTTTCGAATTTGCTTTTTGTAAACCATAAAACAAAGTCATACGGGTTTCTTTTATTTTGGTCTATTTCTATTCTGGCTCCGGCTTTTAGATCTTCCAGTTTTATATTTGCCAGTTCTCCGTATTTTGGAAAAGTCGAAATATCAAAATACAGGTTTCCTCCAGCCGTATAAGTATGCCCGTTTGCTTCAATTCTTTTGATTAGATCAATCATTTCTTGAATGTGTTCCGTAGCTTTGCATATTATTGTAGGTTTTTTTATATTAAGAAGTTCGGTATCTTTAAAAAATGCTTTTGTATAAAATTCTGCAATTTCCAAAACGGATTTTCCGCGTTCTTCTGCCGATTTTAACATTTTGTCTTCGCCTGTGTCGCCGTCATCGGTTAAATGTCCGACATCGGTAATATTCATTACATGTGTAACGTCATATCCCAAAAATTCTAATGTGCGTATTAAGATGTCTTCAAATACATAAGTTCTTAGATTGCCTATATGTGCATAATCATAAACTGTTGGTCCACAGCCGTAGACTCCTGCTTTTCCTTCTGTGATGGGGATAAATATTTCTTTTTTATTTCCTAAACTGTTATGCAAAGTTAAACTCACGATTTTCTCCTTAAACGATAATTTTGCAGAAAAATATTTGTTTTAAAATCAAGATATTTTTATTATTTGTATGGTTTGGGTAATATAATGATTTTGAGGTTCTTCTGCAAGCAAATCTTTAAAAAAAGTATAAAGGTTTACGGTTATTATTATGGTAAGTATACTTAAATAAAACCTTTTTTTCAAGGGTTTTTGATGCCATTCAAGTCAATTAGCTTTATCTCTTTGTCAATTATAAAAAGTTAAAGTTTAAAAAATATTGAAGCTTCTCCATAGTCCCCGTATTTATCCGTTATACTAAGTTCAAGTTTATTTTTATCGGAGAATTTTACTCCATCCGTTGAAATTTGCATAAGAAAAGAAGTCATTGGGGCATCCGGAAATTGTTCTTCAACACAAGAAAGAGTCAATATTTCGCAAAATTCGCCATTTATGGATACGGTTAAAGATTCTTTACCTATATCGGGTACAATATCCTTTTCCTTTGCCTTAAATTTGGTTAGACTCATAGGACGAAAATATACCATCAGATAGTTACCGGCTCCCTTTACCTGAAAACAGTGCAGCCCATAAATTTCAAGCACATCTATTTTAGGATTGATTTCCAAATCCTTATGCAGGTCTATATTTTGACTCCAGTATTCAAGATAATTTTCTTTATACTCTTTTACGGCAATAAAAAAAGGATAATTTTTTGCCTCAGCAGGTAAATTGAATTTCCCTTCATTGTTTGTTTCACCTGAATATTCAATTTCAAATTTATCGTTAAGGAGGGCAACAAGAGCCTTTTCAAGGGGCTTGTTGTTCTTATCATAGACTGTTCCGTATATTTCTTTCATAGATTTATCCTCCGGTTGAGCTATACCACCCAACCTGATGTATAATATAAATATTTTTAATGATACCTGCAACCCCCTCAGGAATCCCGCATTATAAAGACTACAATGCAATTTCGAAGCAATTTTCTCGTTTATCACACAAATCTTTGCTTACCAAGAAAGCACTATTATGTAAGCCGCACAAATTTATCAAATCGGGAAATAAAGAGAAAAGACACCCCCGTATTAAGAAGCAAGCAATCCAAATTCATTTTTATATTATATATATAGTAATATTGTTTCAAATATTTGACGAGTGTTTTAACAGAGTAAGGAATGCTATACTCGAGATTAATCATTGTACTGTTAATGCGTTTATTATCGGCGACCTCTTTTCTGCTATGGCTTTAATTTTGAATTGCCAATACTTTTTCATCATGCAAGAATTTTTTTAGAAAAGTCTTTGATGGCAGCCCTTTTTTTCTTCCCGGCGTTTTCTTCGATTTCTTACCGTTTTTACGGTTGTTTGAAACTACCGTGCAGCTTTTTTGTTACCAGAACCTTATAGCACGGTTTATGAGTTTTTTTTCTAAACAATGAGAAAGCTTTACTATTTTTGTAAGATTTGGAAAAAGTCCATTCCGATGATATTTCTTTACTAGAATTTTGGTTAATCTATTTTGTCTAACCGATTCTCGTTTAGGCAAGCGGAGATACCATCTCTATTCTTTTAAGAAATAAGCCTACAAAGCCTCTTTACTTATTCATTCGTAATTAGTATATTGAATATTATAACCATTTTAGATATAATTCGTCTAGTTTGGAGGCTTATTAATGAATAAGTTTAAATTATTTTTTTATGTACTAATTTGTTTTATTTTTACGGCTGCCGGTTTTGCTCAAAGTAAAACGGAAGGTAAAATTCAGCAAATGAGCGGTAAAACCCTCGATCTGTTTATGGAAGATGGACAAAATAGTAATGACTATGTGTTTATTGATGTTAGAGAAAAATCCGAGTATGATGCAGGACATATAAAATATGCAATTAACATTAGTGTTAAGGAGTTAGAAATGCGATTAAACGAAATAAAAAACTTAAAAGATAAAAATGTAGTCACGACCTGCCGTTCCGGTAAGCGAAGTCTTGCTGCTGCCGAAATTCTTAAAAAAAACGGTTTTAAAAAAATATTCAATGCTGCAGGTTTTGCGCAGTACAAATACACTACTGTAACAAAAATAGAAAATATACATAGCGGTGCATTAAAAAAACTTTTAAACAATAGCAATTATGTTGTTATCGATACCCGTTCTGCTAAAGATTATAATGAAAAGCATATTGGAAATGCACTGAATATAGATTTACATTCTGTCGATAAAATCAAAACTATCGACAAAAATAAAACAATTATTGTATACGGATATAATAAAAAAGATTCTTTTGAAGTTGCAAATAAGATAAATCAAGCAGGATATAATGTTATTAATTGTATAGAAGGAACCGGTAATTCCGATATTTTAAAATAATAAATACTTATAAACAAATTTTTTGTTTATAAAAAAAATAATAATAATAGATAGGAGATTATTATGAATAAAAAAGCTTTTATTTTTGTGTGCTTTTTTTTGACATTTTTTGTAGGATTTGCTTCTGCAAAAACTCTTGGGTTAAACCTGTTAGTAGGTGGCGTATATACAAACCACCAACTGCATAGTTCATCAGGAACTGACAATGACGGATTTTCGACATGGATTATAAGATCCAAGCACATGGGCGGCTTTAATGCCGGATTATTCTATGACTTGCCTAAAAACTGGTCTGTATATTTAAACACCCAGTTTTCTTTTAACAAGATATTTGTAAATGACACTCAGGCAGGTTTCGGTTACAATTTTAAGCCCGGAAAAGTTTTTAATCTGTTTTTAGGCGGAGCCTTTGCTTTCGGAGGTTCTAAACACGGAAACAGCAACTCATCCTATGAATATGGGCATATAGGAGGAGGTGTTTCTTTTATACCTTCATTCATGATTTCAAATAAAATAGGTTTGTATATGGGAGTAATGGGCAGCATTTACAAACCTGTATCAGGGTACCATGTAACTACAAGTAAAAACGGCACGAATCGTAATACTCTTTCCCATTTACCTACAATGACTACATCAATAAATGTTATGATTGGAGTTAGAGTAAAATTCTAACCGATTTATAAATTAAAACCGGTTTAGTTTAATTTTAAGCTAAACCGGTTTTTGATTATCTAATAATATCGTAGAAAATTACCAAAAACGATTATTCTGTCAAAAAACTAAACTTCTCTTTAAAAAACTCTATACAAATAGCATCAAAATATCTTATAATACGTTATTTCCAGAAAAATTCAATTAGGAATAAGTATATGACAAACAAAACGATTTATGACTTTACCAATAAAAAAGAACATAATCATCCTTTTGCTCCTTTTATTACGGACAACACAACAACCCTCATTCTGGGTACATTTCCGGGAAAGAATTATACGGATCCTTGTATTAAAACCGATCCGGATGATTGGTATTATGGAAATAAAAACAATAAATTTTGGAAAATAATAGAATATGCTTTTGACTGCAAAAACCCGCTAAATACAAAAACCGATAAACAAAACGCATTGGCTAAAAATAATATAGGAATAACAGATATAATTCAAAAAGCACGCCGTAAACAAAATAATAACTCCGATGAAAATCTTGATGTTACGGAAATTAGAAATCTCAATGCAATTCTCGAAAAATATCCGAATATAACGGCAATACTTCTTACCTCCAAAGATATGTATACCCGTTTTTTTACACGATATTATGTTAAAACGGATGGAGCTGTTTTATATGAGATAAAAAGAGAAGAAAAATACGAACAAAATTTAAAAATAGATATATATCACTACACCTTTAATGGAAGACTTATCCGTGTAATACCTTTACACAGCCCTGCAAGAGAAACCATATCTACCGAAATAAAAAAGAAAATATATAAATGGGCTATTAAATATGTAAAAATCTCATCAAATGATTAATAGATTATACTTTATCTACTAAACTTAAATATTGGAGGTTCACAAAGTAAAAAAATAGTATCGTTTTTATGTATTATAGTATGTGCGTAAACGTTTTTGGTGTATAAATTGTTTTTTTTCGCCCAAGATCGGGTTTTCAGTATATACGGTACACAGTCTGCTTGAAGTTTCAAATTTACACGATTTGACCAATTACAAAACATCAGAAAAAGCGGTAACCTATACAATGTCTGCCCTCCATAGGATTTGATATGCACTTTATGTACGAAGGGAACGGCTTTACATTCAGTCTTATAAATAATACAGGATTTTCCGTTACCTTTTATAAAAAAGGCAAATTAGTAAATAATCAACAACCCCGACTCATAGCGTAAACGAAAATCGTCAGGTACTAAACCCTCCTCACGAATAACAAGCGTATTGCAGGTATTATTTGAGATACTCAAATGCTGTTCGCCTATACTATACACATGGAATAAAAAAACTCTTAGTATCCGTTTCGGCATAGGACTGGAATTCGCCGCAGGTATCTTTAAATTATCATCACAAAAAGCTCATACCATTAATCTTTATTATACTCCTGCTTTACCTGCGTTTCGGCTTGATATTCAATATGTTTTTACTAAGCATTTCGGAATAAATGAGGTTAAGGGATATGATGTTTTTTTCGGGCATCATACTTGAT
>CAUTTN010000011.1:0-23394 GCA_963541225.1 uncultured Treponema sp.
CTGTTTGGAACCACCGGCATCCGTGCCGGATTGCACATACAGTGCGAAACATTGAACACTTTACCCCGATGCTATGCGTCGGGGGTGTTGATTTCGGTAAACCTTCTACAAACCGAAATTTATAGATGGTTATTTTAACTTATTGTATATTTTATAAGTTATATCAATTTAAATTTTTAATATTATTACAAACTGTTAAGGTAATTTTCTCTTCCTATTTTGTAAAGATTGTTGCCTTTGGAATCTATTATACATGTTACGGGGAACTCTTCTACATATAACTTCCGTATTGCCTCTGCTCCTAAATCTTCATAGCAGATAAGTTCTGCCGATTTTATTTTACTTTTGATTAGTGCGGCAGCTCCGCCGATTGCCGCAAAATAACAACAACCGTGTTCTATAATTTTGGCAATAACTTGTTCGTTTCTTTTTCCTTTGCCTATCATTCCCATTAATCCTTGATCCAAAAGCTGAGGTGTATAAGCATCCATTCTATAACTGGTAGTAGGACCTGCAGAACCTATAGGCTCTCCGGGTTTTGCAGGACTGGGACCTACATAATACATAACGGCACCTTTAACATCTATGGGAAGAGATTCTCCTTTTTCAAGAAGTTCGCACAATCTTTTATGAGCGGCATCTCTTCCGGTAAAAATATAACCGCTTATTAAAACAATATCACCGGCTTTTATATCTTTTAAATCTTCTCTTGTAAACGGGGTTGTTATTTTTTTTGTTTCGGACATATTCTCTCCTTAATTAATATTTATAATAAAATTTAAATCTTTATAAAGTAACTTCCTTATGTCTTGTTGCATGACAGTTTATGTTTACACAAACAGGAAGTCCTGCAATATGCGTAGGATAGGTTTCGATTAAAACTCTTAAAGCTGTAGTTTTTCCTCCATACCCCTGAGGTCCTATCCCTAACGCATTAATTTTATCCAACATTTCTTTTTCTAAATCTGCATAAAAAGGATCTTTATTGTATGAATCAAAGGGGCGCATTAGAGCTTCCTTTGCAAGTAAGGTTACTTTATCGACTGTTCCGCCTATTCCTACCCCTACAACTATGGGAGGACAAGGATTGGGACCTGCAATTTCAACAGTTTCCAAAATGAATTTTTTAACTCCTTCCAGTCCGTCGGATGGTTTCAGCATGGCAAGCCTGGACATATTTTCAGAACCAAACCCCTTTGCTGCAAACATGATATGGAGTTTATCTCCTGGAACAAGTTTATAATGAATAATTGCCGGAGTATTGTCTTTCGTATTTACTCTATTATAAACAGGATCTTTTACAACCGATTTGCGTAAATATCCGTCGGTATAAGCCTGACGTACTCCTTCGTTTATGGCATCTTCTATATAACCGCCTTCAATATGTACATCTTGACCTATTGTAACAAAAAGTACAGCCATACCCGTATCCTGACACATTGGCGAACATGTGTTTTTTGCGATGGCCGCATTTTCGATTATTTGTTCCAAAGTATCTCGGGCAAGATCCCATTTTTCCGAATCTCTGGATAACTCAAGACTTTTTAAAACATCTTGCGGAAGAAAATAAGCCGCTTCAATTGCCATTCGGCGGACTTCTTCCGTGATTTTTTTTGCTTCTACAATGTGCATACTCTACCCTCTATAAAATTGGTTATTTACAGAAGCCGTAAGTTTTTATTATTGAAGTGAACTTTAGCTTCTGCAATGATACCTTTTAAACCATACAATACGTTTAAATATTGCATGAAATTGTTGTTTAAACAAAAAGATAAAAGGATATTAAATTATAGTAGAAACTAAGACTATATTCAAGCCGATTGAGCCTATAATTTCTGAAAATATATGTACTGAAAATAATGATTTATGGATTATCTATCTATGCGTAAAAAATTTCCTTTTAAATCAAATTGAAGTTCAAGACCGTTACTCAATTCTACTTCTTGAATTCTTTTTTTGATTTTCCAATCCGTTATATATTTGTCATTGTAATTCTTTTTTACGTATTCCAAAATATTTTGGGGAATAACCGAATCCGGAAGCGGTATGTGTCCTTCTACGCAAGTAATTTCACCTTTCGAATTAAATTCAAGCTCGATCATATTGTTAAGTTTTACTTCATATTTTAACGACAAACCGTTTTGACTTTTTTTAATTTTTATAGAAGCTGCTTCTGCAAAATGCGTTTTTATATAGGTTTGGGATTTTTCGGGTAAATCCATAAAAGTTATAATAGTTTCCTTTCCGTAAAGCAAACATGAATAAAATAAAAAAACAAATATGATTGATAGTGAATATTTTTTTAGAGAAAACACGTTGTTTTTCATAAATACCTCCTCCGATAAGTAAATGTTTATAAATTTAAATATATTAAAGAATCTCCAAAAATATCAAATCTATTCTATGAATCATATAGTTAATCGGTTTTTAGAAACTCCTACTAAATGATAATAAAATATACCTGCAAAGGCAAGAGAGACGATAAGAGGAACCTCTAAAAGTGGAAAATTTTTAGAGATTCCATTTGTGTATTATCTATTAAACTATATTTTTTTTAAATCTTTTGCAAAAATTTTTACGGTTATAATAATTGACACCAAAACTATAAAGCTGTCTACAAAAAGACTTGCTATCCATACACCGCGTACACCCATAAATACCGGAAAGATTAAGACCGCAGGAACAAACAAAAAAAGCTGTCTGCTTAGTGCTAAAAATCCGGCGGGTTTCGGTTTTCCTATAGCTTGAAAAAGGGTTATGTTAAGTATCATAATAGGCAAAAGCGGAAAAATCAAGAACATAAGTTTTGCATTTGTTACTCCCGATGCAACGAGTGCAGGATTGTCCTTTATAAAAAGGCTTAAAACTTTTTCGGGAACCGACATAAAGATACTCCATGCAATAAGAGCCAAAATTATACCGAAACCGTAAAAAAGGAAAGTTCCTTTTTTTACACGGTTAAAAAGACCTGCTCCAAAATTAGTTCCGGCAAACGGCTGAAAGCCCTGACTTAATCCCCAAAGCGGAATAAACGAAAGCATCATATAACGGAAAAAAGCTCCCATCAAAATAACTTCTCCTTCTCCGCCGTATTTTTTCAATGTCGAATACATAACTGCTTGCTGCACAAGAGCCATAACCTGCATAATCATTGCAGACATACCCACAGCACAAGTTTCTCCTACGATAGATTTTTCCAATTTAAAGGTTTTAAATTTAAGCGTTTTACTAAAAAACAAAAAGTAAATAAATGAAGCCGCTGCAAATACGATTTGCGAAATAACCGTGGCGATTGCAGCTCCTTCTATACCCATACCCAGCCATACCATAAATAAAGCGTCGAGAATAATATTAAGAACCGAACCGGATACCATTATACTCATAGCAAGAACCATGCGTCCTTCTCCCCGCAAAACCATATTTGATGCTTGCCCGAAGTTTACAAAGATTGAACCCAAATAAACTATTCTAAGGTATTTTACACCCATATCGAACATTTCGCCTTCAGCACCTACAAGGTGTAAAAGCTGCGGGGCAAAGATATAACCTAAAACCATTACGCATGATGACATAAGCAGAGTTAAAACGAAAACATTTCCCATAACCGAATCAATAGTTTTTTGATCTTTCCTACCTACTGCACGCGAAAGAATAGAAGCCGACCCTATACCGATTAAAACCGCAATACCGTTATTTATAAGCGTAAAACTATAAGCCACACTTATTGCTCCTACGGCTTTGTCTCCTACATATTGCCCGACAAAAATAGCGTCTACAAAACTGTAAAGGCTTATAATAAACATTCCCACAATTCCGGGAACTCCCAGTTTTAACATGAGCTTAAACATATTTCCTGTTGTAAGCTCTTCTCTTTTATCCGTCATAAAAAACTCCTTAATAAAGCCGAATTTATAAAATGATATAAACCGGCTAATATAACCGACGTTACCGTCAGTTATATTAGCCGAAAAAGCTAAAAGTGTCAATAATATATAACAAAAAATAAGTATTTACAGGTACAATTTTGCTTTAATATCCTGAAAGAAATCAACAACCCCGACGCTTGCGTCGGGGTTGTTGATTTCATAAGGTGGTTGCAGTCGGCTTTAATACCCTTTGTTACGACGCAGAGCGTAGCCGAGAAACGGCAGGTATTAAACCCTCCGCACGAATAAAGTTTTATTTGCAGTTAAAAAATTTTGAACAAGGTTAAAAATAATATCATGAATTTTTTGTTTATTTTTTGTAAAAGCGGAATCATCTTCAAATAATTCATGCATTACGAGTATTCCGTTAAAAACTCTAAAAAGGATAGAAGCATTATCTTTAAGGTATTTAAAAATTTTTTTTTCATTTTCGCTATTTTGATGCATATTTTTTATAAAGAGCTTAAGAGATTGTTCTTCAAGTTCAAAAAAAAGAGCTTCATAATCTTTGTCGTATAAAATTTCCGCTAAAAACATAAGATACAATTTTTTTTCGGGTACTTTATCAAAAAGTTTCGCCATAATAACTTGTGTCATAATTTCTGCCGTATTTTCCGTTTTTGAAAATTTATTTATTATACTTTCTGTTCTTTCATACCGTAAATAATTACCGTTTTGCATTATATCAAAGAGAATTGTTTTTGTGTTTTTATAATATTGATATACTCCGCCTTTTGAAAGCGATGTCGCCTTTACAACGTCTTCCATAGTCGTATTGCGGAATCCTTTTTCAAAAAATACTTTTTTAGCGGCTTCTTGAATTTCTGTCTTACGTTCTTCTTTTGTTTTTCTTTTAAACTTAGGCATATATTTTATTTTATAGTTAATAATTTTTTTGTCAATGTGTTAAACTTTGTGGATATTAAATATAACGAAAACAAACCTTTGTTTATTTTTATAAATGCATAATTTTTTGGTTTTATTCATAAAAATTTGAAGCTCTAAAAACTTAAACCGTTTTTAGAGCTTCTTTATAATTCTTATATCGATATTGATAAAAAATTTACATTATTTAAAAAAGGCTTTATAAGCACGATAAGCCATCAAAAGATCCGCTTTACTGATAAGTTCGTAGGGAGCGTGCATTGAGAGGACGGGAACTCCGCAATCTACAACTTCAGTTCCATACTTTGCAATAATGTAAGCAATTGTCCCGCCGCCGCCTGCATCGATCATTCCAAGTTCGGCTGTCTGCCAGACAACTTTGTTGTCATCAAAAAGTTTGCGTACTTTTTGCAGATATTCCGCATTGGCATCATTTGAGCCGCCTTTTCCGCCTGAGCCTGTATACTTGTTAATGCAGATACCGTTTCCTATATATGCAGAATTCATTTTTTCAAAAACCGATGGAAAGGCAGGATCAAATCCCGCAGAAACATCAGCCGAAAGCATATAAGAATTGGCAAATGCACGGCGTACATCTATATCGCGATAGTTTTTATTAAGAGCAGCAATTTCGGCAACCATATTTTCAAAATAGAAAGCCTGCATACCTGTATTGCCTACAGAACCGATTTCTTCTTTATCGGAAAAGAGAGCTATTGCAGTACGTTCGGGGTTTTCAATTTCTAATATGCCTTTTAATGTAGTATAAGCACACACTCTGTCGTCATGACCGTGTCCTGCAATCATCGAATTGTCAAAACCGACATTTCTGGCTTTTCCGGCAGGAACAATTTCAAGTTCTGCGACGCGGAAATCTTCTTCAATAATGCCGTATTTTTCGTTTAAGATTTTTAGTATATTCTCTTTTATTGCCGAAGAATTTTTTTTCTTTTCTTTTTCGGTATCTTCAGTTTTTTCCGCCGGTTTTTGGTTTCCGACAAGGACATTGAGCTGTTCGCCGCTTATGCCCTCAGCCATAGTTTCTTGAAGCTGTTTTTTTGAAAGGTGAATTAAAAGGTCGTTTATAAAAAATATAGGATCATTTTCATCTTCACCTATGCAAATTTCAACTTTCTTTCCTTCTTTAGTAAAGATTATACCGTGGATTGCAAGGGGAATTGTTGTCCATTGATATTTTTTTACGCCACCGTAATAGTGGGTTTTTAAAAATGCCAAACCGGCTTCTTCAAAAAGAGGCATTTGCTTTAAGTCAAGGCGTGGGCTGTCGATATGAGCACCGATAATATTCATCCCCTCCGTTATATCGTTTCCTACCACCATTAAAACTACGGATTTTTCTTTGTTGTTCAAATAAACTTTGGTTCCTCTTTTTACGGAACCGCTTTTGACGACTTCTTCAAGAGATTTAAAGCCATGCTTTTTTGCCGCTTCAATTATTTGAACCGTGCATTCCCTTTCAGTTTTTCCGTTGTTTAAAAAATCAATGTATCCTGCAGAAAGTTTTTCAAGTTCTGCCATATCTGCCGAAGACAAATTCTCCCAAGCAGATTTAGCTTTATAAGATAGTTCCATAAATAGTTTCTCCTAATATTTTATATAATTTAAATTATTTTACAAAATGATTATACAATATTTTGAAAAAATATAAAAGCCGAAAATCTTTTTTATTACGAAATAATTCGCAATAATTGAAATTTTGTTATTGATAAAAGTTGAGTAAAGTGAAAAAGTTTGGAGTGATACGGGAAAGTAATTCGAGCTTTCGGATTTGTGCGTAATAGGTTGTTTTTTGATTTGGATTTCTACTATATAGGGGGTATTAATTACAGCTTTTTTATTTCTGCTTCGGAAAGCCCTGTAACCTGCATAATTTTCGGCAAAGAGTCCCCCAACTGTTTTAAGATTTTAGCGGTTTCTCTTTTATTGTTATAAGTACCTTCAGAAAATCCTCTATCCCTAGCGTCCATTTCAAAAGTGGATAATAATCTGTATTCTTGTCTTGCCTGTTCGTTTTGCTTTACTGTTTGTATCATAGCTTCTATCCCCCTCGTAAATTCCGTATTTGCTTTACCTGTTTTAAGATATTCTAAAAAATCTTTTAATTCTTTGTTTTCGGTATTGTTAAACGCCTCTGCATTTATTATAACTTTTTTTGTTCCGTCTTGTAAAGGGGTCTTTTTATCCTCTATACAAAGGTTCTCAAAGGTGTAAACGGCTTTATTTTTGCCTATAACGTCAAATAAACAGATAAAAATTATAAAGCTGTCGTTTAAGTTATTATAGGAATTGCCTTTATCCAAAAAAGAAATATCTATTGCAGCTTGGTAAAACCGCATTCTCTTAGGTATGTTTCTTTCGTTGCTTACCTGCATTTCTACATCATAAAATTTACCGTTTTCTGCCTGTACCAAAATATCAAACCTTACGGATTTGGCTTGTTCGTAGGTGTTAATATTATGCTGTACCGAAATATAAGTAATTTTACCTATTGTCTTGGATAATATCATTTCAATAAGTTTTTTACATAAGCCTTCGTTTTGCATAACTTTACAAAACATAAAATCGTCCGTAAATGTTAAATCTTCAAACCTTTTCAATTTTTACCCTCTTGTACTATTGTATATTATTATAAGTTTAAGTTTTATGCAATATTATGCTTAAAAAATAAGCTGTTTTTCTGCTATAGCATTATTATACAATGAGAACAACTATAAGATGCCAGAATATTTGCAAAAAGCTCGGCGTATAAGATATTATCAATCTGCACAGGAGCATAAAAAAAGCAGGGCAAAAGCCCTGCTTTTAAATTATATTATAGGATTAATATGTAATTTTTGCGGATAATATGAATTTACCGTTATTAGCTTTATGCTGAATAGGTGAAGGAATATAACCATTAAAACCTATAACCCTATTTCGGCTAAGCTTTCCTTGTTCCCAACAAGCATCGATAGTAAGGCGTTCCATAGGCATAAATGATACACCGAGTTTATAAGCTAAACCAAAATATTGTTTTTGATTTGGTTTTAGAGTACCATCTTTATAGTTTAGTCGATTAGTTTCGCCCCAAATATCAGCATAAGGTTTAATCGACATAGAATCTGTAATAGAATAGTTATAAGAAACACCAAAGTTAAAACCGAGAGGTATTGTTTGACCATTATTTTTATTACCATCGGAAATTTTGCTTAACAAGCGGAAAACATTTAACCTTGCATGAAGATCAAGACCTTCAACAATTGGTAAACCTCTATAACCCAATGTCATAGCCATGTCAACTCCGCCTTTTTTAGGAGGAACGGCTTTTGCATCAACTACACATCCTTTTCCATAAGAAGTTCCATCCGAACTTACATACATACCGAAATCAATTTTTCCTGCTACTGACTGTTTATAATCAACACCAAAGCCTAAAGCCCATGCAAATACGCCTTTTTTTGCTGCATTTTTATAAGCCGAACCACCATCAAAGCCTAAATTTATGTTTAAACCTTCAATAGGCGATGAAGATAACTTAAGACCTATACCCATAGCATTTTTATCACCCCAGTCACTTTCAGTTTTTTGATATTTATCAGCCTTGCCAAAAGTCATATTAAAGTTTGCATCGACAGTTAAGTATTTTTCTACAGGAGTCATGTGGAAGTCAAGCCCAAAACCGTACTGACCGTTCATATCCTTTTGTGCTGCAGCACTTTTATACAAGTAATATTTTCCTGAAGGTAAATTATGCCAATTATAAGTATTTGCCTTAACATTACCTGCAGCATCACGTAATTCCTGACCGGGTCCAACTAGTACCCAACCGCTTCCATCTTCTTCTTCAGCTTCAACAACAACCTCTTTTATAAACCTTGCTCCAAAATTCGCATCTCTATCTTTCCATGAACCGTTGGAAACAAGTTTAAGACCTACATCAAGATCTTTCCATTCTTTTTTTGCAAAACCGATTTTTGTTCCGTAACCTTCAAAACCCGTAGTGAACCCATAAGAACCGGGAATAATTCTATGAGCATAACTAGTTGTCATATCGGGGGCATTGTAAACGGTTATATAAACACCGTGAATTACTATTTTTGCCTCTACGCCACCTATTTTCCCGGTAGCTTTGGCACCTTTCATATCTGCAGCAAGACCTAAACCTACGCCGGAAAGATTAATAAAGGCATATACATCACCTTCGCCTTTGGAAGCTCCACTTTTTACAAAAGGCATACTTACACTTGCAGAAGCTTCGTTTAAAAAGCCGTGTGATGGCTTTGCCGTAGTGTTACTATCTGTACCGTAACCGAGATCGATACCCCAAGATAAAGTAGCACTACCGCTAAATTTAGGTTCAACTTGAGCAAATGCGGCTCCGCTCACGAGCACCAAAATCATTAAAATCGACAGAATTTTTTTCATAAAAAATCCCTCCTTGTCTTTGTAGTTGCGAACAGTATAGCAATTTATTTTTTATTTGTCAAGTTTTTTTATTTTTTTTGTAACTTTTTTTACAAAAAATTATTTATATAATCTCCAAATTCTCAAAAACCAATGCAGTTTTCAATACTTGACTTTTTATACTATGTACAATATATCGTACTTAGGCATAAGGCAGATTATTAATATAACTGCATATTCCGATTTACGTCGCAATTTAAAAATCTATATGGGCAAAGTTTATTACGATTATAAGCCTTACCGAAACTAATTATTTGCTTAAAGCCGGATAAGTCGTATTATTCAAATATTAATCGGCTGATCCTTGACTTTTACTATAAATTTGCCGATACTGCTATAAGTGCTATGTTAAAAAATAAATTAATAAAAAACCTTTTTGTTATTACATTTTTTCTCTCCTTTTTACCGGTTGTTACAGAAACGGCTGTTTTTGAAATCGGCGGAAAAACCGGCTGGAACAATATTCTTTTTTCTAAAAATATAAAAATACGTAACGGAAAATTCGGATATAATTCTTTAACATTAACTTCGTCTCCGTCCAAAATTTCCGAAAAGACCGATATGTATTTAAGTTTTGATTTTGCCGATCCTGTTGAAGAAACCGGAACTTATATCCTATCGGCTTATTCGACTGTACAATCGGGTGTAAAATCGGCAAAATTCGGCGAGGGTGCCGGTATATTTAGCTCGCATTCCGAAACGGGCGGAATAACACTAAAACCCGAAAAAGGAGCTTTTTTCTTCGGGGATTCCGCAGTTCATTCTTTTACTATAGAATTTTGGATACGCCCGCAAGTAACCGAAAACGGCAGTCTTATTTTAAAATGGTGGTCATCATTGAATAATACGAATGCTACAATGTTTCAAAATATAACGGCAGGTATTTCAAAAAATAAAATGGAATGGTCGTTTTTTAATATTTGGCAAAATAAAAACAAGGGTCTGGATATAAAACTAGCCGGAAAAAACAATGTAATTCCCGAAACATGGAGTCATCATCTTGTTACTTATAATGAAAATACGGGGTTACTTGAATATAGAATGAACGGAAAAGTAGAAGATATTCGTTATCTTACAGAAACGGAAAAAGAAGGTTCTCAAATTCTATATTCTATGCTGGGTACTTGTTCCGATGTTATAATCGGTTCAAAATATACGGGGCTTATTGACGAGTTTAAAATTACGGGCTTTTTTTCGGAACAAGGAATGCCTTGGGAAATCCACAGGCTTTTTGAAAAATATGCTCCCGAAGGCGGAAGAGCCGAAAGCAATTTAATTGATACACACGGAAATAAATCTTGTGCAACGATTTTAAAAGCAGATTGTAATTTACCCGAACAAACGGATGCGGAATTTTTTATACGTGCGGCAGATAATCCGTTTAACTGGAATGACGATTTTCCGGTATGGAAACCTGTGATTTTAAATCAAAAAATAAAGAATGTTAAAGGCAGATATTTTCAGCTTGCATGTTCGTTATATCCTAATTCGGACGGGAATAAAACACCTTTTATTCATTCGATTACATTGGAATACGAAAAAGACGAACCGCCGCTTCCGCCATCAAAAATAATTGCAAAACCGATGAACGGTTCGGTATTTCTTTCTTGGAGTCCGTCGGTAAGTTTTGATGTAAAAGGTTATTTGATTTATTTCGGTGAACAAAAGGGTGAGTACTTTGCAGAAGGTTCTCCGATAGACGCAGGCAACAACCTTAATTTTAAAATAGATAATTTGAAAAACGGTAAAATTTATTTTTTTGCGGTCGCAGCTTATGATGAACCTTATGGCGAACATGCCGGAGAAATATCTAAAGAAGCTTGGGCAAGACCAATGCAAAGTAAAAACAAATAAGAGAATAATATGACAACCGATTTTGATATAATTATAGAACAAGCCAACTCTGCTATCTTATCCAGAGATTATCAATTTGCAGAAAAAATTTTACTTTCTCAACTAAAAAAAATTGACGATTCCGACGAAGAGCATAAAATCATATTAAAAATGAATTTGGCAAATCTTTATTTACGTTCAAACAATCTTGACAAGAGTTTGGATATATATAAAGAACTTAATACAATAAAACCAAACGATGTAAACATTTTAAACGGACTCGGAGTTGTTTACAGAAAACTGTGCCTTTTCGATAAATCGATTGAAGCCTTGAAAGAAGCAAAGGGTTTGAACGAAAAAAAAGAAACCACACTGTATAATTTAGGTAACACCTATAAACAGACAGGCGATTATCAAAATTCGATAAATTGTTTTTTGGAAGTTTTGGAAATTAATCCTGACGATGCTTTAGCTCACAACCATTTAGGAATGGTTCACTTTTTGTGTAAAAATTATGATGAAGCTATAGAGGCTTACAAAGCAGGACTAAAGTTAGATCCTAACCATCCGTTTTTAAATTTTAATCTTGCAGAAGTTTTTAGAACACAAGAGGCTTTTGATGAAGCTATTATTTTTTATCAAGGAGCATTAAAAACAAAACCGAATTGGATAACTGCATTAAAAGCTATGGCAGAATGTTATTTAAAAATAAATAATATCGAAAAAGCCATTGAAATTTATAAAACCATAACCGACACTTCTGCAGAAGAAAATAATGAACTTTATACCGCAAAACTTGCGGAGTTATACGAGCTTAATAACCAAGAAGAAGAGGCAAAAAAATATTATGAACAAGCTCTAAAAATAAACAAATATTTTTTACCGGCTATTTTAAACTATGCTAAAATGCTAAATAAACAAAAAAATTATCTTAAAGCATATAAAATTTTATCGGATGGACAGGAAAAAAATCAAACAAATAAGGAGTTGCTTTTAAACCTATTCGATACGGGGCTTATGCTTGAAGACTATACAGAAAGCAAAAAGAATATAAATTTACTTATAAATATGTGGAAAGAAGACTTTGAAGTCTTAAAGCGTCATGGAATGTTTTTTTGTGCAACAGGCGAAAGCCAAAAAGCAGAATTGATTTTTGAAAAAATTTTAAGGACATCGCCCGAAAAAATAGGTCTAAGACTTGAAGCTGCAGACATTTATATTCATAACAACAAATTGGAAAATGCTGCAGACGAATTTGTAAAATATTTGAACAAACAGCCGTTGGATATAGCAGCCAGATTAAAACTCGGAAAAGTATATTCAAATATGCAAACGTTCGATAAAGCAAAAAACGAATACGAAAAAATAATAAAACAGGATCCTAAAAACATTGAAGCTATTTCTGCCATTGCGGAATTAAATAAAGAAAAAGGTAATGCAGAAGAAGCGGTAAGGCTTGCAAATCAGGCTATAGATATTCAAACCGAATCAAATGAAGAAACTCAACCGGACGGATTGGTCAATTCCCTTCAATTATATGAAGAGGCTGTTGAAGATTACGGCGAAGAATTCGACATAGAACGCAATTTGGATAAATTAAATCAGCCTGAAGAAACTGCCGAGTTAGTATTACAGTTACCGCAAGAAAAAACCGTTACCGAAGAAGAAACGGAAATCGACATAAGCACCGAAATAGAAAAAATACCCGATTTGGAAATGCCTTTTGATGATTTAATGGAACTTGCAGATGATGAACATTTAGAAGCCGAAAATAAAAATGATAACCGTATTGACGATATGGTTTCTTTTGACGTACCCATAGACGATATTCCGGAACACCACAATACCGGAAATGAGGCAATACAGCTGCCCGGTAAATACGATAAACCATCCGGCGGTTATGTCCATGATGAAGAATTTCAACTTCCTCAAGTTACCGACACCCCCGAACAAAATAACGAAGTACTAAATAATTCGAAAAATGCACCTGTCTCAAATCTTGATGACCTTTATGCCAATGACGAAAGAGAGATCGATTTGGATAAAAATTACAAATCCGATAAGCCACAACCTCAAACCATCTTAGAAGCAGACACAACACAAGAAAAATTTTCATCGGAGAACTTACAAAATGACAATAATATTTCCGATGAAAATTATTCCGATACGGAAAATAAAAAATTCGATAAAGTAATTACTGAAGACAATAACCTTATTATGGAGAAAGAAGAAAAATCCGCTCCGGAAGACATCGATAAAACGAAAAATGCAGCCTTAGGCTTATTGAAAAAAATTAAGGATGCCGTAGATAATTTTGAAAACAAACTTGACAATGCTTATGAAAATGTGGAAGAGGAGCAACAAGAAATTCCCAAAACTGAAACCGAACCGCTTTCCCCCGAAACATTACCCAATAACATAAGCACCGAAAGCAGCGATACCATTTCAGAAAACGAAACCGACGGATATTTACAGCAAAATACACCAAGCCTATACGCGAATGCTTTTCCGCATTCGTTAAAAAATTCTCCCGAATTCGAACAAACCCTTGAGGTAATACCGCCTGTCGAAATATTAAAACTATTTTCATATCTTAGAGATTTAATGAACAACCTCCCTCCCGACGATTCAAAAAACTTTTTGATAAGTAACGAACGCATTCAAATGGAATATGTAATAGATAAACTTTCAGGCGATCTCGGTTTAAAAAACAGAATCGTTTTTATGAATTTTAAAAGCACTTTGCAAAAAGCTATGGAACCTAAAAATCTGACCGAAGAAAGAATAAAAAATACTTTAAGTTACCTTAGAAATATAGCCACACAACTGCCGGATAAAGGCTTTGCATCTGCCTTTGTTCATAAAATAAATAACATCATACCCAAAATCGACGATACAAAACAGATATAGACAAAAAATAATTTATACATTATCCTGATACTTAATAGGAGAGATTAATATGGAGTTAAATAAATTTATAGATCACACATTGCTAAAACCCACAGCTTTAGAAAAAGATATTATAAAAATTTGCAGTGAAGCACGTGAATATAATTTTGCTTCCGTTTGTGTAAATCCATGCAATGTAAAACTTGTCAAAAAAGAATTGACAGGTTCAGCCGTTAAAGTTTGCAGTGTTATTGCTTTTCCGTTCGGAACATCTTCTACCGAAATAAAAGTTAAAGAGACAGAACAAGCAATAGCAGACGGAGCGGAAGAAATCGATATGGTAATTAATATAGGAAAACTTTTAGAAGAAGATATTGATTTTACCCAAAACGAAATTACACAAATTACCGATGTATGCCATAAACATAATGTACTCCTTAAAGTAATTGTAGAAACTTGTTATTTGGAAGAAAAAAATATTGCAGACATTTGCTCCATTATAGAAAAAGCCGGAGCCGATTTTATAAAGACATCAACAGGATACGGTTCCGGAGGAGCTTCTGTAGAAGATATTAATTTATTTAAAAAATATTTAAAAAAAGATACAAAAATAAAAGCCTCCGGCGGAATACGCACCCGCCAAGATGCCGATACCTATATAAATTTAGGCTGTGCAAGAATTGGTACAAGCGGGGGAATAAGCATAGTTACAGGAAAATAAACGTATTATGAAAAAAGCTTGTATTTTTGACTTGGACGGGACTTTAACAAATTCATTAAATTCCATTGCATATTTTTTAAATGCAGAAATTGCAAAATATGGAATGCCTCCTGTTCCAAGCGAAGATTTTAAAACTTTGACAGGAAACGGAGCTCGGACTCTTGTACAAAGAGTTTTGGCAAGATACGGAAAAGATGATAAGTCCGTAGAAGATATAATATTAAAAAATTACAATGCAGCTTATGACTCAAATGCCGTATATTTATGTACGGCGTATTCAGGAATACCCGAACTTTTAAAATCGTTAAAAGAAAAAAACATTATCGTAAATGTTTTATCGAATAAACCGCAGCCGACAACGGAAAAAGTAGTAAAAACAATTTTCGGAGAAAACACTTTTTCATGTATATTAGGGGCAAGAGAAAATATAGCTTTAAAACCCGACCCTTGCGGTGTATACGAAATTTTGCAAATACTTAGTCTGGAAAAAAAAGATTGTCTTTACATAGGCGATACTGCAACCGATATTCAAACAGGAAAAAATGCAGGGTTATTTACAATAGGTGTTTTGTGGGGTTTTAGAACCCGTCAAGAGTTGGAAAATGCAGGTGCCGATGTAATTATAGAAAAACCTGAAGAAATATTAAATTTTTTAAATATTTAATATTTGGGAGAAAGCCTTTTGAAAGAAACAGTCAGCGAAAACCTAAATGCCGTTTTGGTTTTTGCAGATATTTATTCGGAATTAAAAAACAATGAATTCACGTTATTCTTTCAGGAGGAAAAAGCTTTATTTGCATTACAAAAAATTGAAGAAACAGAGCTCGCAAATTTAGCGGAAAATATTTCAATTAATCCAATGTATAAATTAAGGTTTAAAGTTGCAAAACCTAATCCTACAACACTTATCGGAAAGGGACAATTGGAAAAACTTGCAAACCTTATTGAAGAAAACGGAATCGGTATTGCGGTTTTTAATAACGATTTAAGTCCAAGAGTACAAAGGAATCTTGAAGAGGCTTTAAATATTTGCGTAATAGATAGAAGAGAAGTAATTATTCAAATATTTGCCGACAGAGCAAAAACAAAAGAAGCCGTATTGCAGTCCAAACTTGCAGAATTCGAATATTCGATGCCGCGCTTAACACGAAAGTGGGCAGGACTTTCTCAACAAAGGGGCGGAGTAAAAAGATCCAGAGGCGCGGGCGAAAAAAAAATGGAATTGGATAAAAGACGGCTCCGTACCGAAATTACAAAACTAAAAAAAGAAATAGAAAAAGTAAAAACACAAAGAGCAATTCAAAGAAAAAGCCGTATTCAAAGCGATAAAAAAATCGGAGCAATAGTAGGGTATACTAATGCCGGAAAATCTTCTCTTTTAAAAAAACTTTCGGGTACGGAGATTTTTACGGAAGATAAACTTTTTGCAACCTTAGATGCGGAGACTCGAAAAATATATTTACCGGACGGCAGCAAAATATTATTAACGGATACGGTCGGTTTTGTAAGTAATCTTCCTCATCAGTTAATAGACTCTTTCCGCTCCACATTAGAAGAAGCCGCCCTTGCCGATTTTTTAATTATCGTCTGCGATGCTTCACATCCTGCAATGCACCAATGTCTTTCGGTAACCGAAAAAATTTTGCAGGAATTAAACTGTACGCAAAAAGAAAAAATTATTTTGATAAATAAAGCAGACTGTATTTTTGACCATGCCGAAGTATTTAAAATAAAAGACAGGTTTCCTGACGCATTAGAAATTTCGGTTAAAACAGGAAAAGGTATAGATTCGGTAAAAGAAAAACTTTTAACGCTTTGCCGATAAACGCCGAAGTTAAATATTCTATTCGTGCGGAATTTTCAATTCTCCGACATTCTTCGGCGAGGTTGTTAATTGTTCCGAAAATATTTCTTCAACTACTTGGTCGGCAGTTTTACCGTAATAGAGCATACCGTAAATTACGGAAGCCGTTAAAAGATTTCTTCCATAACCGCGGGTTTCTGCATAAGGTAAACTTTCCAAAAATAAATCTATAGACATATTTCCGAATTGTTTTTTCCAGCGTTTTACCGCATTCGGGCCTGCATTATATGAACAAAGAGCGGGCATTATTTTTCCGCCGTTGCGTTTAATCATATCGGATATGTAATAAGCACCGAACATTATATTGGTATCGGGATTATTTAAATTATAATCCGATATTTTTAACTGTTTTGCAATACCGGCGGCAGTCGGCTTCATAAGTTGAGCAAGCCCTACTGCTCCGGCTCTGGATATAACGGCAGGTTTAAAATAGCTTTCGCTGCGTAAAAGTGCAAATAAAAGATACTCCGGCAAATTATATTGCACACAATATTTTTGAACGGAAGATAGCCAAGGACGCGGGTACATAAGTTTTAAACATTCGGGCGTAATTTCCGAACCTTTGGAACTTATTGCATAGGTAATTACTTTCATAGAATCTGCGTAAAGTTCTTTTTCGGCTAATGCAGAAGAATAAACGGATGCAGTTTCTGTATCGATGTCCGGGTAAAGTTCCAAAATTTTACCGTATACCTCGCCGTAAAGTTTATATTTTAAAAAACCGTTTAAAACTTCTACTGCTTGTACGCTTGTAAGTTGTAATCCTGCATTCCGTAATTTCTTTTTTCCATATAAATCTTCAAGGTTTAACGGAACACCTGCCCTATACCCGGTCATTATTCTGTAATAAAAAACATTGTGCTTTAACTCCAAAGCCTCATTATAAAGTTTTTTTGAATTAGCATTTTCTTTTTCATGTTCCATACGGGCAAGAATATAAGCAGCTCTGGCTGTTAGCTCTACAAGATTTGTTTTTACAAGAACATTATAAAGACGTTTAAAATCCTTTAGATTTTTTGTTCCGGTAAAATGTACAATAAGATAAGAAACAAAGTTTTCGTACACATAAGCATTTTTCCAAAAAGAAGCAGTATTGCAAAGCTCTTCAAAAAAAAGTTTAAACGAACGGTTTTTCAAAATTTCCAAACGGTACCAAAGTGCATTATCATAATCGTTCGGGGACGTTGAATATAAAACCGCTTTTTTAAAATACTCATCTGCTTTTTTTATATTATCTTTACCGCCCGCTTTTTGACACAGACGGGCAGTATAAAAAGCCGTCATATATTTTTCCGATTTTACGGAATTATCATTTTTCTTTTCCAAACTGGATAAAAGGTCTTCAAATAGTTTTAAATCTTCGCCGTAATTTGCGGAACCGTAAAGAGCAGAACGAAATATATCCGACAAAATAATTCTGTTTGAAAGATAAGGATTTTTTCCTATATATTGCAAAAAAGTTTTAGCCTTAATCCACGCATCTTTAAATTTAGTTTTAAAAACTAAAAGGCGTATTTCCATAACTGCATAAAAATCTTGAGAAAAAGGTTTTTCATTTTCCAAAAGAATTTTTTGCAAAGATTTTACGATTTCCTCATCAAGTTTTATTGAAGCAAGATATTCGGGAACCTTTATATCCATTTGCTCAAAGGTTCCGGTTAAAAACAAAAGACGATTTAACTTTTCTAAAATGTGTTTTTTATTTTCGATTGATTGATTTTCGGCAGCAAGTTCTTTTTTTAATTCCGATATTTTTTGATCCGTATCAAAAAAAGCGTATAACTCTTTTTCCGCAAGAAGATTATAAGGTTCGGGAGAATTTTTTTTTGCATATTGAAAATATTTTTCCGCAGAAAGAGGTGCCTCTTTTTTTAAATACATTCCGGTAAAATAAATCATTGCCGAATTTGTATTGTGCATTTTTTTTAAAATTTTATTATCGGGATTTACCGCTTTGGAAAAATCGCCTTTGTATAAATTTTCTATAAAAAGAGCTTCTTCTTTTTCGTCATATTTGCCGGAACATGAAGCCGTTGCAGCAAATATACAAGTCCACAAAAATATAATTACAATTTTATAAAAAAAATTTTTGATAATGCTTTTTCCTTATTTATGTCGAACAAAAGTCAAAATCGTTTTTACCGGTAACGGGTACCGATAAAAACGGCTGTAATTTGACAGTTTATTTTGCAGGTATTTCTATATAAGAACCTGCAACAATAAAGCTCGGATTTTTTATTTTGTTATGGTCTGCAATCTTTTTATAAAGCCATGGGTTTTTATAGAATGTTTCCGAAATATCCCATAACGTATCGCCCCATTTTACCTTGTAGCGTACGACACCAGAATTTGTAACGGTAGGAATAACTTTTTTCTGTTTGGTTTTAGTTTTTTCGGCTGATTTTTTCCTTTGCTCTTCGGATTTACGCTTGGCTTCTGCATCAGCTCTTTTTTTAGCTTCTGCTTTTTTTGCTTCTTCTGCGTCTTTTTGTTTTTGTTCTTCTTGACGCTTTTCTTCTTCTTTTGCTGCTTCCGCGGCTTTTTCTTCTTCCTGCCGTTTTTTCTCCTCCAATTTTGCCATTTCTTCAGCCTTGCGTTTTTCTTCTTCTTGACGGGCTTTCATTTCTTTTTCGGCATTATCCTGAACAGGAGATTTTTCGGTTAGTTCGTTCATTTTCTTTTCGGCATCTTCTTTAGTTATCATATTCATACTTTGAGTAGTAATCTGTTCGGGGTTTTCCATTTTTTCTGCAAAGGGCATTTTCTTGGTTAAAAGTAAAATAGCAAAAACAAGAGCTCCTATGCAAAGAATAATCAAAAGAACAATCAGCCAAACGGCAGGACGTTTCTTTTTTTCGGTTTCGTCGAATGGAGTTTGAGAATAGTCCGTTTCCGAATTGTCAAAAAAAATATCGTCATTATCGGAGTTTTCTTCAAAACTTATAGGATTATCTATGGGATCATCAAAAGCAGGCAAACTAAAATCCATATCGTCAAAAGCGTTTTGGTCTAAAGTTTTTAAGGAAACTTTTAACGACTGTCTTGCACCGGAACCCTCGTCTACAACTTCTGCCGAAAGATTTTTATCTTCATCTAATTTTATTTTTAAGTTGATTGTGGGATCGCCCGATATCCCGTCTGCAATATCCTCTACAATTAATGAGCTTATATATTCGGGTTCTTCATCATCTTTTTTTTTAAATAAATTTATTTGAACGCTTTCCTGATGGTCTCTTACGGTTGTAAGTTCCAAATTCTGTTCGGATAAAGCGTCTTCGTCCAAAATGGGAAAAAAAGTACCGTCTGCAAGTTTTATTCCTATAGATGTTTTCATAAAACTCCTCCAAAACTTAAATTACTTTATAGGCCCCTTAAAAAAATTGACCATATTTTTTAAAGTATACCATAAATTATATTTTACTATCAAAACTAATTCTTGTCAATGTACGGAATATCTGCAAATTTTTAAACAAAAACAATGGAATATAACCGCCGTCTTTTTTTAGAAAACCTATAAAAACTTCAACTTTTTAGAGATGACCTTTAATCATTTACTTTTATTAAGATAGGTTTTTATTAAAGTGGAAAACAATATCTTTATTGTAAGCACCCATGGTAAATGGTTGTTTCTTAGCCTTACCAAAAAAAGAGACGTAAATCGAATATGATGTCCGCCGACTAAACCCTTAAATATAACCGGATTATTTCCAAGACCTGAAATATAACCTAAGGAAACTTCGGTTACTTCACCTACAAGGGTAACATTAGTCGAAACAATATTATTTGAAATACCGCCATCATTTTTTACGGTAACCTTAACTTCTGTTTCTATGTGTTTATTAAAGCAACCAAAGTCAGATTCTTTTTATTATTTCCTTTTATTAATCTAAAATAAGATAAATTACATTTAAAAGTTAAAATCCTTACAAGATATTTAATTGTTAAAATACAAAATTAACAATAATTTCCGTTTCGGGTACGATGTCAATACTAAGCACAAGGTACGGATTTGTAACAGCCTGCGTTACAACTTGAAGAGGGTCGGGCTCTTCCGTGTAAAAATTTAAATGAAGTTTTTTTCCGTTTTGTATAGCCGAATGCAGTTTTATTTCATATCCTCCGGTAAAAAAAGTGCCTGCAAAAACAATAACAACAGCCTTTTTGGAAAAATCAAGTTTAGGAGCTTGTTTGTTTCCCATGTACATTTGCAAATAAAATTTATCCAAATCTTCTTGGGTACGTATTATATTTCCCGAATGCGGGTTTGGGGCTGAGCCTGTTTCAAGAATTTCATAATTTATTTGTGCGGAGGGTTTAATGTCTGATGTTTCTCGTTTACGTTCCAAAGTGGGGTTGTTGATTTCTATTTTATGTTTGTGCAGCTGCAAAGTTACCTCATTAGGATGTTTTACAGGAACCGCTTTGCAGTTTGCAAAAAAAATAAAAACCGCAGCAAAAACAAAAAACCTTAACTGCTTCATGTAAAAAGTATATCATATTATTGTTTGCGATACAAGTAGAAGAAGGCAGAACTACAATCTGAGTTAAATCTTTATTCGTGCGGAGGGTTTAATACATGACATTCCTCGTCTACACTCTGCATCAGGGTTGTCGATTAACGGAAAGATTTAAAGTATATCTAAAAATATAACATCTTTCTTAAATATGCTTGTTAGGAGGGAAATTTTTTGTTTCAAACTTTTTTACAAAAAAATCGAGGTTTCTGCCTACAAATAAGGCGGAATAAACACTTACAATTATAGCAAAAATTAAGGCAAACGGAATTGTAAAAGCCAGTTTAAAATTATTGGAAGCCCATCGTCCTATTTGTGTAAACGGAATAAAGGCAAGCCCTGTTATCATAATTACACCTATTATTAGCCACGGTAATATTCTGATTTTAGGTAAAGAATGTTCTTCAATTCTGTTAATCTGTATATTTACCATTGAGGAATTTATTCTATCCATAGTTTTTTTCATTAAAAGGTTATCGACATCTGCCGTGTAAGTCTTAGAGATTTTACAGGCAGCCGAAGCCTCCGTCATAGCCCTCACCAGGCTGCGGCATTTTTTGCACCTTAAAAAATGGATGGTTACCGTAAACGGCACCAGCTCATGCTTATCCAATACCAGATACCTATTTATTGCTTCATTACATGTCATAAGCTAAACTTAATTTAAATAAAACGGGATAATGAGCTTTTTCCTGTACTGAGCAAATCCCTTGATTTTCAAGCTCTGTTTTTAAAATTTTTTTTGCTCTAAAAATATGCGATTTTATGGTGTTAACAGGTATTCCCGTAACTGAATTAATATCGGCATAGGGCATATCGTAAAAAAAATAAAGGTCTATACAAATTTTATATTTATCGGGTAATTCGTTTACTGCACGCCTTATAGAATTTTTTATACTGTTTTGAATATGAATTTCCTCGGGTGTAAAACCGTTTGCTTTTATGTCAAATTCTTCAAAAGCCGAAACAAATTCCCTTTTTCTTTTTACCGAATTGACAGCAGAGTTATATGCAATCCTCATAAGCCATGTGGAAAAAGAAGACTCTCCTCTAAATTTTTCCAAAGATGCAAATGTTTTCAACATTATGTCATGTACAAAATCTTCGGCATCATCATGATTTTTAAAAAAACTTAAACCTAAGGCATATATTTTTTTTTGATATTTTGCAGCAAGTTTACTAAAAGCCTCCGTATTCCCCGATATAACGGAACGGCATAATAATAAGTCCGAAATAGCTTCCGTGTTTTTTTTATTTAGTAAACCTTTTAATTTAATCATCAGCGGTTATCCCTATTTTCAAGTTTATAAGATATGATATAATAAATTAAAAGTCCTATACCGCAACCGGTAGGAACAAGCCCTCCCAGCAGAACATAGCTCACACCTTCCAAATGTAAAAATAGAATTGAAAGTACCAAACCGACTATAGAAAGCAATATCCCCAATATGAGGCAAAAAGTTTTTATATTAAACTGAATAGGAGTATATGTTTTGGTTTGAATTTGGCATATAATTTGTTTATGTCGCCATAGCAGATAGAAAAAAATTAAAACGGAAGCCATTACAATGGCAACAATCGGTATTATTGCAATTATAATTTGTGCAGCAGCAACCGGTTGATGAGTCATAATCTTCAAAACTCCTTTTTAAGTTAAAATAATATATTCTTTAAAATAAATTCGTTTTATTTTAGACAAGGATAAAATAGAATTTATCTTTTTTAAAATTTCCTTTTTCATCACAATATCCGATATTGTATATAATTCGTAAATATTTTTTTGTGCAAACCATTCCAAAATTTCTTTCCTGATAACCTCTTTTTTTTGCACCAATTCTTCTTCAAACGCTTTATCGTTTATATTATATTCCAAAACCGGAAAAATAACAACAGTACAAGCCTGTTTATCTGAAGTCAAAGCTCGAAGACGACCTAAATCATTATAAAAAGCTTTAAGATATTGTTCCTGCGATGTTTTTAAAGCCGGTTTATCAAAATTATCTTTTTTGTTAATAAATACATTAAAAGTACCTGCAATAATTATAACACCAACTAAAAACAGTAAACATAGAAGACAATAATATATTTTTTGTATTTTCTTTAATTGCTTTTTAGGCATAGCTTATTATAGTAAAAGATAAAAAATATTACAATACGGAAAAACGAATAATTGCAACCTTAAATTTTTTAATCTTTTGTATTTTTATTCGTGCGGAGGGTTTAATACCTGCCGTTTTTCGGCTACGCTCTGCGTCGTAACAAAGGGTATTAAAGCCGACTGCAACCACCTTATGAGAA
>CAUTTN010000012.1:0-22651 GCA_963541225.1 uncultured Treponema sp.
CCCTCCGCACGAATAAAACTGTATTTATATATTTTAAAAGCATAAGGCATTTCCAAACTCACATAATTTATTAATTTAGCGATGTCCTTAAACCTAACCGTTTACCTTCCTGTCATTCATTTTTTTATCGGCAAATTGAAACAACTTACCGGATTTAACCATGTAAATACTTAATATCCAAAAGACTACAAATAAGACAATCCCTACAGTTCTCATAATATGACCGCCTTTTGCTCCAAAAAAATAAACCAAACCGAATAAAGCAGAAACATTACAAAGTACGGCTATAGAATCGTAAACTGCAAATTTATAAAACGGATATTTTACAAAACCTGTTGTTGTAGATACTATATTTCTTACTCCAAAAGGTATAAATCTGGTAAAAACATAAGTTAAAACTCCATGTTTTTGCAGAGCTTTCGATAAACGCAATGTATTTTCTTTTGTGATTACTCTTGAAAAAAGACCTAAAGATAAGGTTCCCTTAGCAATAAGTCTACCCCAAAAGTATACCATAAAATCGCTTAAAATAGCTCCGACATATAAAGCACATAAAAAAGATGGAATGGAAGCTTTTTCACCTTGACATAAAACGGCAGACATTACGACAAGTAAGTCTTCGGAAATAGGGAGCCATAAACCGCCCAACAAAAGTCCGACAAAAACAACAAGAGGAAAATAAGTTATATAGGAACCTAGCCAATTAAGCAACGCAGTAAGCATCTGTGCAATTTTACACTATTTAGCATAAAAGTTCAATCTCATTTTGCCATATTTTTATTGAAGCTTCTGAAGGCATTAGCCAAGAACCTCTGGGCGAAAAAGAAAAACCCGTAACAGATGCCCCTTCAGGGCTTACGGAACGCTTAAATTGCTGAGAAAAAAAACGTTTATAAAATAATTTAAGCCAATCTAAAATTACCTTTTCCGAATAAGAAGAATTTTTAAAAGCCTCAAGTGCAAGAAAATAAACTTTTTTAGGCGAAAAACCGTTTACCGCAGCATGATAAATAAAAAAATCATGAAGTTCATAGGGTCCGATTATATTTTCGGTTTTTTGCGAAATATTTCCGTTTTCGGGAGGGAGAAGTTCAGGACTTACAGGAGTATCTATTATATTTTTTAAAATTTTCTCCAGCATGTTTTTTTCATTTTCATTATGAAAAAAAATCGGATTATCCGTAAAAGCATTTATACAGTATTTCAGCATAGTTTTGGGAATGGAGGAATTTAGTTCATACATAGACATTTGATCACCTCCGTAAGTCATCCATCCAAGAGCGGCTTCCGAAAGATCTCCCGAACCTATCATTATGCCGCCTATTTGGTTTGCTTTGTCCATTAAAATTTGAGTTCTTTCGCGGGCTTGAGCATTTTCGTAAGTTATGTCTTTAAGATTTATATCATGCTCTATATCCTGAAAATGAAGGCAAACAGCATCTTCGATTGAAATTTCCAAAACGGTACAGCCCAAAAAGTTTGCAAGCAATAAAGCGTTGTTTTTTGTTCTTTCCGTAGTTCCGAAGCCCGGCATAGTTACGGCATACATATTTTTGCAGTCTATATTTAAAAGTTTAAGGGCATAACAGCCGGAAAGCAGAGCGAGAGAAGAATCCAAGCCACCCGAAATACCCAAAACACATTTTTTGCAGCCTATATGGCTAAGCCGTTTTGCAAGAGCCGAAGCCTGTAAAAATACAATTTCCGAAAAAAAACTTTTGTAAACAAACCGTTTATGTATGGAATCGCAATCGGGCAAAAAAGGATTTTGCGGAACGGTTTTCATAAGATATTTTTTACCGGCTAATTTTTTTTTCGCCGCCAATATATTTACTTCGGTATATATTTTTTTTGAAGCATTTCGATTGTATTTTTGAATTTGCAGAATTTCCGTGTCTATATCGGTAAAAACAAAACTATCCGATTGCAGTTTAAAAGTTTCGGTATTAATTAACGAAGAAAAAACCAGCATTTTTCCATTTTCAAAAATGCCGCATTCTCCTGCAAAAATATAGTCCGAAAAATCCTCGCCTGCTCCGCAATTCGCAAAAATAACCGAAGATTTTTGTTCGGCTGAAAGAGTCTGATACTTATTTTTTATTGCGGAGGATTTAAAAGCATAAGATATTTCAGCCAATGGCTGTAAAACAAAATCGGTATCTAAAGATACATCAAATCCGAAAGAAAAATCTTGTTCTTTGTAAGAGCAAACTTGGTCTTTTTCATAATTTACTAAAAATTTTATATTTTTCCCGAAAGGAATTTTTTCTTCAGAATATTTTCCATAATGAATAAATGTGCAGTCCTCTTCAAAATCATAAAAAAAAGGAGAAAGCCGTTTTGACGGTTCACACGGAACAAAGGCATAAATTTTTCCTTTAAAAATAACGGCAACAGCACTGTAAAGTTTATTTTTATATAGCAAAGGACGGCCTATTGCACAAATAATTTCGAGATTTTTAGTTTCTTTTAAAATAGTAGCAAAGGCGACTTCCGTTTCTGCAAGAAGATGGTTTTGCCTGAATAAAGCACCGCAGGTTGCCCCGGATAGTACTAACTGAGGAAAAAGAATCAGGTTACATCCGGCTTCTTCTGCTTTCCTTATTTTTTCCAATATTATCTTTGCATTTTCATTGGGAGCTGCAAGACTTATTTTGGGCGAAGCCGCCGCAGCTCTGTAAAAACCCAAATCTTCAATATCGAATTCAAACTTCAATTTCGGATTCATCAAAGTTCCTTTTCGGTTTTTCTTTTATCTAACCAATAAAGAGCTATTATTGCAATAATAGAACAGATAATCATAAATCCGCAAAAGATTTGCCCCGCAGATATGTTTTTCCAAGATTCGTAAATATATATGTTTTGCGACCCTGAACCGGATATTTTATAACCGATATTTTCATCGGGTTGTCTAAAGTATTCGATAAAAAACCTAAAAAAACCATATCCCAAAGTGTAAATACAGACCAAAAAACCGTCAAACGGCTTTTTTTTGCGGATAAGCCATAAAATAAGCCACAATACAATGCCTTCAAAAAAAGCTTCATAAAGCTGGCTCGGGTGACGGGGCAAATTGATAAAAGCAGCACCTTCTTGTACTGCAAGCCCTGCTTTTTCTGCAAATTCTTTTACCCACGCTTCCGATAAAGGAAATCTTGAGCTTAAAGGCGTTTGGGGAAATATCATTCCGAAAGGAGCGGTTGTAATTCTTCCATAAAGCTCTCCATTTGCAAAATTGCCTAATCTTCCAAAAGTATATCCCAAAGGAATGGAAACAGCCATTAAGTCCGCTACAGCCGCAAATTTAAATTTGTATTTCTTTGCCCAAAATAAGACACCCAAAAAACCGCCTATAAAACCCCCGTGGTACGACATTCCTTGAAGTCCTACCAAAATTAACTTACCGGCTCCATCTTTTGCAAAGGGCCAAAATATAAGCCAAGGAGCTTTTAAATAGGTTTCGGGATTGTAAACAAGAGTTCCGAAGAGCCTTGCACCCAAAAGAAGACCTGCTATTCCCCAAATAAAAACATCGGTAACATCTTCTTTTGTCATATCTTTAGAACTTTTTGAATAAAGTTTAAATTCGTTATGCTTAACTTGATAACTATATAAAAAATAAGCCGTCATAAAAGCAAACAAATACATTAATCCATACCAACGCAGAATAAAGCCGGGAATTATTTCCGGATGAATCCATGACGGATAATTAACTGCTAAAAACATTTCCACCTCGTAAAATATATTAGGAATGCACTAAAATTTCAATTTTTTTAAGAACTTTTTATTCACTGTCTTCTATCGGAAGACATACAATCTGTCCTTTTTTTTGGTCAAATTCAAAATAGACATGATTCCGTGTTTCCATTACCTCAAAATAACGTCCGTGACTTTCAAGAACCACACCGGGGTAGACCGTTCCCGTAACCGTTACTTTTGACGGAATATGAAATTCAAAATTTTCTTTTAGATTAAATATACGTACAGTTAAAGCACTGTTTCTTTTGATCAGCTTTACTTTTTCGTTACGAAGATTTTCAATATCGTTTTGATCATCGCCTGCATTTAAAGCTTCATCAATTTGAGCCAAGCGGCGGTTATTTTCTTCAACTTCTTTTTCTCTAACTTCTATTTCATCTTGAATCAAATAATCCTGCCCGAAAGATATGATGGTTCTTATCGTTTTTTCCGCGCCCAAATCTTTTACGGAAGCTCCTTTGGCTGCATGAATACTGCCTCCAAGCAATACGCCCGGCGATCCGTCAAGCGATATGATACCGTTCGTTTTTATAAGGCATTTAAAACAATAATTCGCTACTTTTATATCGCTGCCGGAAAAAATTCTGGCATTTTCCGCAAAATTCATCGTTGCGGTATTCTTTGCCCAAACGGTTCCCCTACCCTTTCCGTTAATACCACCCTGTAATTTTACCGAAGTTTCCGAATATATTAAAGCAAGGTCGACATTTCCCGTAATAGTAAGTTCACCGTTGGCTTTTATTTTTCTTCCGTCTTTTATATCGCCCGTGATGACTAAGTTGCCCGGAAAGGTAATATCTCCGATTTTATCGTCAATATCGCCTTGAATTGATTTTAAAGAAGAAATTACAAGTTTATTATCAATGCGGGTTAATTCGCCTGACGATTCCGCATAAAATTTGGTTATGCTCTTTTCCTGTTTTTCGTTTACCGATTCATCATGAGCCGGAAGCTCTACAGGGTAAGCATTTTTTGGAGAAATCGTATGACCGAAAACATCTTTACCGTTTTCGCCGGCAGTTAAAAGTTCAGCCGTTAAAATTAAATCGCCTTTTTCGACAGTTGCAGTGTTCGAGCCTTGTTTAAAGGCTACTGCCCAGTTAAGTTTATATGAATCGGCAGCTATGGGCGGCATACCTTCCAAAATAAGATATTCGGTTTCTTCGGTTTTCTTTGAAGCGTCTGCAATAATTTCGGCAATTTTACTGTCAGGAATCGAATCAAGAAGGTTTACATCGTTTAATGCTTTTTTAATAATACTTGATGAAAGCCTTTCACCGGATCCCAGACCCGATTGCAAAATTAAAGAAGCTTCCATTTTGTCAACACTTACTACTACCCTTGCCTTTGCATCTCTATAAGGTACAATTCTTAATTTTAAACCTCTGTCCGTTTTTGCAATTAAAAGAAGACCCGTAACTCCTGCTGTAAGGGAAGAATGAGTTTGAATAATATTGCGTAAATCAATAAAAAAAGGATCATTACCCGGAAGACCGGGAATAGGTTCGCCGTAAACATTCATACCTTCTTCGCCGGGTTCGGATTCTTCAAGTTCGTATAAAATATCGCCTTTTTCGACAACAGTAAGCGTTTTAGCTTCGGATAAAGGATAGTCTTGGTCGGTGGTAGGATCTTCCGCACCAGGAGCCCTTAACTCCAAGTTTTTAAGTCTGTCTGACAGACGGGAAACTTCATAATCGGAAATTTGCTTAAAATGAGATATAAGTTTTTTGTCTGCGGCTTTTGTCGGAGCCTTTCCTTCGGCTATAACTATTGAAAGTTCCATTTCAAAAGAATTGACAAAATTCTCTATAGACTGTTTTATTTTCGGCATATCCAAATTTAAAAGTTTATTTCTTTCAAACAGCTTGTCTATTGTTATCATATCAATACTTCTGGGGCTATCTGCCGCTTTGCGTATATAAAGACGAGCTTCGGTTTTATCCGCATTTAAAACTATTCTTGCATCAAAATTAGGATCAAGTTCAAGAGCCAAAGGAACAGGACGTACTCCTGAACCGGCATTCTTTTTTAAATAGTTTTCAATTCCGACTCTTCCTATGACGGAGGTTTGTTTTAGCCCGTGCTTACCGGCTTCAGCATATATCTCTTCAGGCGAAGGAAGAGAATCAGATTCTATGGCTGCATTAAAAATGAGAAACCATTTTCCGTTATTGGCATTTTTTTGTATAGCCCAAGTTCTTTTTTCCATAAACTTCCTTAATAAACAAAACCTTCCTTTATTGCCTTGCTTATTTTATGTTTTAATAGAAGGTTTTCATTGCGCAAAGTTGTTATTTCGAATTGTTGAGATTTTATAATTTCACTCATCTCGCCGGCAGATAAAATTTCTCCGCCTACAAGTTCATCAATATAATTCATTTTTGCCTTAAAATCCATCTCCGCTTCCGCTTCCGCCGAAGCAAAAGAATCATCCGCAATTTCGGCAAATTCTTCAGCGGCATAATTTATACTTTCCGAATTAAGAATTTTATCGGCAATCCTATAAATCGCCTGAGAAATCATTGCATCAGGTTTATAAATAATTACGGGAAGTCTTGAGGAAAGAGCCGTATTTTGCACGGAATCGGTATAAATTACTCCCAAATGCTCAATATCGATGTTAAGATATTGTTTTGCGGATCTTTTTATCTTTAAACCTTTTTCTGCATCTTTAGGATCTTCAATCATATTCATTACAAGACGCGGTTTAAAATTCGTAAATTTATTTAAAAATTTTTCGGTATTTTTAGGGTCGATTTTTTCTAATTCTTCGACAAGTTTAGGAATATAAAGCCGCTGAAGGCTTTGGGCATCACTTTTCAGTTTATCAAAAAATACGCCGCCTTTGGATCTTGCAGAAAAAGAAGAACACATCATTCTAAAAGCCGTATTTTTTAAAAAAACGTAAGCATCAAGTGTAGAAGTTATCGAAGGCGATGTTATTATAATCCCCTGAGGAGAAAGCAAAAAAAAGTCGAGAATTCCCAAATGAGTTCCGGCACCTAAATCCAAAATTAAAAAATCGGCATCCAGTTTTAATAATTCTTTTACAAGAGCATTTCTTTGATAAATTTTAAGAGCCGCAAATCCGGGTATCTCGGAATCTCCAGGAACAAAAAGAACATTATCGTATTCGGTTTCTATAACAATATCTTCAAATGAGGAGGTTTTAGATAAAAAAATACCGATACCGGTTTTGTTAGCTTGAATTCCCAAAACAAGATGTAAATTAGAGGCACCAAGGTCAAGGTCGGCTAAAACAACTTTTTTGCCGGCTTTTCCTAAGGCAATTGCAAGATTTGCAGAAAAAAGGCTTTTTCCTACCCCGCCTTTTCCGCTGGCAACAGGAATTATTTGCATAAGTATCTCTCCCGGGCTAAACTAAAAATAAGCATTATAGTATCTACAGGAATAAATGTCCATGTAAAAACATATTGAAATTTAATAATTGCCGCATCGCGTAAATTAAAATCAATATTCCGGGCTGCTTTTATCAAAAAAAAGTAAGCAGCCAGTATACAAAAAAATTTTATAAGAGCATTTATTTTAAGCACTTTATGAAAATCGTTTTCATTTTGCAAGAGCATAAACCACAAAATTGCAGGCAGACATAATAAAGCAATCCCCATAAAATCAGCAATGGTAAAAAAACTGATTTTGGAATAGACTAAAATTACAACTCTTGCAATTTCTATAAGTAAACAAACAGCATAAACAAAAAACGGTAAAACGCGTTTCATATCATATAGTCTACGCAAGTAAAGCCTCACGGTCAAGTAGTCGGTACCGTTTTTTCTTTACTTTTCTTATCATGCTTTTTTGTATCGACTTTAAAAAACAACATTTTTTCGGTTTCGTAACCGGAATTTAAATCTATCTTCCAATAAAATAAATTACGCAAACCGGCTATAGGATTTTTTTCGCCGCCTATGCTTTCGTATATTGGAAGAATAATCAAATCGGGGCTTTCGTTTGCCTCAACGGTAAAAAGGGACTTTCCCTCGGGATCTTCTATCTGAATCCATGAAACGGAAGCATATTGTGCTTTTTCCGAAACCGAATCATATCTTTTATCGTCGGCATATACCGAAACCTTTGTTTTTTTAGCCCCGGAAAAACAGACAGCCAAATCCACTTCAACCATAAAATAAGCGGAAAGATTAAAAGGACTTTCGTTTTTAAGAATATATTGAACTTGAGTTCCAAGATCATTAAAGTTATATTGTTTACGCAAGGAAACAGACTGCTGAAAACTTCTAAATAAACCTTCCGTTTTCATTAAAAGTTCAAATTTTAATCTATCCTGTTTTATATCCTGGTATAAATTTTCAGAAAAAACTTCTTTAGAAATAGCCGAAGAAAAATTACCCGATTTTATGGTTTCAAGTTCATCTGCCGAAATAAGATGGTCAATAAAAATTCCGGTTTCTTCAGAAGAAATATCGGCATAATTTTTATAGGCACCAAAAACATCGAGTTCAACTATTTTACCGCCCATGCTATGAATATACATATTTACGTTTTCACGCTGGGATATAAACTCTTTTATTCCGTCAAGATCAAAATCAAGAGAGCTTAAAGAATCGGCAAAAACTCCAGGAACGCGGGTTTGTTTTTCGGCGAGAAGTAAATTTCTATAACAATAAGCCCGCAATTCCCTATCGTATTTTTTATAGCGAACATCCAAATTAAATAAAATACCGCTTTCGCTTTTCCATAAATCTAAAAGGGCATTTTTTTTTCTTGCTTTGTCGCCTCTTAACTGATTTACAAGTGTATGTACATACATCATCTTTGCATACATCAAATATACATTGGCATTAACCGAAATAAGCTGTTTTATGGAAGAGTTCATAGGCTGCCGGGAAAAAATACAGTTAGAAGAAATAAAGCCTTTTTGATACACTTTTTTATTCTTTAAAATTTGCCCCGTATGCGACATCGTCAAAACGGAATCGGGCATTTTTATTAATTCTTCAAACCTCTCAAACCACGATTTTTCATTTTTAACTTTGTTAAAAAACTCGTAAGTTTTTTCGGGCGACAAAAATACTACAATAGCCGTTTCCGTAATTGAGGAAGCGTATCCAGCCATCATCTCATAAAAAGCACCGGCTGTTAATTCCGTATTTTCAAATTCGTAGGTTGAAGGAATACCGAAAACTATTTTTCCGCTGTCTTCCATACACACAGGAGAAAAGGCATCCAATCCCGATTTTAGAAAAAAACTTTGATCGAGCAAACAGTATTCTATGTTACATCTGTTTAAGGACGATATGGAATTGGGATTCCATGCGGAATAAGGAAGGTAAAGTCCTCTGGGTCTTTTATAAAAATACTTTCGTAATGTGTCTGTCATATATTCAATTTGCCCTACAAGGTCTGAAGAAGGAATCATAGACAAAAACGGTTCATAAAAAGAATTTCCCAATATTTCAATCTGTTTTCTAGCCAAAATTTCAGATAAAACATCAATAAAAGAAGGATTTTTACGCTGAACCCACTCCAAAAACATACCGCTGAATGCCAACGTAAAAGGAATTGAAGGAGAAGCGTATAAACTTGAAAATATACCTTTATAAATTTGAGTATTGTCGTTCCCTGATAATAAATCTATTATACCGCCGTCCGCATGTAATGCAAAACATATTTCTAACTTTTTTTTATCATTATTTTCCATAACGTTCCGATATCCATTATAATGTAAATTTAAAAAAATAAAAAGCCCATAAAAAAAATTTTATAGAAAATCAAAAAACCAAGCCGTATCCATAAGAGTAAAAGCCATTAAAATAAAGCCCAAACTTATTAATACAAGCGGAACGGGTTTCCATTGTTCTCCGGTACTTCCGTAATCCGTTTTTTGTTTTACTGCACGCAAAATATAAGAAAATACAAAACCCGTAAAAATCGATGAAACAATCATAGCCAATGCTTCAATGTAAGAAGCGGCTTCATACAAAACAAAAAAAATAAGTCCATACGTAAAAACGGCTTCTTTTTCTACATCATATATAAAATTTTTTAAAATAAATTTAAAAAGGCATTCCTGCAATAGTATAAATGTTATTATAAATACAGGCAGCAGAAAAGAAGTTCCTGTAGGAATAAGAACATACAAATTAAAGAACCACATAAATGTTACTGCCAAAAAAATAAAAACGGAATTTTTTATAAAAAAAATATGAATAGTTTTGGAGCTTTTAGAATGGATATAAAGCCTTTCAAGACCTATTCCGTAAATAAAAACTATGGAGGAAGCAAAGGTATAAAACAAAAAAACGGAAATAAAATTCATTATTCGCTCCTTTTAAAAGATAATATTTTGCCCTGTTTTACGGAAATATAAAACCATGAACAAAAGCCTAAAAAAATCAATGCACCCGCATTTGTTCCCAAAAACCTTAAAGGCGGATTTTCATAAAAAAATGGAAGTTTTAACGTAAAAAAGCCTGAAGGTATTGGGAACGAAATAGACCCGAATGCAAAAACTTCTCTTAAAAAACCGAAAATCAATATTAAAACAGAATAAAAAACGGGTATCTCTATCTCTTCGGAGTTTTTTTGATAGTCATCAATACAAATATAAATTATATAAGAAATTCCCAAAATGTATATATAATTTTGAATTGCCCCCTGAATTATGGGAAAAAGTCCCTGAAATAAAAAATTCAAAAAGGCTGTAACAAAAACAATCAAAACAGCCGTAATTTGCTTTTCGGATTTTTTTATATTCATAAACCTAGAAACAGTACTTGAAACTAATCCTCCAAAAAATAAAATCCAAACACATACGGATAATACAATTCCGTATGCAAAATTTGAAGAGGCAGGAATAAGAGGACAAAGTCCAAAAACAAACGGAATTAAATTTTTATCTTTTATCATGTTTACTTATTACCTTCCCGTATACCTAAAAAAGCATCTTCTATCTTTTTTTTATTCATTTCGATGGTTAAACGGCTTATGCCGTAGTATCCGCTTTGTTTCGATATATCCGAAATACCTGCCAAACCGCAGTATTCGGCAGCCGCATTTTGCCTGTCATATAAAAACAGAGCCTGATACGGCCCGTATTTTCCATACACCCTTACAAAAAGTAAATCAAATTTTTTTTCTTCGTCTTCAAACACAGCATTAAAAAAGCCCGAATATTCCGTAAAAGGTTTAAATTCTTTTTTTATTTTTATATTTTTATATTTTGTACAATATTCCGAGTTTTTTAAAATATAATCCGCAGTGGAAAAATAAACATCGTTTTTAAGCCATGCAGCAAGATAAAATATTCCGAATAAAACAAGAAAGCTTAAACAAATTATTCCTGAACATATACCTGTTTTTCTTAAAAGCAGATTATTCATAAATTTTCCTCATCCTTTGCTGAATTTTAACTTCCATTTTTTCAATAAGAGGTGTTAAAATATTCACCAAAACTATCGAAAAAGCAACTCCTACCGGAGAAGCTCCTGCTCCGCAAATAAAAAATGCAAAAATGCCTATTAAAAAACCGCAAATAGCTTTGCCATACTCGGTTTTAGGAGCCGAAGAGGATTCCGTCATAACAAAAAATGCAGAAAATAAAACGCCTCCCGTTAAAAACGCAGCCAGAATATCTCCTGCAAAATACGCACCGGAAACCGGTACTTGAGAAAATATCCAAATCAACACTCCGTATGTCAGCAAAAAAACGGCTGACAATACATAGTTTGCTGCCCTTGTCGAAAAAAGTATGACGGAAGATAAAAGACTTATAATATTGTATCTAAAAGCCGGTATGGAAGATGTGGAATTTAAAAACATGGTTATATAACCTTCCGGTAAAGTTATTCCTGCTCCATGAAGAAAGACCGAATTTAATATTGAGGTAATGGAAGAGTCGCTTTTTAATTTTAAAAGACTGCTTGATTCCAAAACCCGAAAAAATCCGCCGTATTCTCTTATAAGATTGGTTCCCGAAATAATCGGAGGAAAAATTTCCGGTCCGGAAATGTAAGCCATACAAACGGCAGCTGCAACGGGATTTATCCAGTTGGTACCGGAACCTCCAAAAAGTATTTTGGTTATAAACAAAGAAAATCCGCTTAAAAAAAATACAAAAACAAAACCGATTTTAACCGGCATAAAAAAACCTATTAAAATACCGGTTATAACTGCCTGAGTCGAAAATTTTAATGAACCCAAAGTTTTGTATTGAAACAAGTGTTCTACCAAAAGCACTCCGGAAAGCGAAAAAATAATATTCAGTAAAGCATAAAAATCTGCCGATATGACCAATACTGCAACCTGTATAAGTAACAACCCTATTATGAGCAAATTTATTTTTGAAGCCGAAGGACGCGTGTAAATAAAAGGAGCTGCAGGAAGATCAATATTTAAATAAGTGTTCATAAAATATTTCCTTTAATCAATTTTTCTTTTGTATCGGCAATAATTGCAGATAACGGTATCCTTGCAGGGCAACACGAAGAGCAGCAGGCACAATTTTTGCAAATGTTTATATAGTGTAAAATTTCTTCGTCGATAACATTTTTCTCTATATTGCGTACAATTTTTTTAGGCTCCAAATAAAGAGGACAAGAATTAAAACAAAGTCCGCAATTTATACATTCCTGTACTTGAAAAGGTTTGATCGATTCTTTACCGAAAACACTTATGGATTTTAAAAATTTTGTTACGGGAATATCCAAATTATCGGCTGTAAATCCCTGCATAAGACCGTTAATAATAATATGTTCGGGTTTTGTTTTAAAACCTCCGCATTCTTCAATCAAATTCCCGATAGGAGTACCTATCTTCACTTTTAAAATCTTGGGAGTGTTTAAGGCTTTACCGGTAATAAGTACATAAATATCAATCAACGGATTATTCGTCCTTACTGCATCACATGTATATATTGCCGTAGAAATATCTATATTAACGGCATTTTTTATTGATTTTAAATTAAATTTTTCGATTACAGGATAGGTATCATTAGCTTTTACGAAGTTTATTTTAATACCTTGACACAAAGAAAAAATTTGTTCAAGGTTTTTAATATCACTCTTGCCGGATTTATAAATACATATAATAGAATCTGCATTAAGAGCTTTAGCTATAATGCCCGCACCCTCAGCCGTTTTTTCGGCAAATTTTTCAAATAATATAGAATCCAAATTACAAGATAAATCGTTATCAAAAAGATTAATACAGACGGTTTTAATACCCTTTTTGGAAGCGGATACAAGTTCATAAGCCAAAGAAACCGGATCTTTATTCCCTGTATTTAAAATTCCTGCCGAATCTATTATATTCATAAGCTCGGATTGAGAGCTCTCTTTCCATGAGTAATTGGAAAGAGGTTTGCCTAAAATATTAAAAGCCCCTTCCAATCTTACAGCCGCCGTATAAAGTTTTTTTCCTTTCGGAAAATCGAAACTTACAAAATCGTAGACATTACCCGGAATTGAAGAGTGTACATTTGCAGGTTCATCACCGTTTGAAAAAGCGATCGGCTGTCCGTCTTTTACAACTTCGCCTCTTGAAATGGAGGGAAATATTCTTTGAGAATCCGAATAGTCGATAGGAATAAAGGCTCTTTGCGGCAAAAAGGCATTTCCCTCAATAACTACAGGTTCTTTTGGAAACTCTAAAAGCTCTTTTCCGCGTTTAAATTTTACAAATTCAATCATTTTTCAAAAACCCTAAGTAAAATAATCGTAACAGGCATCATCGCAGAAAACAATGCAACCAATAAGGCTGCAGAATTATAAATGTTAAGAGGAAATTTCTTCCCCGAATAAACAGCCGTCATAAAACACCCTTGAGTATAAAGCATATCTTCAATTGACGGGCGGACTCGAGCCGATAAAACATCCTGTACAAACTCATCATCAAATTTAAAAATAACATTTTCCTTTTCGGTAATAACTCCGTTTTTATTTACCGTAAAATCGCTAACGGCAATATGGTCGATACCGGTATTATCTTTATTTAAATTGGCATAAGGCAGAATTTTCATATTCCATGAATCCGAGATAAAATTTACAAGGTCAGGAAGATCCTCACCGGTACGTATTTTTAATGCACTATCGAAACTATCTTTTGTAAATCCCGATTTTTCATTTTTTGCATTGGGAAGAGGAAGATATAAAATATTTTTATCCGCTTTAAATGTTCCGGAAAAATTAAAATATAAAAAAAACGAAAAGACAACTATAAAAATAGATGTCGTTGCAGAAACTTTGTATAGAGAGCCGGATTCCCAAAATTTAATTATAGAATTAGGATTCATAAAATACGGAATTATTTTTTTGTGCAGCTTTTCGGTATTATCTTTTTCTAATATAAAAAAACGAACTTTTTCCAAAATATATGTAAGAGTACATCCTGCCACAAAAGCGGACAAAAAAACTAAAAGAGATGTATTACTGCCGAATTTCGATATTATAAAAGAAACGAAAGGTAAAAATACCAATAAAGAATTTTTTTTAATTCTTTTTATAAGCTGCTCTTTTGTAAATTTCAGATATGAGCCTACAGCTTCAGTCCAAAAAGCAATGGTGTAAATCATCAAAATACCTGCCGAAAAAGCCAGTATCCCTTTTTGAAAAGCCAAACAAACTACAAAAGGAAATGCAGCCGTAAAAAAAAAGCTTTTCTTGCTTGAACAAAAAAAGACAAATGCAAAAAAAACAAGAGACACTGCAAAATTGAAGATAGAAAAACTTGTAATATCTTCAAGATAAAAAGCCTCCGTATTTTTCTTTAAAAATCTTAAAAAGTTGCTTGAAATTTTTTGATTTATAGGAATATACATATACTGCAAATTTTCCTGATCATTTAAAAACCATTGATTATATCTTTCTTTTTCCGTAATAACAGATTTTCCGCCAGTAAAATTTTCAAACATTTTAAATCTTTCTTCCGAAGACGAAACGGAAATAACCCCCGTGATACCCTCTTCTCCTGCAGCTTTTAAAACGGTACGGTCATCTGCACTTATGGGTAAAAACAAAATTCTGTAAGAATTCCAAATAGTTTTCTTTGAATTAAGAGGTATAAAAAATAATAAAAAGACAGAACATAAAAACAAAAAACCTGCCGAAAAATCTATTAAAAAAGAATATCTTTTATAAAATCTCATTAATCTATCCGAAATATGCAAACAAAATCGATATAATCATACCCAATATGCAGCCCGCAACAGCTTCAATCGGTTTATGTCCGTTAATTTCCTTTACAGGTTTAAAATGATACTCTTTATTTTTTTCTCCAAATCTTGTCCCTAAATCGTTTAATGTTCTAGCCTGTAATCCGCTTGAACGGCGTACGCCTACAGCATCACGGATAACTACCATAGCAAAAAAAACCGCAAAAATAAATAAATCCGAGTTAAATCCTTGTCTTATTCCTATACTTGTAGTCAATGATGCCACCAAAGCAGAATGACTTGAAGGCATTCCCCCCGTACGCCACAATATAAGCTCTATAAAGTCTAAAGGACTGTGGATAGAATAATTAAATATTGCAAATACAGTTTTTATAAATTGACTTAAAAGCCAGCTTGTAGCAGCCGACAAAAAAATAGGATTTGCAAAAAATAATATCCACTGCTCCTTATGAATTGTTTCTATCATAGGTATAATTTTCTACAAAATAGCTCTTTTGTCAAGCCTTAAAATAGTATATATTATATAAATGATTAAAGAAAATCAAACTTTTACCATAACCGAAAATGACGCAAAAAGACGTATAGATAGAATTTTGCGAAAATTTTTACCTTTGCTTCCCATGTCAGCATTATATTCGGCTTTACGGCTGGGAAAAATCAAAGTAAACGGAAAAAAAGTAAAACCTTCATATATTGCGGAAAAAAACGATATTTTGGAAATCGTCAACCTTGCAATAGAGGATCGGGGTATTAAACCTTCCGCACAAATAAATATGCAAATTGAAGACACAGAAAAAAAAACTATTCTTAAATCGGCAAAACCTGAAATTCTTTTAAAAACCGAAGATTTAATTTTTATAAATAAGCCTAAAGGTCAAATTGTACACGGAGAAAAAAGTTTATGCGAAGCCGTTTTACAGTATTTTCCTTCACAAATTCAAAGTCTTTCGTTTACACCCGGACCTTTACACAGACTGGATAAAAATACAAGCGGTATTATCACCTTTTCCCAAAGTTTAGACGGAGCCCGACAATTTTCAAAGGCATTACAGGAAGGCAAAACAGGAAAATATTATATAGGTATTACGGAAGGAACAAAAGTAAAATCAGTTTTTAAAAACACAATTGACGGAAAACTTTGTATATGTTATACGAAAACGCTTGAAATATCAAAAAAATATAATATGAGTTTAGTTCTTTTTGAATTGATAACAGGAAAAAAACATCAAATTAGAATTCAGTGCAATCATTTTAAAACACCTCTTTTAAACGATAAAAAATACGGCTCAAAATTTTCTTTTAAAAATACAAAAAATTATTTTTTACACGCTTATAAATTGGAATTTAAAGAGAAGATTTTAAAAAATCTTCCAAATGCAATAACGGCACCTTTACCGAAAGATTTTTCTAAAATTATAAAAGACATATTTAAAATCAACAATCTCGCAGAAAAGCTGTGAGATTTTACATAATAAACATTGCATCACCGTAAGAAAAAAAACGGTATTTTTTTTGTACTGCATGATTGTAAGCCGCAAAAATATTATCTTTTCCTGCAAATGCACAAACCAGCATTACAAGGCTTGATTCCGGCGTGTGAAAGTTTGTAAAAAGTTTATCCGCAACGTTGAATTTATAAGGCGGATAAATAAAAATATCCGTTTTGTATTCTCCGCCAATAAGTTTTTTTTCGCTCTTATTCCATGCCGATTCCAGACTGCGTATTGTAGTAGTCCCTACGGCAATAATAGAACGCCCTATTCTTTTTGCTTCATTTATTGAATTTGCCGTTTGTTCGGAAATAGAAAAATACTCCGTGTGCATTTTGTGCTCTTCTATTTTTTCGGCTCTGACGGGTAAAAATGTTCCTAACCCGACGTGGAGAGTTATATATTCCGTTTGGATTCCTTTTTCTCGTATTGCCGATAAAACCTCTTCGGTAAAATGTAAGCCTGCCGTGGGAGCCGCTATGGAACCGTAAGATTCGGCATAAACAGTCTGATACCTGTCTGCATCCTCAAGACTGTCTTCGCGGCGGATATACGGCGGAAGCGGAATATGCCCGTATTTATCGAGCCAAAAATCGTCTATAGGCTTATCGAATTTTAAACATTTAAATTCATTTTCCAATTTAAACGGAGCTTCCGCTATTTGTGCCGTAGTTCCATCTGTAAAAGTAAATATCTTTCCCGGCTTTTGGCGTTTTGCACGTTTTGCCATAACCCGCCAACAGGATTCCATTCCTGCAATCGGATTAATTAGAAGAAACTCCGCTTCCGCACCCGAATCGGTTTTTGCGTAAATCCTTGCCCGTCTTACCTTAGAGTTATTAAATACCATTAAAGCATTTTTCGGAAGATAATTCGGAAGGTTATAAAAAGTCTCATCGATTAGTTTGCCGCTTTTTTTATCCAAAATTAAAAGTCTGTCGCCGCCCCTTATGTCGGAAGGAGTTTGAGCAATAAGCTCCTCAGGTAAATCAAAATCAAATTCTTTTGTGTACATAGATTTATTATGATGCAATAAAAAGGTACAGCCTTGCACCTTTTTATATTCAAGTTTTTATAAAAACGGTTTTCATGCGAAAACTTATTAATACTACAACCACCGCCCTACCCGGCGGCACCGAAAGACATCTGTTTTACAAAAAACAAATAGACCTCGCTAAAAATACAACAAGGTTTTTATATATCCCCTTTAGTATAAACAGAAAGTATTTCGCAAAAATATGTATAGTGAAAATCTTTTTTAGGATATGAATTGATTATGATTTGAGGATCCAAAAACAAATCTGCATCAAAAATGCTTTTATACATCTTGCGGCAAACCAGCACAGTTTGTGCTTGTTCAAAAGCTACAACCCCGTCTTCAATAAGAATAGGAATAAGCCCTGTTTCCTTTGCTTTATCGGTATCGCGCCCCGAAACGGTTCCGCATATTTTGAGAGCTTCTCTCATTTTTTTATCTTCCGTATCAAAAAACGAAAGACTCATATAATCTTCCCGCTCGGTAAACAGTGCCGTATGGCGTGTAGGACGGATTACTATAAAAGCCGTCAATTTATTCCACAAAAATCCTATTCCGCCCCATCCGGCTGTCATTGTATTCCAATTCTCTCTTTCGACACCTGAACCGGCAGTAACCAAAAATCCTTCATGATTTTTACCCGTTATAGAAGTTATGGGTTTTATCAATTTATCCAAAATTTCCGGTGAAGCCTTTTGACATCTAAATTTTTCCATTTAATACCTCTCTTAAAGTTTATATGGAGCCTCTAAAAACTGAAATTTTTAGAGGGATTCCTTAAATTTAATTTGCAATATTTTTCATAAGTCATTGATATATAAAAACTCAATGTAAACCTCTAAAATATGACCTAGTTTTTAGAGATTCCATATAATATAATTTATTTATATTTATTTTTCAATATCGTTTATTTGAAATATTATTATCAACAGGCTTTTTTTAAACGGGAGCTGCAAAACGGCAAATTACCGGTAAAAGATATTTAAGGCTTGCACCGAACGATTAATCGGTTTACTTAATTGCAAAACCGACTACAATATCTTAATTAAAAAATATGCCGTTATATCGTTTTATAAAACACGAGTTCATTTATATTATGATTTTTTTGTAATCCTTTTTTTTCGAATTTAGTTAAAGGTCGCCATTCCTGAGGCTGTGCAAAACCTTCATATTTTGATTTTAAAAAAGGAGTTAACGAAAGCTGTTCAAAAGCATCTTCCGCATAATCCTGCCAATCCGTTACCATATAAATATAACCGTTTCGTTTAAGTTTGGAAGCTAAAATATCAGTCCGGGGTTTTCTTATAAGCCGTCTTTTGTGGTTACGTTTTTTTTGCCAAGGATCGGGAAAAAAAATATGAAATGCATCAATGGATTTATCGTCTATCATATTTTCTAAAACTTCAATAGCGTCATGTTCTATGATTTTTATATTATGCAGCTTTCTATTTTCAATTTCTCCTAAAAGTTTTCCAACCCCTGCTTTAAAAACTTCAATACCTATATAGTTTTTATCCGGATTTTTTTCTGCAATTTCGGCAGTAGCAGTTCCCATACCGAAGCCTATTTCAATAATTATAGGATTTTCATTTTCGAAAATATCTTTTACATTAATTTTATTTTCGGAATACGGAATGCACCACTTTTGAGAAAAATCGGCATAATTTCTTTTTTGAGATTCCGTCATTCTGCCGGATCTCATTACAAAGGTTTTTATTTGTCTAAAGTTTTTATGAAAAACCGATTCTTTGTTTTCCTGCTTATCCATTAAAAGTCCTTTAATAAAGATTATAAAATTTGGTTAAGTATGCAATGGTGCCGTTAGAATTTTCTCCCACACATTGAACGTACCGTGCATCGGGATAATTTTCTTTTAATTCGTGCAAATTACCGAATAGAACATTATCCGAAGAAAAAGATATTTTATGCACAAAAATAGGCTGTCTATCTGCTGCAAGTAAAACCAACGAGTAATTTTTATAAACAGAAAAATCTTCCGTATGTATTTGCCAATCTTCATTGTTTAAAATAAATTTAAACGGAAAAGTATCCGGTATATTTTCCGAAGATATTACCGACTTTTTTATTGTTCTGTTACCTGCCGAATCTTCTACAATTACGGAGTAAGTTCCTTGCGGAATTTTTCCTTGAGGTACGGCAATTTTATTTGAACCTGCCCAAATATGCTTATGTTTTTTTTTTGTATCTTCGTCTTCCGAAACAAAGAAAGCCGAATTTAAACGGTCTAAAGTCCAAGTCATACCGCTTTCATCATGTATTAAAATAATCGAATTATAATCTTCTCTTCCGTCTTCATCTAAAAATCTTAAAAATACCGAAAGTCTTTCGGCTGTTTTTCCGTTTTCGGTTTCTACAAAAAGATGTTTAAAAAAAACTTCTTGGATTGATGGAACATTAAATGAACAGCCTGAAAGTAAAAGCAAAAAACAAAATAAAAGAACGATATTTTTTTTCATATTTAAAACATAAATGACATATTCATAACGGTAAGATCGGAATCCTCAAAGCAGTTTGCACTTGACTCAAAGCGGACATTTACCTTATCGCAGGCATCGTTTAAATATGATATGTAATACATTCCAAGCCCCGTATCTTCATTTCCTTCAGGCAGATCTCTGTAAAAATCTATTAACGAATTTCTGTCGACATCGGCAGCTTTCATATCGTTTAAAGAGGCTCTTACGGCTTCGGAATTTTCGTTTTTACTGTAAAGTGTTATTTGAATTTTACCCTGAGTACCTATGGCGGCAGAGCCTCCGCTTCCTATTTTCCATGAAACATAAACAAGTTCTTGTTTTTTTTCCAATTCGGAAACAAGCCTTTTTCTTATGGCAGGATCTAAAATTGCGGCTTGAGGGTCTCCAAGTTCGGGAAACAAAACTGCACTTTCTTTTCTCAAGTTCATGTTTTCGGCACTTACAACCAATTCCATCAACATAAGGGCTATATATTCGGCAATTTTTGTTTTGTCCATATACTCGACAAGCCCGGTTCTGATAGTTTTTAAAATTTGGTCAAAATCGGGATAGGATTGGAATTTTGTAAGTATAAACCAGATAAAAGGTCTCATGTAATTTAAAAATTTTTCACTCAAAAAAAACTGTACATTTTTTTCTTCAGGCGAAAAATCTTTATTTTTCATAATAAAACTAAAAAGAGGGTTTAAAATTTCTCTTTTTGTATCATAAATTACTTTTTCATTTTTTTGTAAAATATGGGCTAAAAATTTTTCGTTTATTTTAGTTTTTTCGTCAATTATATTTGCAGGATTAAGTCTGTTCCATTTTTTTATTGCAGGCGAATTTAAAATTTGCTTAAAAATAAAATTATCGTATTGTTTATATAAAACCGTATAGACTATCAATTTCGATATATCCATAACTTCCTGTCTGGAAGATACGAATTCCGGTTTTGAAATTTCGATTTTTGAAATATAGTCGGAAAAAAGTAATCTTTGAATTGTATCAGGCTGAAATTTATCAAGAGAAATACCATATTCTTCGACATTATCTGCAAGTTTAAATTTTAAGAGTTTTTTGTTTCTCCTGATAAAAAAGGAGGAGCCTTCCTGTGTCAAAATCAATTTTAAAGGAAGTTCCAATACCCGTTTTTTTTCACCTGTCGCCATATTTACCTCTCAACCATAAATTGCATTATAAACAATATTTTAATATATAACAACCAACAAAAAAATCCGTTAAATTTTTATTGTAAAGGCAAAAGCATTGCTTTTACATTTTCCGCTTTACTATAACCCGGATTTTTATTTAATAAGTTTCCCAAAATAATTTTTGCTTCACTTTTTTTGTTAAGACTTATGTAAAGTTTACCCAATTCGTAGTAGGAATCCCAATCGGAATCATTTGTTTTTATGATTTGAACGTATACCTCGGCTGCCTTTTCTTTTAAATCTGCCGAGATAAAAGCTGCGGCAAGATTTTGTTTTGCAAGAATGTTTCCGGGCTGTATTTTTACGGATTCGGAATAATGAGTTATAGATTTGCCGAAATCGTTTTTAAGACCATATAGTTTTCCCAAATTGGTGTTTACTTCAAAATTATGAGGTTCTATATGGTGAGCTTGGGATAAATAAAGTTCCGCTTCATTTACATTACCGGAATCCAATGCTATTCTGCCTAAATTGATTTTAGGTTTTGCGTAATTTTTATCGGCTTCAATTGCACGAAGATAAAAATCTTTAGCTTCGTTTTTACGTCCGTTTTTTTCCAAAGCTAAGCCGTAGGTATAAGTAAAACGGGCATCGGTATTTCTCATTCCGACGGCTTTTTCTGCATTTATCAAGGCTTCTTTATATTTTTTCAATTCGATTTGTACCGCAGCCAAATTATAATAGGTCAAAGGATCCTTTTCGCCTAAACTTAGAGCTTCTTTAAAATGTATTTCCGCCTGACCGTTTTGCCCTAAATCCGCATATACTTGAGCCATTTCGCGTAGAGCTATAATATTTGCAGGTTCGTAGTTTAATGCTTTTTTGTAATGGTCTATCGCCGCATTAAATTGCCGCTGAGTCTTTTTTATGCGAGCCATTTCCAAATATGCTTTTACATAGTCCGGTTTTATTTTAACAGCGGAAGAAAATGCCGAAAGAGCTTCATTATCCGAACCTGTTTTTTTACATGCCATACCTAAGTTAAAAAAGGCTGCTTCAAACGAAGGATTTGCTTTTGTACTTTTTTCAAAAGCCTGTTTTGCTTTCTGATATTGTCCGCGTAGATAATATTTTTTTCCCAATTCGTAATTATATAAGTAATTATTTGGATCAAGTTTTTGAGCCTTTTCCATTTCTGTAAAGGCAGTTTGTTCTTGTTTTTGTTTGTCGGCAATTTTGGAATATACATAGTGAGCCTCTGCATTATCATTGTTTAAAGAAACCGATTTTTTTATGTAAGCTTCTGCTTCGGATAAAGCTTTTGCAGCATCAATAGAAGAAGAAAAGTCCGAATTAAACTTTTCCTCAGATTCCGCCATTTCAAAAAATTTTTCTGCCGCAAATTGAGGATTGGAAGAAGGCATTTTTGAAGCTGCTTGTTTAAAAATTGTAGAACCTTCATTAAAATTTCCTTTTTTTAATGCTCCTACCCCGTTTGCAACAAGATTTTGTACTTCTTCAAGCTGTCGCTTTAACATCTCCTTTTGTTCAGCCTGTTTTTTTTGTGCAGCAATTTCCGCTTG
>CAUTTN010000013.1:0-21154 GCA_963541225.1 uncultured Treponema sp.
GAATTATCAAATTCCGAGATTGTTTATATTTAACAAAAGATTATTTTTATGTTTGATATTAAAAAATATAAAAAAACTTATAAAATAGACTTGACATTATTTGAATAAATATATATAATACTTTCATTGTTTTTGCCGTTGTAGCTCAGTCGGTAGAGCAAAGGACTGAAAATCCTTGTGTCGACAGTTCGATTCTGTCCGACGGCATTTTTCCAATTTTAACTTTCCATTACATATTTTTAACTACATATTTTTTATGCTTTCATTGTATGTGTTGTTATTTTGTTCATTCTATAAGAATATATATTTTTTTGTTTGAACTTTCGAAATTCCGAATAATCGTTTTATCTGATCTTTTTTATAGTGCGAACCTGAAAGCTCATTGTATTTGTCGGCTATAGTTTGCAAACCGTTTTCGTCATCATTATAGACGGCATAAGCAGCCGCTGCATGAAACTTACCTTTATCCAATAAATCCTGTAAGTTTTTGTTTTTATTTTCCGAAAAATAAAGTTTATCCACAATAGCGGAATTTCCATCATAGCCTATAGTATTTATAAAATTATTAAGCTCCATATTTTAGACCTCAAAACATATTTGTATTTAAGGAGACGCTGTAACGGCTGAATATTTAAAGCTCTCATCCCCTTAAATACATAAGGATCAGACTTTTACCTTCACAAAGTTTTCTTTACCTACACCGCAAAGAGGGCATAGCCAGTCATCCGGAATATCTTCAAAAGCTGTGCCGGGGGCAATTCCGCTGTCAGGGTCTCCTGTAACAGGATCATATACATATCCGCATAAATCGCATACATATTTATACATAATTTTTTTCTCCTAATATGTTAATTCCCAAAACGGGTATTACTAAATAATACTACACTTTCTGCTAATTGGCAAGTAATATCTCCAATTTTTCTGATAATTCCATATTTTTTTTATTTGAAGGCTCCAAAGCTATGACTTGCCCTAAATAATATTTGGCTTTTCGGTAATCTTTTGCTTTAAAATAAAATTCATACATGGCAAAAAGAGCTTCTTTGTTGCGCGGATTTGCCAACAGACTTGCCCTAAGCGATGAAAGATATGTCTCCCTGTTATTTTGCGATAATTTTGCATTATAGTAATGAAATATGGATTTAAGCTCGGAATCCGATTGATTTATTTTTTCTTTTATTATTTGCGACATTGTATTGTAATTTGCAGTTTTGTAAAGAGCCTGAAGATAAAGTTTTATTACCGAATTTGAAGGATTTTTTGTTTCGGAATAAAGCTGTTTGGATAAGGCTGCCGCTTCTTTAAAATTACCCGCACCCAGACAGGCTGTTATAAGTAATTCTTTATTTGAATTTTCAGGAGCTTTGTTTATAAGTTTTAGTGCAATGGAAACCGCTTCTTTCCAATTTTCATTGGCAATATTGTGTCTTACCAAAAGTGAAAGGGCTGCGGCATTTTCGGTATCTTTTTGCAGAATTTTTTGGATAAAAAAATCTGCCGGTTTATTATCTATTTTTTGTGAAGAAATGAGGCAAATTTCTGCACATTCAAGCAGTATGCTAAAATCATCAGGGTGAAATCTGTATGCTTCCGTTAAGAAGTCTGCCGCCGCTATTATATTTTTGCTCCATTCTTTTGCAAGTCTTGCCCTAAATAGAAAATATTCTTTAGAAGTCCTATTTTTTAATGAATAAGCATCTAAAAGAGCATTTGCTTTAAGGTATTCGCCTTGTTCTATTAGAATTTGTATACGTAAAAGAAGGGCATAAATATTATCCGGATCTTTTTTTAATACGTCTACTATGTATTCCGAGGCTTTGTTTAAATTTTTATTTGCAATACATCCTTGCGTGTATAAAATGTAAATTTCTGCATTGTTCTTGTACACCCGAGAAAGTATGTCCGCTATTTCTATTGCGGTATTACCGTTTCCGTTCAAAGCGGCAAGCCGTCCGTATTTTAATCCGGCAGGGTAACACGAATTATCTATATCCCATGCGGTTTTATACAATTTTTCCGCTTCGGTTTCATTATTTTCTTTTTCTCTTAAAAGACCTTCAATATAATAAGGCAAAACGGATTCGGCTCTTAGTTTTTTTGCTTCCGCTAATCTTTGTTCTATGTCATCTTTGTACCTGTTTATAGAGGCTGCCGGCAAGTTTTTGGTTAAAATCAATGTCGGAATTATAAGAGATAAAAAATCGTTTTTTTTCATGGTAAAAGGGTAAATTCCGTTTTTTACGCTTTTTAGACCGGTAAGATATTCATCGTCTTCCTGAGAATCTTGGGGGCGTATGCCTTCGGTTTCCTGCGGATAAACAAGATACATAATGTCGGTTATTATTTTAAGATATATTTTATTTTCGCGGGTAAAACCTTTACTGTCATTTTGGATAAAAAGAACAGCTGCTTTTAATGATTCGGGTGAGCCTTTTTCTACATTGGCAATCAGTTTTGCATCGAGTCTTTTTTCGTTTAATTCTCTTTTATCAGGCAAAGATAATACGGTACCTTCACCTGTCGGACGGATAAAATTACTTGTGTTAGAAGTTTTTTCCGGTGTTGTATCCGCCGGTTTGTTAGGTGTGGATTTGCAAGAAAAAAAGAGCGTACAAATCCAAATAAATACGCAAAATAAGGGGTAATTTTTTTTCAGTTTAGGCTCTTTTTTTACGAAAATCATTATGGCTATTATAATATATTTTATGTATATTGCCAATATCTTAAAGACATGATATTATATCTTTCAAAGATTTTACTAATTTATAGATTATTTTTTGTAAAAAATATGTAATTTTAGTTTATCAATTCTGTTTAACCGAGTAGTTTTTGAATAAAATGCTTGTTTTAAGGAAACCGGATTATGAAATTTAAGGCAGCTATAGCAGTTATTTTTTGTTTTTTTGTTTTTTCCTGTTCGCATGATGATAATGCTTATTTGTATGATGGTATGTCGGAGCTGGAGGAAGAGCAAAAAACGCTTACACGTCTTTTATCAGAAACTCAAAATCCGAAAGTTATTTTTTCCATAAAGGATAAGATAGCGAAGAATTTGAAATTTAAGCATAAACCCAGATCTTTAATAGTATTTTTGTCTTCTCTTGCAGACGATATGAATGATGACGGTTTTAAGGAATATTGGTTTTTAATGCTTGCAAATGAGTATCTTGAGCAAAAAATGACTGAACCGGCAGCTTATTATTTTGAACGCATTATAAAATCGGATAAAGATATGGAAATAAGCGGTAAATCTATAAAGTATATTAGCCTTAAAAATCTTATAGGTATTACATCGGAACCTAAAAGACTTGCAGAATATTATTCAAAACTTATAGCTGGTTTTTATGACAGTATTGACCCTGCTTATTCTTATTTTATGCTTGCACAAAATTATGAAAAACTGGGGGAATGGCATCTTGCAATTCAAACTTATTCTAAGTTTATAAATTTGGGACGTTTTGATCTTGTAATTCCGGGAATTCCTGATAATTATGGTTATGCAAGAAAAGTTGTCGATTATAATTCTTCTTCAAAAAGCTGGACGGTTGAAAATTTGGATGATTTGGTTGCGACTATTAAAAACGCAATACAGCAAAATGATTATAGGACTTTGGAACGTTACCGTTCTAAGGTAAATTTCTTTACTATGGCTTGGAAACAGGAACTATCCGAACTTTATTCCCAACCCGATTTTGATTTGCAAAATTTTATGAGAGGCAGTTATATTCAGATCGCCAATGAATTGGATCCTGCATCTACACCTAGGGAGGCTTATTTAAGAACTTCCGGCTGGAATCAGTATGTAAGTACTTGGTATCTATATTTTAAAAAAGTAAATTTTCCTGCCGATCCTGAAATTCATGGAAAATGGGAGTGGGCTGGAATTTATTACGGAGAAAAAATATAGTGAAAATTTTTAAGTTAAAAATGAGATTTACTGTAATTTTAATATTTTTATTGACGGTAAATCTTGGTGCAGTAGAAGCCGGTAAAGAAAAACAAAGAATTTCTAAGTTTTCCAAGGATATTAATCAGGAAGTCCTTTCATTAATTCAAATGAATTCGTTACATAATAGAATGTTGGTGCCTTATGACCATCCTTTGGTAAAAAAATTCAGGCAGCAGTATACTACGGAAGACGGTTTGCGTTATTTGGAAGTCATTATGCAAAGATCCGTACAGTATAGGCTTTTTATTTTGGAAGAATTACGCCGCGAAAATCTTCCTATAGAACTTTTGTTCTTACCGGTAATAGAATCGGGCTTTCATCCTAAAGCTATTTCGAGATCGGGTGCAGTGGGTATTTGGCAGTTTATGATAAATAGTATAGGCGGTTATGATATAAGCATAAACGAATGGCTTGATGAAAGGCGAGATCCTTGGAAGACAAGTATTGCTGCCGTAAAAAAACTTAGGTGGAATTATAGCCGCTATAATGACTGGTATTTGGCTTTGGCTGCTTATAATTGTGGTGTAGGAGCTTTGGATAAGGCTATAAAAAAAGCCGGAAGCAGTAACTATTGGTACTTGGCTGAAAACGGATTTTTAAAAAAAGAAACGGCTCTTTATGTTGCCAAATTTTTAGCAATAGCCGAAATCCTTATGCAGAGTGAGAAGCACGGTATAAACTGGGGCATTCCGGTTTCTTCCGAAGATACATATACAATAAAGGTAAAACGCTCGGTGGATCTGCTTATGTTGGCAGAAGAAGTTAATGCGGATTTTTCGGTTTTTTTGGAACTAAACCCTGCTTTAAGATACAATGTAACCCCTCCCAATATCGAGTACAATTTAAGAGTGCCTTCGGAACATAAAGAGGCTGTTCAAACTATTTTAATGCAGGATAAACTGCTTATAAAATATTACACTTATAGAATTAAATCCGGCGATACTCTTTACGCTCTTTCAAGACATTACGGAGTAAGTGTTAATGCTATTTTAAAATATAATCCGAAGGTAGAAGCATCTTCGCTTAAAGTAGGGCAAAACCTGTATATTCCGGCATTAAAAGAGGTTTCGGCATATAAAGGACATTTGGAAAGCGAGGATGTTAAATTTACCGGAACATATACAATAAAAAAAGGCGATACACTTTGGTCTATAGCTTTAAAGCATAAGGTTCAGGTTGAAACTCTTGCCGCAAAAAACAGCATAGCCGTAAATTCAATTCTTTCCTTAGGACAAACATTAAAAGTGCCGATACAGTAGATATGGGAGAGCTATAATGCGGTTAGTATTTAATAAATCTGTGTATTTTTTTGTTTTCATTTTTTTCTTTATTGCTTTATATGCAAGGGAAGATTTTTTAAATTCTTCTTCAAATCAAAACTGGGAAACAGGAAAAATAGATTCCATTATAAGTCTTGATGTAGAAAAAACAGGCTTAAAGTTACCTTCGGGACGGAATGAGGCTTTTCATATTGTAGAAAGATATATTCCGTCAAAGTTAAAGGATGTTTATCTTTCGATTATTGTAGATTCTTCTCACCGCTTGGGAAATTATCTTGCCGAAAATAAAGTGAGTTTAAATAGTATTAATTCTATAATAGAAAGCGGAGAGCGGACTCCTCCGTATTTTTCGCATGATTTAAAATATGCAGTAGTTAAAAATACTACTATGACACATGAAATAGCAAAACTTTTTATAAAACACAAAATGCCTTATTCTCCTTCCGTTCCTCCCAGTACACCCGTAAGTAAAGTTTATTCAGGTATTTTGATAGATGCCAGAGGTTTTTTACCCGTACATGGAGAATATGTAAAAGAAAGGCTTAACCCGTGTGTTTTTCCTAAAATTTGGGATTTGGATATGTCGCAAATATACGAAAAAAACATGGTAGATCCCGAAATAGCTTTGAACCGCCCGATTGTCGTTTATTCTTCAACATTAGATGAAAGCGAGTATAGAGATAGAATAGGTACTACGCCTTTGCGGATAATTGCAAGAGGAATTTTTGGACAAAATAGAACAGATCCCGTTATTTCGGTTGAAGACAGCGGGCAAATTCTTTCGCGTGAGGAGAATTTAAAACTGTTGAAAGAGGGGAGGGTAGTAATAATTTGCGATCCTGATGTATTGAGGATAACGGAACCGTTTAATCCCCCCGATGAGAATTATTATTTTGCATACCACGACATAGAGATGATGTTGGAAGAAAAAAAACATCACGGTCTTGAACTTTCCATACATAAAAACATTATTACCATTACGATGCACGATATTCATTTTGTTGCCGATAAACCGGATATCCTGCCTGAAGAATTGGGAAAAATAGATGTTATAGCCGAAGCCCTTTTAAAGACCGGTCCGTATACTTCATTTTTAATTGAAGGACATACAGCCGATTTAAACCGTCCCGAAGAAGAAAAAATCTTATCCGTACAAAGAGCAGAAAAAATGGCTGAGGAACTTTCAAAACGCGGAATTGACATAAAACGATTTAAGACCGAAGGCTATGGAAGTACACGTCCGATGGCTCCCAGCGATACCGATACAAACAGGGCTTTAAACAGGCGTGTTGTAATAAGTGTAATACGGTAATAAATTTATATTTACAAAATAGAATTTTAGGTTTATAATTGAAACATGAAAAACAAATTAATTATCATCTTCTTTGTTTTTGCATTTTTTTTGACAGCAGAAGATTTAAAAATAGATAGAAACGATCTTGCAGTTATTCAAAGTCCTGAAGGCGGGTATCATCTATATATAAGAGTCAAACCGGATATAAAAAGCGTTATGCTTACGGAAACGACCAGAGATCCCGACCTCAAACTCGATAATTATGCTTACCGTAATCCTGCTTACAATAAAATAAACGGTGACGAAAAACGTATTTTAAACAACGAATTTTTGGCTTTCGAAAAACAACTATACAGTCTTATAGATTCCACTCCGGAAAAAGATACTCCTTTAGGTGAGGCGTTTCATATATGGATACCGTATATTATAGAATACGGATATGATTGGAGCAGACATGGAGAAATTGAAGTAAAAGACGGAACTTTTTTTAATATACGGACTTTTGCAAAACCCTATGGAGATTATTCGGGAGAATTTAAAGATAATCCTTTTATACTAAGACTTACTCAAAAAATTGTTGAACCTAAACCCGAAAAGATTTCATATAGTGACGAAGCCGTTACGGCATTTTCAGCTCTTGCCGAAAATACTTATGCAAAAATGTTATATGCGGAAAAACCTGAGGAAATACTTTCTTGCGTAAAAGAAATATTGAAAAAAAACGAGAACGATTCATTGGATTTACTTTTTGCTCTTGACGCAACGGAAAGTATGAAAGACGATATTGAAGTTGTGCGTAAAGAAATTACCGGAATAATTTCCGAAGTAATGAAAAATTATAAGTCATTCAGAGTTGCTCTTATTTTATATAAAGATTACCGTGAAGATTTTTTAGTTAGAGAGGCTTGTGTGTTTACGGATAATTTAAAAAAATTCCAAAAAGCCTTATACGGTTTTAATGTTGTAGGAGGAAGAGATATTCCCGAAGCCGTTTACGAAGGCTTGCATTTAGGGTTAAGACAGTCATGGCGGGTAGATGATAATTCTGTCGATAGAAAAATAATCCTTATAGGAGATGCACCGCCACATCCGCGTCCCCGAGGAAAAATTTCAAAAAATGATGTCGAAAATCTTGCGGCAGAAAAAAAAGTTTCTATATACTCGATAATTTTGCCTCATGGTCCTGCATATTAATTGAAAATATTGACTGTATTCATATAAATAAAATCTTAAACGGTAGGTAAAAGTTGGCAGCAAAAGAAATTTTGGAATGGCGGGAATCATTAATAAAATTACCGGATCAGCAATTTTTTAATTTAATGAATTTATATTTAGGTAAATTAAAAACGCCTTTTAATAAACAAAATTTGCTTGAACAGCTAACTGCCTTTTTATATAAACAAACAAATAAAGATATTATTTTAAAAAGTTTAGACGAAACGGATATTTTAATTTTAACCGCTATACATGAAATTTGTAATATTACTCAAGATGAATTAATCGATTTTTTTTCGCACCATTTTACTTATGCCGAAATTTACGAACATATTTTGAATATGGAAGAACGCTTACTTATATTTAAAATTAAAACTGAGGAAGGCGGAAGTTCATATAAAATTAATCCGTTATTACAAAAAGAAATTGAAAGTTTTATATCGAAGGATATTTTTATATTGCCGGAACAAAAGAAAAAAACTAATGTACACCAAATAGTTATAAACGATGTTTTTCTTGCTGCCATATATTCTTTTTGTTTTCAGTATGACGGTATTTTAAAAAATGACGGATTCTTTAAAAAAAAATATCTTGAATGTTTGCAGAATATAATTCCGATATTTACTGAAAAAAAAGAACTTTTGCCTTTAGTATTTACTGCTTGTGAAAATTTGGGTTTACTTATAAGAAGTGAAGACGGTTATATAGTTCAACAAGAAAGGTGGCTTGCTTTTTCCGAATTAACAAACATCGAAAAATATGCCTATTTTATTTCTGCCTCAGTTTTTAAAATGCGTAAAGAAAATTTACAATTATTTTCGCAAGTAATTTTTAATTTTATAAATTGTTTACAAAAAGATACTTATTATAAAAAAGAAGATTTGGAACAATATTTGTTTTTTTTAATTAGACAATCATTTACAAGAAAATATTTGCATTCCGAAATTTTAGATAGAATTTCTTTTAAAAATTCTAATGTAAATTTTATAGATATTGCAAAAAATTACGGTATAATTTGTGAAGAAGATGATTTATTTTTTATTAATCCGGCATTAAAAATTATTGAAGAAAAAAAAGAAAGTTCCTTTTTAATTACACCTGCATTTAATATAACAATTTTACCAGGAGCCGATTTAAAAAATATTTTGGAACCTATAGATGGTATAGTTCCCGTTTTGGTGCAGACAGCCGGAGAGTTTTCCATAACAAAAGAAAGCTGTATTAAATTTTTTCAAAAGGGTTTATCCGCAGACGATTTGTGTAATACATTAAACCGTGTTTCGGGATATGTTTTACCCAAAAATGTTTCCGCTTCAATCCATAATTGGTATAATAATTTTACATCTTTTTCTATATATAAAGGTTTTGTAATTTCGGTTACAAAAGAGAAGGAAGTTTTTTTTGAGGTCGGTATGCCGTTAAATAAATTAGTAAGAAAAAAATTGGCTCCGTGTGTTTATCTTTTAAATACAGCCGATTTGACGGCATTTGAAACAGTTTTTTCCGATTTAGGTTTGGATTTTATTTTTTATAAAGAAGAAATTAAACCTAATTTAAAAAAGGACTTTTTTAGATTGAAACCGGACGATAAAATTTCGGTTTACGGTTTTTCGGATAAATCTTCTTGGAAGAAAACGCAGTCGGAAAGAAAATCCGATTATGAAGAAATAATTGCAGACTTAAATTCTGTTGTAGAGAAAATGAACTTGTCTACGGAAGAAAAAGAATTTTTAAACTGTCTTATTTTGCGTAAGGCTATAATTACAAAAGAGCAAATACTTCATAATGATTTAAAGCTGAAAAAAAGAGAGGCTTTAGGCATAGATTTTGCGGGAAAACAAAAACTTGCAGAAATTGCCTTATCCTGTAACCATAATCTTGAAGTTCATATTAATACCGGAAACGGAGTAAAAAAGATATTCGGTTATCCCCTGCAAATTATAAAAAAACACGGTGATGCGGAACTGGTATTTATTGCCGAACCGGAAAAAGAAAAAATAAATATTTCTATCGGTCAGACCGTAAAAATAAAGCTCATATATAATTCTATTTTTGCTTTTTAGCGTTGATATACCATAGATAAGTAGATATTTTTCACTCTTAGAATTGAAAATTCTCTGTTAAAATATAAAATATTTTTTGATTTGATTGTTTTTTTTGAATTTTCGTGTTATAATATAGTCTGGGATATTTTTGGAGGTTGTATTATGAAAAAAATGATGGCAAAATTACTTGTTGCTGCGGTCTTTATTTTTCCGCTTACTTCACAGTCGGCAGACACAATAGAAAAAATAGCAAAATCGGAAGTCCTTTTAAAAGGCGAGGCTTGTTATATTGCAGGCTGTGCTTCCGGTGTAATTGAAGATTCAAACACAATAGAAGAAGCCTTTAATAAATTTTCGCATTTAAAGATATTTAAAAATGCAAAATTCGACGATAAAATAAGATTGGATGAATTTGCGGCTCTTGTGCTTCAATCTTTTAATATAAATGAAAGCCTTTGGTACAAAGTCACAAAAACTCCGTATTATGCTTTGCGGCAGTTAAAACTGATGGGACTTATATCTCAAAATATACCGTCTTCATCTCTCATAAGCCCTAAAGAAGCATTTAAAATTATAAATGAGCTTATAGAGTATAAACAAACAAAGGAAAGATAGATTAGGAGGACTTAATGAAAAGAAGATTTTTGGGCTTAGTTTTTATCTTTGCATCCTTTACTTGCTTTGCCTTTGAAGCCGGAGGGCGTTTAAGCACAGGAGTATCGTTTGACATTTTTAAATCGACAAATCCGAAAAATACGGTTACAACCTTAAAAAACAACGAAAGTATTTCGCTTTGGGCAAAACAAAATATCGATAAAGCCGGAAATTATAACTTTAGTATTCAAGGTTCTTACTTTTTTAACCTTAAAAAAAATCTTAATACAAAAACTTCTAAACCTGATATATCGAATATTTTGGATTTGGATATGCTGAAATTTTCGTTTATTTTTTTTCCTAAGCGGAATAATAATTTATCGATAAATGCAGGCAGATACGGGTTATCCGATAATACAAGAACCGTTTTTGATCAAACCATTGACGGAATAAGTATTATGTATGAACAAGTTCATTTTTTATGTTTATTTAATATAGGTTATACGGGACTTTTAAATGCTTACACAACTCCTATAAGCGGTGTAAAATTTGCTCCTAAAAATAAAATATATGCTTTGGCACCGTCATTTATTCAGTCATCGGCATTTTTTCATATTCCGATAGCTAAATTTAAGCATTCAATTGAATTTGAATTTATTAATTTTACTCAACCCAAATCCAAAGGTTTGTCTAAAACATATATGACTTTTTCTTCAAATGGAGCAATTATTCCCAATTTATTTTTTATCCTTTCGGCAACAGGTCAATTATCTTTAAATGACGGTAAATACAATTTAGGATTATTTTTAAATGCAGATTTGGCTTACTATTTTTCCTCATATAATGCAAAGTTTGGAATGGTTTTGCAATGGTTTTCCGGAGGAAAACATCAATTTGATACATTTACTCTTACAAGTGCTTCTAAAATTGCGTTAATACAACATTCAAATCTTTGGAAAACAAGCTTTTACTCTTCACTGAAACCGTTGAAAAATTTATCGATAGGTATGGAATTAAATATTTTTGCAGATGGAAAAAAACTACCTGACAATACTATTTATAGAGGAATAGAGTTTGCAGGTGCTTTAAATTATACTTTTATGAAAGATATTCTATTCGGTTTGGATTTAGGCGTTTTACATCAAAAAAACAGCGGTGTAAAAACTTATATAGGTTTAAGAGGAATAATTTCCTTTTAAGGCAGATGTTTAATTGGTTTTAAGGAGAAACTTATGACAAAACGTATATTTTTTATTTGCTTGGTTGTTATGTGCGGGATAATTTCTGTTTTTGCAGAAGATGCCAAAATTACGGCGGTTAAGGGCAAAGCAGAGGTACAGCAAAATGGAAGCTGGATACCTGCGAAGATCGGAGATGAAATTGCAGCCGGAACAACAGTTATGACGGGTTTTAAATCCGAGTTGACTTTAAAACTCGGAGGTTCCGTAATTATAGTTAAGCCCTTGACACGTTTAAAGATAGAAGAAATCGTAGAAAAGGATAAAACTCTTTCTTCTAATGTTTATCTTGATATGGGTGCAATTAAAGCAGATATAAAACCTACAGATACAACAAAAAAAGTTGATTTTAAAGTAAAAACTCCTGTTGCAACGGCTTCCGTTAGAGGTACATCAGGTTTGATTACGGCAGACGGTTTATTGATAGGAGAAACAGGACAGTGGAACTTTTCAAATATTGAAGGTAAAAGCACATTGGTAAATTCAGGCGATATAGTAACGATAAATACACAGGGTATTATAATACCGAGTCAAAATACGGTTATGCAAAATTCAAAGGAAAATGCTATATTGACCCTTGCAGAAAGGGAAAAAGTTGTTCAAACTTTGGTTTTTGATAAATATATTGATACTCAAATTCAAGAGGATAATATAGTAAACCCAAACCCAAATCCTAAACCTAATGATATGGAACCCAAAAAGACAAATGAAACAATAGAAATAGATATTTCATGGGGCGATTAAAAATCTTATAGCACTTCCGCCCTTTGCAGCGTTTTCTAAAAATGAGCAAAGGGCATTTTTTTTATCTTTTGGAATAGAGAGATTTATTTCTATTTCTTCTTTAAAATTTACTGCTTTTATCTCCGCGAGAAAATCATCGAATTTGTTTTTGATAAGTTCGTATTTAGGATATGAACAAAAAACCTTACAATCAAGCTTTTCGGTAAAGGGTTCCGTTTCTGCTTTTTGCAAAACTGCTTTGGCAGAATCCGTATATGCTTTTACAAGACCTCCTGTTCCCAAAAGTATGCCGCCGAATTTCCGCATAATTGTCAACATTATATTTGTTATACCGGAATTTTTTAAAACCGTAAGAGCCGGTTTCCCTGCTGTTCCTGAAGGTTCCCCGTCGTCGGAACAGCCTAATATTTCTCCGAAATTACCTAGTACAAAAGCATGGACAACATGTGTTGCGTCGGCATATTTTTGTTTTTGGTTTTTTAAAAGCTCCCGAGCTTCGCTTTGAGTTTTTACAGGAAAAATCTCTGCCGAAAATTTGGAATTTTTTATCACAATTTCTGCGGATGCATATTTTAAAAGAATATTCACAAACCAAGCCTCTTCTTTTTTATAAAATCGGAATAATACATTACTGCAAGTCCTAAACAAAAAGGAGTGATTGCAAAAAACAATTTTTGTGTTAGCCCGTCTGCTTCCGCTAAAGGAAAGCGGGCAAAATTTTCGACACAAAAAACGATAAACGAATAAATTAGATTAAGCAAATAATAAAAAATAAAACTTGTTTGCGGAAAAATAAAACTTAAAAATACTGAAGGTATTCCGATTATTAGAAAAGCTGAAATAACAGGGCTTATTACAATCGATGCAATTATACCGATCGGTGCTAAGACTCCTATTTTTGCAATCACTATTGGAGCTGTAAATGCTTGTGCGGCAATGGAAGCGGAAAGACCTCCAAGTATGTTTGAAGGAAGTTTTCCTCGTAATAGTTCAAAAATTGCAGTCCCAAAAAGAAGAATTCCTGCCAAAGCTCCATAAGAAAGCATAAAACCCAAACTTAAAGCCTCGTAAGGCTTAAATAAAATATGAAGTACAAGCATAGTATTCAATATGGAAAATATATCCGGTTTAAGACCTAAAGATTTTCCTAAAATTAAAATAATCATCATACCCAAAGCTCTATTTAAAGAAGGTGCGGAACCTGCAAACCATACAAAAAAAATTATAGAAAAAAGTGAAAATTTAATTGCAAAACTTTTTCTGCCGGATAAGGAACCCAGTTGAATTGCAAGAAGACTTATAAGCGAAACATGCATACCCGATAAAGCCAAAACATGGCTTAGTCCTGAGTTTCTAAAAGCAGAAGAACAGCTTATTTCCAAAAATTCTTTATTGGAAGAAAGAAGAGCTAAAAGCAGTCCGCCGGCACCGCCCCAATCTGCAAGAAGTCTCATAAGATTAAAACGCATCATGGCACGTATTGAAGAAAGAAAAAAGTCCCAGCCCAAAAACTCCGGTACTTCCTCAGACGAAAAGAACAAAAGAGGCTCAATACTGCTTTTTTTGGGAATAAATTTTCCTTTTACGGAAAGAATTACTCCTTTAGAAAAAAACTTTGCTGCATTTTTTTTATCCGATTTATAAACGGAAACTTCTCCAGCTTTATTTTGAAGTATTATACCGGCCGGAAAGAAAACTTTTATATTTCCGTTTGCCGAAAATTCGGCTCCGTTTTGATATTTGCAATTTAGTAATTTTGCATTTACGGAGTAATATTTTGAGCCTGAAGGATATGGTTCGCCTATAAGACGTACTTTAATACAATCTACTTTATCCGTCTTGGCAAGAGTTAAAGGAGGATAAAAAAAGAGCAAAAGATTAAAAAAAGCAATGAAGCCTGTAAAAATGCCTGCAAGTATGTATTTAAAATTTTCGGGTAATTTTTTTTTAAAACGGCATGCGGCAAAAAAAGCAATTAATGAAAGAACAGCCGGACAAAATACAAATAAAGGTAAAACGGTATTTTTAAAAAAACAGAGAATATAAAATACCGTAAGAGCGGAAATGCCTATAAATATGATAGGCGAACAAAAAATTAAGCCGAAAACACCGGCATTTTGTTGTTTTTTTACCATTTTAGCTCCCCAATGGCTGTTTGGGAAGCTCGTTTTATCTCATCGGAATAATTTAAATACCCGATATTTAAAAGATAGTCAAATGCGGTTTTATCTCCGAGTTTTCCCAAAGCCTTAATGATGACGAGCATTAAACGCTCGTTATACTCTTTAGTTTTTTCGGTTTCCGAATTCAGCACTCCTAAAAATATCGATAAGTTTTGAGAACATTCAGCCGTTCCTAAATTCCCCATACAATCTATTACGGGTATAAGGGCATTTATACCGCCCTCTTTTTTTCTGTTTTTTTGTGCATAGAAAAAGTAGGCATTTACACTTTCCGAAGCATTACTCCAATTAAGATAAGATAAAACATCTAAAGTTTCTGTTATAAGATTTTCGGATTCTTGCGATAGAAAAACTAAATTATCCAATCCGTATTTTATAACGGCTTCGCTTATGCGTCCCAAATCTTTTTTTTCTATATGCTTATTTTCTTTTGCCAATAAATAAAGAGTATATATGTATTGTACATCTCTTTGGTTTGTTTTGGCAACGATTTCGTTATAATAATTAAACGGAATATTAGTCAACGCCGTTTTTACGGTATTTTTTAAGTTTTCGTTTACAGGGTATAAAAGGGTTTTAAAAAGTATTTCAAAAGAAGACGGTTCTGCAAAATTTTTTAAGGTTTCTGCATAAGCTTCCAAAAGGTTTATGTTGAATTTTTTACCCGCAATCAGATCGGCAAAACCTTCTTCATAAAGTGAATTTAAATATTGTGCAAAATTTGAATCTTTGTCGATTAAAACACTTAAAGTTTTTAGACAAGCGATTTGGAATTCTTCATCTTCTATTGCCGAAAAAAGATAACGAATATCCGATGATGGAGCTTTTTCTTTAAATTCGCTTAATTTTGTTACGGCAATTTTTCCTATCTCTAAAAGTTCTTTGTCGTTATTTAATATTTTATAGGAATTTTGTACATATTCCAAAGCATCTTTATATATTAAAGCTGTTTCGGCTTTTTCCTTTTCCGAAATAGACTGTATAATTTGCAGTTTACGGGCAATATCGGCTTTGGCAAAATCTTTGCGTAAAAGGTTTACGGTGTCATCTTCCAAAGCAAATATTTTAGAAGAGTAAATAATCGTAAAAAATAAAAAAAATAAATATAATTTGCTAAAAAATGTTTTTATCATAAAACCTCATTGATATTGTTTTTGTCCGTGTTTTCCTGTTCGTCCTTGTTCACTTCTTCTTTACTGCTATCTTCTTGGGTGTTTACGTTTTCGTTATTTTTTTCTTCGGACAAAATTGTACTTATAAATTCGCTTGATGTTTCTATAGGTATTTTGTATACAAATGAAAGGATTATATTTTTCATTTTTTGTTCTAAAAATTCGCATTCAAGATTAACTTTTGAAATATCATGTGCGGCATCATAAGAAAAACGTACAATTTTTCCGCACATTATAATAAAAGCATTATTTATTTTAAATTGCAGTTTCATTTTTGTATTTTTTAAGGCTTTTCCCTTTACGGTAAACATAGCTCCGTCTTCCGAAATATCTTTTACGGTACATGGGATGCCGCCTATGATGGATTTAGAGTTATATTCTTCGTCTGTTTTTAGAGGGCAGACATAGGCATCGAATTCGCATTCGACCCTTACCGATTTTCGTTTTTGTGTCTGTGTTATATCTGCCGAGTGTTTAATTCTAAGTTCGATATGATCGTTTAAGCGTTTTGCATCAATAGATTTTGCGGAAAAAATATATCCTGCACCGTCTTGCCGCCAAAAATCTATTTTCACAAGTCTTTCGTTCCAAGATATTGTTTCGGCTCTTTTTGCAGAATCTTCAAATAAGGCAAAAATTAAAAAATCGTAAGTATTTGCTTTAAGTTTTCCGTATACGGCAGGCTCACCGGATACCGAAATCGTACAAATTTGTCCTCTTTTTATTTGCCTTGTTGAATCCATCATACCTCTTTTTTGTATCTCTTTTAATTCTACTTTTGTTCTGTAATCATATAGTTTAGTTAAAAGATTTTGCAGCTTGTTACCTGCTTTTGTTTCGGATAAATTTTCAACCTGTTTTGATATAAATTTGATACATTCATCTAAAGCCGGCACATACCAAAATAAGCGTGTTTTATTTTCAAGTCCGGCATAAACACCTACTCTCCACAACAAAGCCAAATCGGAAAAAGAAAAGCCTAAGTCTTTACCTTCAATAAAAAAACGCACATAATCCGAAATCTGTTTACCATAAGGGGTAAAATAAAAAAACATTATCAAAATGCTAAAAAAAACTATACAAATAAGAATATACATACAATATCTCTTTAGTATATAATAGCATATATTATGATTTATGATAAGAAGAAGTTAATAAATTCTATTGAATTTGTTTTGATTTTTGTTTTTTTTGTTTTACCGCCTATTTTTGCACATAAAAAAACGGCAGAGTTTTTTGTACATAAGGGAGCGATAAACAATTTTTTATTTGTTTTTAAGGTAATTTTTTTAGCTTTTTATGAAGAATTTATTTATAGGATGTATCTTCCGTTTAGAATAAAAAGTTTTTACGCTATAGAAAATAAATCGTCTAAGACGGTATTTTTTGCAGCTGAAATTGTACCGACAGTTTTATTTGCGGCGGCACACAGCTATTTAGGGTTTTATAACACGCTTTATGCTCTTGCGGCAGGATTTATTTTTAGATTTGTTTATTGTTTTTTTAAAAATAAAATAAATGCCGCCGCCGCATTAGGTATATTAAGTATTTTACATTCAGGGCATAATATTTTTTGGTTATATTTTTTATCTAAACCTTAAATTTCTTTACTTCGGCAGAAAGGTTTTGGATACTTTGCTTATTTTTTTGTGTAATATCATTTACTTCATGTACAGCATTATTTATTTGTACTGCCCCCGATGCCATTTCATTCATGCTATCGGCTATAAGCCTTGTAAGTTCATTAAGTTTTGCCATTTCTTTGGCTACATTTTCGCTTCCGCTCAGCATTTCGGCAGAACCGTCATTTACTTCATGTGTAACCGTATTTATATTGCGGATAGCGGTAAGGACTTCCCGGCTTCCTTTTTCTTGTTCATTCATGGCTTCCATTAAGTTGTTACTCATTTTTTTTACTTGGTCCGATAGTTCAAAGATGATGTTAAATTTTTCTTCTGCCGTTCTGGCCGAATTGGATAATATTTCAATTTCTCCGCTTAGTATTTTAAGCGTAGAAGTGATAGTTTTTCCTTGGGCACTGGATTCTTCGGCTAATTTTCGAATTTCATCCGCTACGACAGCAAAGCCTTTTCCGGCTTCCCCTGCATGAGCGGCTTCTATGGCTGCATTCATTGCCAGTAAATTTGTCTGACTTGCAATATGCTGAATAACATTACTGGCTTCCAGAAGACCGCCTGATTCTTCTGCAATTTTTTGTGTAACCGAATTCGAATTTACGATTGTGTTTTTGCCGTCCGCAGTTGCAGAGGCTAATGTTTTTATTGCTTCATCTGTTTTTCCGAGAGTACCGGTTATCGATTGAATATTTGCAACCATCTGTTCAATAGCAGAAGAAGATTCGGTTACACAAGCTGCCTGATTTTCTATACTACCGTTTAATTGTTTGATTGTACGGATTATTTCTTCAATGGTAGCTGCCGTTTCGGTAACACTAGCTGCTTGTGTTAAAGTTTGTTGTTTTACGCCTTCAATATTTGCATTAATTTGGTGTACTGCACTTGCCGTTTCTGTCATATTACTTGCAAGTTCTGAACCTATTAAGCTCATCTCCAAGGTATTGTGTTCTACGGATTTGATTGCAATGCCTATTTTGGAAATAGTTCTATTAAAATATTCGGATAGGTCAGTTATTTCATCATTACCGATTAATGGAAGACGTACGGTTAAATCCCCTTCGCCTTCGGAAATATTTTTTAAAGCCTTTACTGCGCTTTTAATAGGTTTGAGTATTTTAAATGCAACTACAAAAACGACCGATACGGAAATTAATAAAATAACGACACCTATAACAATCATATCATTTCTTAAAAAATTTATAGTATCCAAGAATTCGTGTATAGGTGCTCCGACAACTACTGTCCAATCGGCAGATTTTAATTTTGCATAAGAAGCTATTTTATTTACGTTTTTATATGTATAATAACCTATGGCAGGAACTTTTGCATTCACAGCCGTATGTTCAAATTCTCCGCAAGATTTAAGAGAGCTGTCGGTTTTACAATCATTAAAAGTATTTACCCTCTTTTTTACTAACTCTAAGTCTTTATCTGCAACGGTACTTCCCGAAGAATCTAAAACATAACATTCTCCGGTTTTTCCTATAACAATATCCATAATTATAACTTCAGCGAGTAAGGTTCCTTTTACACCCGCACCTAACACGCCTATAATCTTATTATTGTCTTCATCATAAATAGGAACTGCAAAAATCATTTGCTGTTTATTTGTTGCTCTGGATATATGTGGTTCCATAATAAATTTTTTACCTGAAACGGCATTTTTAAACCATAATCTATCGCCTATAAAAATTGTATCACCATTTGGAAAGTACCAGTTACCTTCCAAATCACAGACTCCGAAAAATTCGATAAGATGATTTACTGAAGCCTCTTTTTCAAGTTTTTTTGCTTTTTCGGAATATGAAAGAAAATCTTCTCGAAGAACAGGCAAACGTGCAAGACCTTCAATAAACTGAAAAATTGCTTCAGCCTTTGCGTCAATAAAATCGGCAGTATCCTTTGCCTTGTCTATTAAATGAGCCGAAACTTTTTCCATAACAGCCTTGCGTGCTCTGTAAATAGCCAATATTCCTTGTGATATACCGGCAAGAATAATCAAAAAACAAAAAATAATTAAAAGTTTTTTTCGTATGGAAAATCTTCGTTTTTGTATTTGTGTTGCGGTATTATCATCCACACGTTTAAAAAAGATTTTATCCGCAGCTTCATTTTTCATGGTAATACTCCTATTGGCGGTACGACTTGATTCGTACGTAGGGAACAATCCCTCTTACCTCTTTGTAGTGCTGTGAGGTTGTTAACTTACCGTACTCCAATAGTATATCAAATCCACAGTATTTTTGTAAAGACTCTATTTTCTTTTTTTACAATATTTTAAAATATAAAAAGTCATCTCATAAATCTTTTGATTATCATAACGATGACCAAAACAAAGACTGAAACCAAGGCGGTAAAACCTCCCGGTGCCACATTTAAATGATAGGACAAAAAAAGCCCCAGCATAATATCTATGACGCTAAAGATAATCGAAAAGATAAGAGTTTTTTTAAAGCTATCTTTTAATTGAAGCGCCGTAGCTGCAGGAAGTGCAATCATGGAACTTAAAACCAACATTCCGACGATTTTAAGCGAAACCGAAATCGCCGCCGCTGCCAAAATAGAAAACAGATAATTTATAAGTTTTACCCTGATTCCCATTATTTTTGCCATGTCTTCATCAAGCGAAATATATACCATTTTGTGGTAAAATAAAAAAAGGCAAATAAGCGATAACAGACTTAAAACGATAACCGTTATAACATCAGTTTTTGTAACTGTGAGGATACTTCCGAATAGATAAGTTTCTGCATTAGCCCTAACGGCGCCCGAGCTTATAAGTGTAATTGCTATTCCTACACTGAAAGAAAGTACTATAGAAAGAATTAAATCGTTGTATTGTTTAAACCAAGTTCTAAGAGCTTCAATTAAAGCTCCTGCCGCTGCCGTGAAAAGAAATGCACCAAAAATAGGATTTACTCCGGACATAATGGCAAGCGTAATACCTGCCAAAGCTCCGTGCGATAAAGTATCTCCTATAAGAGAATATCTTCTTAACACCAAAAAAAGCCCTATGGAAGGACATAAAATTGCAATAAAAAATGAAACTATAAAAGCGTTTTGCATAAATCCGTAATTTAGCATTATTTTTTCTCCGTAAATCTTAAAAAGTTTGTATTCAAAAATTCCGACGAATATTGTTTAGGATTACATAAATGTCCTTCGCCGTTTTTTATATGAAATATTTTTGTAGAATTAAACATAGCAGCATCCAAATTATGATCTACCGAAATTACGGTTAAACCGTATTCTTTATTAAGTTTTTTTATAAAAGAATAAATTTCTTTTTGTCCGTTTACATCTATGCCGGTAGAAGGTTCGTCCAAAATTAAAAGATCCGGTTTGCCTATTAATGCCCGTGCAATATAAAGTTTTTGTAGTTGTCCGCCTGATAAATCTCCCACTCTCGAGTTTTTTAAATCTGAAAGGTTTACTGTTTGTAAAGAATTTTCGACAGATGATTTATCTTTTACTCTTAATATTTTTCTGTAAGACTCCAAAATTTCAAAAACCGTTATCGGAAAATCGTTTAAATTCTCTTTTTTTTGAGGAAGATAACCTATTCTGTCCGTTTCGATTTTAATTGATCCGTTTAGCGGTTTTAAAAGTTTTAAAATAAGTTTTATTAAAGTACTTTTTCCGCATCCATTTTCTCCCACAATCGAAATATATTCACCTTTATTGACATTAAGATTTATATTTTTTAGAACATATTTTTCGGAATTTGCATATTTAAATTCGATAGATATTATTTTTACCATATTTGTCGATTTTATCGTCTTTTATATATTTTTTCAAGTTAT
>CAUTTN010000014.1:0-20624 GCA_963541225.1 uncultured Treponema sp.
GTAAATTCGTTTGTTATGTATAAGTTTACAGACTGTGCTTGATCGATATGTTTTTGGCGTATGCCGGCAGCTTTGATACTCCATAGCTGATCAATGTTATGAGCATTTTTATAAAGCCAATAAGTTTCGGAAGATAATGAAGGTGCAACTCTGGGCATTAGCGAACCTTTTTTTTCTTCCAAAAAATATTTATTCATAATAGGATCAACACCTGCAGTTGTTCCTGCTATGATTGAAGTTGAACTTGTAGGTGCGATGGCTAAAAGATAAGCGTTTCTAATTCCGGTTGTTTTTATTTGTTCCGACAATTCTATCCATCGTGTATCCGTGTAACTGCGTTTTTCAAAATATTTTCCTGTCTGCCAATCGCTTCCTTCAAAATACGGATAGGAACCTTTTTCTTTTGCAATTTGTGCAGAGGCTTTTATTGCCGCATAATTTATTTCTTCAAAAACTTTATCGGCAAGCTGCAGATGTTCTTCACTTTCCCATGCAATTCCGTTTTTTACAAGCATGTGATGATAACCAGAAGTACCTAATCCAATGGATCTGTAATTTGCATTTGTGATTTTTGCATAAGGCACAGGATAAAAATTTAAATCGATTACGTTATCCAAAGCTCTAACGGCGGAACTTACAATTTCGTTTATTTCATTTGAGTTATTTACATCGATATTACCCAACACAAGCGAAGCTAAATTGCATACTACAAAATCGCCGGGCTTGGCAGTTGTTACAACAATAGTATCTCCGTTTGTGGTTATTATTTCGGAAGAAATTGTTTCTATTCCGCTCATGTTTTGCGATATTTCAGTACACAAATTGGAACAATAAATTACGCCCTTATGCGGATTGGGATTTGTTTTATTTGCATGATCTCTGTTAAATGCAAAAGGTGTTCCGGTTTCTACAGCCGATTTTAAAATTAACCGTACAAGTTCTTTAATAGGAATTTCACGTTTTGTAATTCTGGAATCGGCTATACAATCTTTGTATTTTTTTTCCCATTCTTCTCCATAGTAATCTTCAAGAGCATACCCCTTGGTTTTTAAAATTTCATGAGGACACATAAGATACCAAGAAGAATTTATATCGTCTCTTACGGTTTTCCAAAAAAGATCAGGGTAACATACAGCCGGAAACACATCATGTGCTTTCATTCTGTCATCACCATTGTTTGTTCGTAATTGCAAAAACTCGGGAATGTCTTTATGCCATACATCAAGATACACAGCTACCGAACCCTGTCTTACACCAAGTTGATCAACGGCTACAGCAGTGTCGTTTGCGAGTTTTATCCATCGGATAATTCCTCCTGCGGCACCCGCAAAACCTCTTATGGGAGAACCTACCGCTCTGACTTTACCGAAGTAAAGCCCCATGCCTCCTCCGAATTTGGAAACTTTTGCAAAATTATCTATACTGCGGTAAATTCCATCGAGAGAATCAGGAACCGTATCTATAAAACATGAAGAAAGTTGATGATAAGGTTTTCTTGCATTGGAAAGGGTTGGTGTTGCCATAGTTACTTTTAGAGTACTAAGCATATCATAAAACCGCTTAACCCATTCAAGTCTGTTTTGTTTTTCGTTCATTGCAAGATGAAGCGAAATACCTAAAAACATTTCTTGCGGAGATTCCAAAACAATATTACCATGAGTGCGTATTACATATCTTTTTAAAAGCAGGTCCAAACCACTATATGTAAAAAGTTTGTTTCTTTCATCATCTAAAAACAGAGAAGCTTTTTCAATTTCGCTTCGGCTATAATTTTCGCAAATATATGAACCGTAAAGACCTTCATTTTCCAGATACTTAATTTTTTCATATAAAGAATTTAAATTACGTTTTTCCGATTCGAGTTTTAATTTTAAATTAAATTGCAGCATTAAAAGACGTGCTGCAATGAATTCCCAATCTGGTGCATCCTGTGCGGTGAGTTCTACAGCTGCCTTTATTAACATAGTAAGCGATTCGGCTTCATTCATATTGTCTTTATGGAAAGAAAAAAATTTATGCGAAAGTAATTTAAGATTGTATTCTTCAGTAGTAAAATCGTTTTGAATTTCGGTTAAAACGTTTTGGATATTGATTGAAGAAAAAAAACGTGAAATCGTTTGCCTTGAATCTCTGCGTTTTGTTCTTTCTACTCTATATAAAATAAAATTTTTAACTTCGGAATAATAATTATGTTCAATTAATGTTTTTTCTACTAAATCCTGAATTGTTTCAACATGCACAAACGAACCGTTAGAATTTAATTCTTTTATATCTTCTTCAATTTCTTTTACAAGCGGAGGAATTACAGAATGTAAATCGGTATATTGTGAATTTGCAACACTTTTAAAAGCCGCCCGAATTGCCATTGCAATTTTTTCGGCTTCATAATCTTTTTTTTCTCCGTTGCGTTTTATTATTTGCATTTTCCCACCCTGTCCATTTAATTTGTGCAAATTATATATAAACGTATAGTCTATGTCAACTTGTAAAGGTTGTCTTCAAGCAAATTAAAAAAACATGAATAGTGAAAATCGGAACCGAATTTATCGAAAGCAAATATTTGTTTTGCTTTTTCCATTATGGTAGGAATTTCTTTTTCGGATAAAGGAAGATTTTTTCCTAAAAGGAGATTGTCGAATTCTTTTTCTCTTATCAATTTATTTGATGCAAAAAATAATCTCATTTCCGAAAGAATATTTTTTTGAATTCTGATTAAGAATAAAAATGATGCCGATTGCTTGTTTATATAGCCTTGTGTTCCAAGTCTTGTGTAAAAACTTTTTGTCCAAGATTCGTTTGGAATTCTAATTCGGGTAATTATATGCTGTTTGGCTCTTTTTTCTGCAAATGTGTCATCTATATATCGCGTAAAAGGAACCCATTCCGCTTCTTCGGCAGTTCTTATTTCCAGTTTTGCATCCAGTGCCAGTATCGGTAAGAACATTCCTGAAAGAGGATTTAATCTTGCAATGTTTCCTCCTATTGTTGCTAATGCCCGTACCGGATTGTTGGATATTTTTTCTATTCCGCTGTACAAAGCAGACGGAATGTTTTTTTCTCCTAATTCCAATATTTCTTCAAGTGTTACTGCCGCACCGAATTCAAAATAGCGGTCGCTTTTTGATATTTGTTTTAATTCGGGAATATTATTTATATCCAAAATATTAAAAGGTAAATTAACAATATCGTCAGTTTGATTTTGTAAAAAGCCTGTTCCGCCTGCGATAGGCTGAATATTAGAAATATTTTTTAAAATAGTTTGCATTTCCTGCAATGTTTTTGCTCTGTATACTATACTTTTTTTTGTTAATTCCATGGCTGCCTCTTATTTTTTACCCCATATCTTTTTAATTTTTTCGATTGCAGAAAATAGATCTTCAAAACTTGTACATCGGCACATTACACCCGAATAATATCTTCTAATCTTTTCTTCGGCTTTATGATCAAAAATATTTAAACCGGAATTCATAATGGCGTAAGTAAAAAATATTTTTCCTGCATCACAAAATCCGCAAGTTGCAACACCGGCTTGTTCAAAACCGGAAGCTATTGCTTTATAATCTTCTGTAGTTTTAAAATATTCAAGGGTGATAATATCGTGTGCTTCTGTTTTAAACATAGGAATTAAACAAGAAGAAACAGGCTTTCCGTTCATTAATACCGTACATGCTCCGCACTGACCTTTTAAGCAAGAAGTTTTTACATTTAAAAGATTAAAGTTTTTTCTTAAAATATTTACAAGTCTTTCATTTGCAAGCACTTCAACTTGAACATCTTTTCCGTTTAAGTTAAAACTAATTTTCATCTTCTACCTCATTTTTTATAAATAATTTAAATATATCTTCGGGGAAAACGGGAACGGAATTTATTTTTTTATAATTAATCATAATTTGATTTAAAGCAGAAATATAAGCTGCCGGAACCAAGCCTGCTGCAAGTTCGTTTAATGCAAATGGCTTTAATTCGCTATCCAATAAAAAAACTTTAATAGGCGGAATTTCGTTTGCAGGGATAATCTTAAATTGGAAAGAAGAATTTTCTTCCCGTATTCTTTCTATGGAAATACCGGAAAGTGCATTTGAAATAGATTTATGAATATTACGCATGACGGTTTTTTTGGAATATACTTTGCCCGGATTACAAGCCAGCCAAATCCCCTTAGTTTTTACTTCATAAGTACCGGGATTTAGTTCAAGCTCTACAACACAGACTCCCGGCGTTGTAGAAATAAACGGAACTCCTTTTAAAAACTCATTACTCCAATCTTTTGTTCTGGAAACTTTATAAGTCTTTGTAACAGTAATAGGCAGCGGTTTTCTGAATTTTTGTTTTTTAATTCCTTCACAACATTTTCCGATTAGATCGGGTATTATCGAAATTCCGCAAGAAGCTGTAGCCGCTCCCGTAGGACTCATGTCATTTGTACTTCCGCCTAAAAAGATAACTTTCGATTCTTCGGTTTCCAGTTCTTTTGCTATTTCTGATTTTAATATTCTTTTTACTCCTGATGAAGTAGGTTCTGCTTTTACAATTACTTCATTTTCTTTTGTAAGAGTAATTTCCGCACTGTAATTCATTCCCGATTTTACAAGAATATTGGAACCGCTATATTGCAGACCTGACGCAATTCCTATTCCGCGCCAAGTGCCGTCATGCCTTATCTGTCTTGCTTTGTTAAGACTGCGGTAAGAATAATACCGTCTGAAAAAATCGCTTTCCGAACAAACCGTGTCGAATAAATTTTTAAACTTAAAATTTTCCTCTTTTTTTTCTCCGTATATTTTTTCCTCTTTTATTTTTAAAACATTATCCATACGGAAATCTACAGGAGATAAATTTAAATGTTCGGCAATTTCGTTTATATGATTTTCCAAAGCGGCTGTAACATAAGAATCTCCCCAACCTGCTAAAGGTCCTGTCAAACCGTTTTGACTTCTTACGGCAACGGCGTTTATTGTATAAACGGGAATACGGTAAATACCTGCTGCCGTTAAAACCATTTGTCTAAGGATATCATTAATAAAGGGATTATAACTTCCTACATCCATCAAAATCGAAATGCTTACGGCTTCTATTTTTCCCGATGAAGAAACTGCACTTTTATATTTTATTGAAACTTCAGGTGATTTTGTTGTATATAAAAAATCTTCTTGTCTTGAAAATTGCAGGCAAATATTTTTTTTTGTAAGATACGAAGCTATTGCCGCTTGTACCGAAACTAATGTCGGAAACCACAATCTGCCGTCAAGCGATTCCGCTTCTTTGTGCAATACCACATTAACTTTATCTTTATCGATATTGAGAACATCACAAACGGAATTTAGTATGTTAAACGGCCATTGAGTTGCCGCATGAATTTCAAGAGTGTTTTTGTTCCATACCGCTTTTACGCAAGCCGGTTCTGCATGGAAATGATATCGCTGCTTAAATGAAAATGAAGAGCTTATAATATTTTCCGTTTTTGCAAAAACCTCTTCCGCATTACCGGAATTAATCATTTGCATTGCAGCAACGGACGTGTCTTTATAAATATGTTGTTCCAACAAAGTTTTGCTTTGCAACTCAATATCGGCATTTTCCGCTTTGCTTGATTTTTCGGTTTCTTGTACTCTAATATCTTCCGAAGATATTGCTTTTGGATTTTCTGGCTGCTCATCCCGATTATCTTGAGTTGCAGCACCTTCGGAATCGGTATTCGGGTTCAATTTTTCATTTTTACTTTCCGTATTTTCTTCCGAATCAACTTCTTCGGTTTTAATTGTTTCGATTTGAAACAAAGATGCCAGCTTTAAAAGTTCTTGTTTATCGTCACCCGTTAAAATACCTATGGGCTGCCCTTTATACTCTATTTGATTTTCCGCAAAAATAGGAATTTTTTCGTTTAAAAACCGAATATGATTTTTGTTGGGTAAATCCTTTGCAGAAAAAAAAGCAAAACCTTTAGGAAGTTCGGGAGTGTTTATATTTAATATTTTTGAACCTACATTAAATCCGCGTACAAGTACGGCATATTCTTCATCCGTAACTTCTAAATCCGAAACAAAGTTTTTACACATCTTTTACCGCCTGTTTTCTTCACCTGTTTTAATTACCGTTTTTATAACATAATCCACATCATCATCGGACATTGAAGGATAAAACGGTAAACTAAAACTCTGCATGTATTTTGTATTACACTCCGGAAAATCGGATTCTTTTAATTTATACCTATCTTTTATAAAAGTCATCTCAAAATGGGGAATAAAGTGCATAGAAATGCCTAAACCTTTTTGCTGTAATATAGAACAAAACTGATCCCTATCCGCTTTTAATGCGTTAAGATTTAATCTTAAAATATAAAGGTGCCATGCGTTACCGTCACCGTCGGGAGGTACGGTAAAAAGCTCATTTTTTCCGAAAGCTTCATTATACTTTCGGGCAATCTTTTTACGCTGATTAAAGAAAGTGTTTGCCTTTTTTAATTGGACTCTGCCTATTGCAGAAAGAATGTCGGGAAGGTTAAATTTCCAGCCTGCCTCGATTACATCATATTTCCACGAAGCCTTTGTGTCCGTATACCTGTCCCAAATAGTTCTATTTATTCCGTGCGAACGCATTAATTTTATTTTTTCTGCAACGTCTTTATCGTTTGTACAGATCATGCCGCCTTCACCCGTGGTTATAGTCTTTGTTGCATAAAACGAAAAAACGCCGCAGGTTCCCAAAGTACCTGCAAAACCGTAGGCTGTCTTACTTGGAAAAGCATGTGCCGCATCTTCTATAACGGACACTCCGTATTTTTGAGCCAGCATATTTATATCTTTCATATTACAAACATTACCTGCAATATGAATAGGAACCACCGCTTTGATTTTTTTATCTCGTTTTAATTTATCTTCTATCTTTTGAGAATCTATACTATAAGAATCTTTTTCAATATCTGCATAAACAACATCGGCTCCTAGATGTAATGCGGAAGTTGCTGTAGAAATAAAAGTATAAGGACTTGTAAGAATTTTTGAGCCTTCTTTTACGCCGCAAGCCTGCATTGCCAAAATTAAACCGCTTGAAGCAGAATTGACAGCTAAAGCATATTTGCTTCCGATAAACTCGGCAAAATCTTCTTCGAATTTAAGAGTTTCCTTTCCGGTAGTAAGCCAGCCCGATTTTAAAATACTGCACACGGCTTTTTCTTCCTCTTCCGAAAACGAAGGAATAAAAAAAGGTACAGTCTTTGCCTTTATGTCTTGCATATTTAAAAATCCTTTTTCCGCTTGCGTATAAGCGGTTAAGTATACTAAAAATTTGATTATTGTGCAATCGGCTCAAAATTAATAGGTGCGGTTCCCTTATAATTATCCTCCGTGGAAAGTCTAATCTTTTAATACCCCTCTTTTACTTTTTCTTAAATAGTGATATAATCTGTTGTCTTTATAACTTAAAGATGATGGAGACTATCGATGAATAAGAAAATTAATGATGTTGTTATAATGGGTTTTGCTCTTTTTGCAATGTTTTTAGGTGCCGGAAATTTGATATTCCCTCCCAGCTTAGGACACCTTGCCGGAAACAAATGGTATCTTACCCTTTTAGGTTTTTTATTGACAGGTGTAGGAATGCCTATTTTAGGAATTATTTCTATGGGAAAATGCGACGGACAGCTTTCCAATTTTATAAAAAATATTAATAATGTGTTTGGAACATTCTTTATCATATTTGTAATGCTTATAATAGGACCTCTTTTTGCAATTCCCAGAACTGCTGCGACAACATTTGAGATAGCAATACAACCTCTAAACTTGGGAATTAATTCTATCTTTTCTTCATTTGTTTTTTTTGGTATTACGTTATTTTTTGTTCTAACACCTAATAATGTAGTGGATAGGGTCGGAAAGTTTCTTACGCCTGCCCTTATTTTGGTTTTGGCTCTTCTTGTAATAAAAGGCATTATAACTCCTATCGGAAAAATTACAAATCCTTCGGTAGATAAGATTTTTTTACGCGGATTTAAAGAAGGTTACCAAACCATGGACGCTTTAGGTTCTATGATTCTCGCAACTATTGTAATTTCAAGTATTACTGCCAAAGGTTACAACGATAAAAAATCTCTTTTAAAAATGACCCTATATACCGGTTTGATTGCTTGCGTAGGTCTTGGGCTTGTTTACGGAGGGCTTGTTTATGTCGGTGCTACGGGCGGCGGTGTTTTACCGGGTCATTTATCCCGAACCGAAATTGTTGTAAAATCCAGTGAACTTTTATGGGGGAACGCCGGACGTATAGTTTTGGGTTTGGCAATAGGTCTTGCGTGTTTAACTACGGCAATAGGTTTAACAACAACTGCCGGAGAATATTTTAGCGATAGGTTTAAGGACGACATAAGCTATAGAGCTTCGGTAATAATTATTTGTGTCATAAGCTTTTTTCTTTCCAATTTCGGTGTAGATAATATTATTTATGTTGCAGGTCCTATTTTGGAAATTATTTATCCTGTAGCAATTGTTTTAATAGTGTTGAATTTATTCGGAGAATTTATTCCCAATAAATATTTTTTTACCGGAGCCGTTATAGGTACTTTGTGTATCAGTGTTTTACAGGGAGTTGTTGCAGCAAAAGATTTAATTAAAAATTTTCTTTCAAAAATAGAAGCGTTTCCTCTTATGAGTCCCGAAACTCTCAGCTTTAATACAACCATTGAAGTGCTGCAAAGCCTGCCGTTTGAGAATATCGGTTTTCCCTGGCTTTTGCCTGCCATTGTTTTATCGCTGGTGTTCGGCTTCGGGTATATGCTTTTTGAAAAAACGAAAACGGCTCCTTCAATAAAAGGTAACAGGAAGGATAAATAAAAATGGCTGAAGTCGAAAAAATAAATTTAGCCGACATGGACGAGGAAGATTACGATACCGTGTTGGCTCCGGATATTTATTTTAGCGGAAAAATAGAATGCAATAAGCCTTTTATGATAAAGGGCAATATTGCGGGTTCTCTTAATTCAACAAGCGATGTTATGATAGATGAGAACTCTGAAGTTAAGGCAGATATAAAAGCCGATAGAGTTGTCATAAAAGGCGTTGTAGAAGGGAACGTTATAGCCGATACTCTGGTTCATGTATTTTCATGCGGTAAACTTATAGGCGATGTAACCGCTTCCGAAGTTGTTTTGGAGAGCGGTTGTATATTCAACGGAATTTGTACAATGACAAAGGATTAAAGCGATTGGAGAATAAAAGTTTTTTTTACGTGCTAAAATATAAAAAATTTAATTGGATACCTGTTTTTATATTTTTGTGGTTTCCTTTATTTTCTCAGACTAAGCAGGATGCTCTTCTTCTTTTTAAACAGGGCAAATATACCGAAGCGATAAAGGTTTGCGAAGCCGAGATAAAAATATTGCCAGCAAACCTTGACAGTTATGTTGTTTTGACATGGGCTCTTTTGGCTGATGGGCAATATCAAAAAACTTATGATATGACCGTTAAAGGCAGACAAATAGCGTCTGCCGATCCGCGTCTTATAGCAACTCAAGCAGAGGCGTGTTTTAATTTGGGAAAAAACAAAGAAGCCCTCAGACTTTTTGAAGATTATATTTCCTATGCTCCGAACGGTGTAAAAATTCCTTTGTCCTACTATTTTATGGGCGAAATATATTTACGGATGGCAAAATATAAACATGCCGATATAGCTTTTTCTACGGCTGTAACTCTTTACGCAGTAAATAGTTTTTGGTGGGCAAGACTTGGTTATGTACGCGAACAAACTCAAGATTACCGCTACTCATTAGAGGCTTATAATAAAGCCTTAAAGCTAAATAAAAATCTTATTGACGCTCAAAAAGGAAGAGCCAGAGTTTTAAGGAGATTCTAATTTAAAAAGGTGTGGCATATTCGGATATACAGTATCCGGATTTATGAATAATTTCATACAAACATATTTCCATTATACTGCTTTGAAGAGTAGAGCCTAAAGATCTTAATTTTAAATCCGTTTCGCAAAGTAAAGAAATTATTGCGGAACAAGAAACCGTGTTCCATAGTTTTGCAGCTCTGCCGTATTGTGCGATGGCTGTTTTTCCCAAAAATCCGTAACGCCTTAATTCAAAATCATCCAAATAACTGTTTTCTTCATGGATTTTATGCCAATCGCTCAATCTTCTAAAACAGTAACTAAGACCTGCAATTATTTGTATGGGACTTGAGTTTTTTGAAAGCATTAGTTTTTGCGTAATTGCAATAGAAGTCTCAAAATCATTATGAGTTAAAGCATCAAAAAGAGAAAAAGGAGTTTCCTCTTTGGTATGAGCAAAAAGGGTTTCTATATCTTCGGATAGAATTGTAGTTCCTTTTTCTAAAAATAGCACTATATGGGAACAAGAGGTTTTAAGTGCATCCGTATTATTTTCTACCAATTCCAAAATTTTATTTACGGCTTCATCTTCTATTCCAAAACCTTCTTTACGGAAAAAATTTTTAATCCAGTCTTGTTTTTTGTTTTCAAACATTTCCCAAAAAATTTTTTGATTATTTTTCGGAACAGCATCACTTATTTTTTTTAGAATTGAAGTTTCATCGGAAACTAAAACTAAAAAAGAATACGGTTCGGTATTTGTGTTGCTGACGGTTTTAATCCAGTTTGTTATCAGCTCCGCATCTTCTTTTTTTTTGATAAGTTCCGCCGATTTTAAGATAATAAGTTTTGCAGGAGAAAAAAGCGAAATATTTTGAAGAAGCGAAACTACGCTGCCTATATCCGTATCCGCCGAATACATGGAATGGATTTCTATATCTTCATATTTTGCCGAAAGCATTTTTTTTATATCGTCTACGGCTTTATTTCTTTCGCCGATTTCAGGACCCATAAAAAGCCAAACAGGAATATCCAAATTTATCTCCGCATTTATAAAATTAAGTGAAACTAGTAAATCGTTAACCGAAAGTTCCGACATAGCCCGCGAAACATGTTTTTTAACCCTTTGCCGTACATATCCGTTTTGTAAAGCCGCCATAAACGTCGGCAAAGTAATGGAGTATATCGGACTCGAACCGACCACCTATTGATTGCGAACCAATCGCTCTACCGGATGAGCTAATACCCCAAGGTTTTCATTTTACAAAAAAATAAAAACTTATGCAATAGCTCCGTTTTTTTCTTTTTGCAGTAAGTCCCGTTATAAACAGACCTGTTCTCCTGTTTACGGACACTCAACTTAAAATCAATATTTGACATAAGGTATAAAATGTTGTATAATTAGCCGTTCTAACGGATTAAGTGTTTTTGATTATAAAATATTGCCGTTTTAACGCAAACAAAATTATAGGAGCTATATATGCAGAAATTTGGAAAAATTTTGTTAGGCTGTGTTTTTGCATGCTTGATATTGACTTCATGCAGCAAAACGGAAAAATCGTCTGTTCTTAAAGTAGGTATGGTAACAGATGCCGGAACTATCGATGATAAGTCTTTTAATCAAGGTACATGGGAAGGTATTCAAAAAGCAAAAACGGATTTTGGGGTTGAAATAAAATATTTAAAACCCGTTGGTACGACCGAAGCGGATTACATCAAGGAAATCTCTAATCTTTATGATTCCGGTTATAAATTTATTGTTTGCCCGGGTTTTAAATTTGAAACGGCAATATTCAAAGCCCAATCCAAATATCCTGATGCAAAATTCGTACTTATAGACGGAAATGCTCATCCTTCCGATTCATGGACTCCGGAAAACGGACCTAACACAATCGGTATCAGCTTCCTCGAAAACGAATCCGGATTTTTGGCAGGTGTTGCTGCCGCTTTACAGGTTAAAGAAGGTAATTTCGGCTTTATAGGCGGAATGGAAATACCTGCCGTTCAAAAATTTAACTGGGGATGGCAGCAGGGTATAAGATATGCTAACGAACATTTCGGTACAAAAATAGAAATGAATCCTGAAAACTTTTTGTATCAGGGCAGTTTTTCCGATATAGCTGCCGGACAGCAAATTGCCGCCTCTATGTATGACAGAGGCGTAACCGTGATACATGCAGCAGCCGGCGGTGTAGGCGTAGGCGTTATCAACGAAGCCAAAACAAGAGCTCAAGCAGGAGATAAAGTTTGGGTTGTAGGTGTTGACGTTGACCAATATGCCGAAGGTCTTATTTCGGATGGTTCTTCTATAATCTTAACTTCTGCCGTAAAATATATTGATGTTGCCGCTTATGATATGATAAAAGCAGAATTGAACAAAGAGTTTAAAGGCGGACGTTCTCTTCTTTTAAGCGTTAAAGAAAATGGTGTAGGTATTCCAGGAAGTAACCCGAATCTTTCTGACGACGTTCAAAAGAAAGTAAAAGAAATTCATGAAAAACTTAAATCCGGCGAAATAGTTGTAAGCAGTATGCAAGGCGACTTATTTAAATAAACGTTAAAATTATTTTTCAGGCAGAAAAGTTATTATTTATGCGGGCGGGTTTAATATCCGCCGGTACGTTGTGCCGAAATTAAGGAGATTAAATCCGTTGCGGTATTTATTCGATAATCGGTATTGCTTTTCTGCCGAATTTTACTTTAAAAGTTATTTAAAATAGTTGTTTGCAAGTTTAACTTTGCAAAAATTTATTTTATAAGGAGTATGTGATTGTCCGGCTCTGAATATATAATTGAAATGAAAAATATTCGCAAAAGTTTTCCCGGAATACTTGCAAATGACGGAATAACGTTGCAGGTAAAAAAAGGGGAAATTCATGCGATTTTGGGAGAAAACGGGGCAGGTAAATCTACCTTGATGAGTATCCTTTTCGGATTGTATCATGCCGATGAAGGCGAGATTTTTGTAAAAGGAAAAAAAGTAAAAATAAACAATCCGAATGATGCAAATGATCTTGGAATAGGTATGGTGCATCAGCATTTTAAACTTGTTCATAATTTCACTGTAACGGAAAACATAATACTAGGCAAAGAAGGGCGTTTCATTTTAAATAAAAAATCCGCAGAAAAGAAAATAAAAGAATTAAGCGATAAATACGGTCTTTCAATTTCTCCCGATGCGATTATAGGCGACATAACGGTTGGAACTCAGCAGCGCGTTGAAATTTTGAAGATGTTGTACCGTGATGCCGATATTTTGATATTTGACGAACCGACTGCCGTTTTAACACCTCAGGAAATAAGCGAATTAATGAAAATAATGCATAATCTTGCGGCAGAAGGAAAAGCTATAATTTTAATAACACACAAATTACAAGAAATTTTGGATTCTGCCGACAGATGTACTATTATAAGACGCGGAAAGCTAATCGATGTAGTTGATGTCGCATCAACCACAAAAAACGAACTGGCTTCTAAAATGGTCGGCAGACCCGTTGATTTTAAAGTTCCTAAGGCTCCGTGTAACCCAGGAAAACCGGTTTTGGAGATTAAAAATTTAAATGTTTCAAAAGAGAAAAAGCTTCCTGCTGTCAGTAATTTTTCGCTTGATGTTAGGGCAGGGGAGATTGTCGGTATTGCGGGAGTTGACGGAAACGGACAAAGCGAACTTGTTTATGCTTTATCGGGTTTGATTTCTTCGGATTCCGGAACCGTAATTTTTGACGGAAAAGATATAACAAACTACTCTATAAGAAAACGTGCCGAAGCGGGGCTGGGGCATGTTCCGGAAGATAGGCAGAAACACGGGCTTGTGCTTCAGTATTCAATAGCCGAAAATATGGTTATAAAGTCATACTACACAAAAGAGTTTCAAAAACACGGATTTTTAAATAAGGAAAAAATAGATTCTTTTGCCAAAAAAATTACCGAACAATTTGATGTGCGGTCGGGTCAGGGAATAGAATCCAAAGCAGGAACTTTAAGCGGAGGAAATCAGCAAAAGGCAATATTGGGGCGGGAGATAACTCTTGAGCCTAAACTTTTAATTGCAGTAAATCCGACAAGAGGTCTTGATGTAGGAGCAATAGAATCCATTCATAAAAGTCTTGTTAAATGCAGAGATAGCGGACAAGCCGTTCTTTTAATTTCGTTTGAACTTGATGAGATTTTCAATCTTTCCGATAGAATTGCCGTTATGCACCGCGGAGCTTTGAGCGGAATTGTAGAACCCGAAAAAACTACAGCCGAAGAAGTGGGTCTTATGATGGCAGGTATGGGGGTAAGCAATGAATAAATTGAGTTCTAAAAAAATCGGTTTTAAAGATTTGAATTTATCCGAAAATAATTTTGTTATAAGTTTTTCTGCTGTTTTACTGGGGCTTATTGCCGGAGCTGTATTTATAATTCTTTTGGGTAATAATCCTTTTACTGCATTTTCGTATTTATTTCGTGGCGGATTAATGAGCGTAGAGCGGATCGGTAATACCCTTGCTACGGCAACAATTCTTTTGTTTGTAGGGCTTGCAGTAAGTTTCGCTTTTAAAACGGGGCTTTTTAATATAGGGGCTTCGGGACAAATGCTTATAGGCGGTCTTTGTGTAACTTTTATCGCTCTTAATTCTTCTTTACCCCGTCCCATACTTCTTCCGATTTTAATTTTAGCGGCTATTATAGGCGGTGCGGTTTGGGGATTACTTCCGGGGCTTTTAAAAGCCGTTTTTAATGTGCATGAAGTTGTTTCTACAATTATGATGAATTGGGTTGCATATTGGGTTGTTTATTATTCGGTTCAAGGCTATTTAAAAGCGGAAGTAATAGAAACCGAAAGCCGATCTATTGCGGAAACGAATTCGCTTAGAGCGGCATGGCTTACAAATATTTTCGGAAGCGAATACGTAAACTACGGCATTTTTTTGAGCATATTGGGTATGATTTTTTTAAAAATAATCCTGGATAAGACAACTTTGGGTTTTGAGCTAAAAGCTGCCGGTTATAATAAAAGTGCTGCCGAATATGCAGGTATAAAAGTCAATAGAAACATAGTTATTTCTATGATGATTTCGGGTGCTTTAGCCGGTCTTGCAGGACTTACTTTTTATGCCGGGTATTCTCTTAATATGCAGATAGGAGTTATGCCTGCACAAGGATTTGACGGTATTGCAGTAGCTCTTTTAGGAACCGGTAATTATATAGGCGTTGCTTTAAGTTCGTTATTTTTCGGTATACTTCATGTAGGCAAAGGGTTTATGAGTGCAAACACCGCAGTTCCTCCGGAAATAGCCGATACTATAATTGCGGTTATAATATATTTTACTGCTACAAGCCTTTTACTAAAAAAGTTTTGGACAAAATTCTCCAAAAAAAATGAAAAAAAACTCCAAAAGGAGGCTGAATAATTATGTGGACTACTTTGACTTCTATTTTTCCTTATGTAATTGCATATACTATACCTCTTTTGGTTGTATCGCTGGGCGGTCTATATAGTGAGCGTAGCGGTGTTACAAATTTAGGACTTGAAGGGCTAATGCTTGTTGGAAGTTTTGCTGCTGCGGTTACAATAAAATTGATTACGGGGTTGGTTCCCAACGGACTTCTTATTCCCATAGGTCTTCTTGCAGCGATGACTGCCGGTATACTATGTTCTTTGTTACATGCCTTTGCTTCAATTACGTTAAAAGCCGACCAGATTATAAGCGGAACAGCAATTAATATGTTAGCGGCAGCATTAACCGTTTATATAGCCCGTTCGATTTTAGGTTCAGGAAATGTTAGGGTAGGGGGAATCATAAGAAAAAATATACCTGTCCTCTCCGATATACCTGTAATAGGCTCATTGTTTTTTTCTCAAACTTATTGGAGTACATGGCTTGTTTTGGCAATACTTTTGTTTTCTTGGTTTTTGTTGTATAAAACCTCTTTCGGACTTAGACTTCGTGCTTGCGGAGAACACCCGTCTGCGGTTGCAAGTGCCGGTATAAACGTACATAAGATGAGATACTTTGCAGTTTGTGCAAGCGGAGCCTTGGCAGGATTGGGCGGTTCCATAATCCTTGTAACATACTCTGGAGAATTTAACGGAAGCGTTGACGGGCTGGGCTTTTTGGCGATAGCGGCTCTTATTTTCGGGCAGTGGAAACCCATAGGCATTTTGGGAGCGACTTTCTTTTTCGGCTTTGCAAGAACGATTGCAAACGTATCGCAGGTTATACCGTCGCTTAATTTAATTCCTCCGGTTTGGCTCAAAATATTTCCATACCTTGTAACATTAATTGCTTTGGTATTTTTTAGCAAAAACTCTGCGGCTCCTAAAGCAAACGGAGAACCTTATTAATTTAAGGTTTATTATACAGCAAAAACATTCCGTTTGTATAAAAACAGGCGGAATGTGTAAACTAAGCGTGAATATGAAAAGTATATTTAAACAAACATCATTTATTTACATTTTTTTATTTTTTTTTCATTTTGCTTTATTCTCTCAAAATAAAGATAATTTGCAACTTGAAAACCTTAGCGGAATATGGGAAAACCATAATCGTTTTATAGAAATCACAAAAAGCACCGAAAACGGACAATTCGGAATTAAACTTCGTTTTGTACTAAAGCCGTATTATCAATATGTTCATGAAAAAAATAGCATTTTTTTTGCCGAGATCGAACAAAAAGAAAATTCGAATTCGTGTTTTTATTTTTATATAAATTACCCGTTTTTTAAAAAAAAGATGATACTTCCGGTTTGTTCCGAAGAAGGTCTTTTGTTTACATCTTTTTATGAAAAAACTGTTTACGAAACCGACAATTTGCCTCTTCCTGAAGATTTAAAACCTGCGGGGTTGACCAGCAGCCAAGAAGATTATGCTTTAAACCGGCATACAAGTCCGCTTTACGGTTTTTGGGTTGAACAAGGTTTTCATAGAGGAATTTTACTCTATCCGCAAGAAGCTCCAAAATCCATCGATGCGTATTTTTTTACCGATTCCGAATATATAAGATTTCGCTACTGGGTTGATGACCTTGCTTATGACAATAAAAAGGTCTATTTTAATGACAAAGACGGGAATTCTTATAAAGTTCCCAAATTGCTTCAAAGAAACGGCTTCGTATATTCTTGTGTTACAAATAATGGAAGTGTGTTACGCAATTTTGAAAAAGGTTCTTACACAATAACGGAAAAGAAAAAGGACGGAAAAAACGCCTTGTTTTTGACTTTAAAACCTTCCGCTGCAGGTCCCGGCACTAATGCCGCCGCCGATACCTATCCTATTCCGTATTTTTCGTTAACGGACGATATACCCTTGTATATTTTGGATAATAAACAAATTTTTTCTATCGGAAATCCTTGTTTAATAAAATCCGATGTAAAAGATTTGGATGAAGAAATTAAAATTCATAATTCCAAAAAACGCAAAGTAAAAAATGACCGGGAATTATAAAACAGACGGCTTTGCCACAAAACGGTAAGACATTTAACTCTCCGTCCGGATAAAAAATTTTAAATCTTGCTATTTTTTCCAATCTGCCGTAAAATAGTATTATGCAAAATAAAGAGTCGGAAAACAATAGGACCGAATTTTCTCAGCCTAAAAAACAGCCTGTTATAACAAGACTTTGGTTATCGTTGAAAAACTTGCCTTTAAGCGATATTTTTAGAATCTTATCAGGTTTTGCTTTTGTATTTGTTATTTTGGTATTTATTATTTTTATTTCGGAAGCAAATAGTAACTCCCGAATAAATAACTTTTTTGATGCATTTTGGTATTCGCTGGTAACCGTTACTACTGTAGGCTATGGGGATATTACCCCTTCGACTATTGTCGGGCGTGTTGCAGGAATTATTCTTTTGCTGTTCGGGGTTGTTGCCTTTGCGGGGGTGAGCGGAAAAATTGCATCGGTATTTTTTGACAGACAAATAAAAAAAGACAGGGGGCTTATTAGATTGGAAAAAATTAAAAATCATTTTATTATTTGCGGTTGGAAACCTAATTTTGATAGGATACTTTTGGGGATTATGTCTGCAAATCCCGAAATCCCTATTGACCACATTGTTCTTATAAATAATGCAAATCCCGAAAATATGGATATAATAAAAACCGATAAAAGATTTAAAGGTATAATTTATCTGTTCGGCGATTACACCGACGAAGCAACTTTATTGCGTGCAAACATAAAACTTGCGGAACGGGTTCTTATTCTTTCGGATTTTTCGCATAACTCCTCGCCTATGGAAATAGATTCAAGAACCGTACTTGCAGTTCTTACAATCGGAAGCCTTAATTCCCGTATTTACACGGCTGCGGAAATCATCGATACAAAATTCCAACAACACCTTTCGCTTGCACACTGCGACGAAATAATTTTGAGTACCGATTATGAAAGAAGTATTCTTGTATCGGCTTCGAGCGGTACAGGTCTAAGCCATGTCTTACGGGAACTTATTACCGAAAAATCGGGCGAAGGGCTAATCATAAACGATATTCCTTTTGAGTTTATAGGCAAAACTTACCGCGAATACCGCCGAAGTCTTTCGGGCGGCAGAGTTTTGATAGGTCTTTTGGAAAATACGGGGAATTTTTACAGCCGCCGTAAAGAAGCTCTTCACGAAGCACAAAAAAATCCAGATATAAGACAAATTGTAACCAATCTAAAGAAAATAAAAAAACTCAAAAGCAACGAGCCTATTTTAACTCCGCCCGACGAATATATAATAAAACCTAATTCACGGGGAATTTTTGTATGCGGCAGGAAACGCACGGAATTTACCAGCGACGGTTCGGCTCTTGACGATTCTTTATTATTAAATGAGGATAAATAAAATGACTGATATTAATACCGGTTTGGAAAACAAAAAAAAAGACACCGACGAAATTATCGAATGCTTATCGAAATTGGAAATCTTCGAAGATTTTAAAAATTTAAACGGAAAAGATAAGGCTTTTTTAGAAAAAGTAAGTTCTTTGTTAAAAGCCCAAACTTTTCAAGCCGGAACTGCCATCATAAAAGAGAACGAAACCGGAAATAGTCTTTACATTCTTGTTGAAGGCGAAGTTCAAATTTTGCGGACAACACCGGAAGGCTCGCCTTTTGCAATAACAAATCTAAAGGCAGAAGAGCATATCTGCTTCGGTGAGACCTCTTTAGTGGAACATGGCTGCCATACATCTTCCGTAAAAGCCGTAACAGGCTGTAAGGCTTTAGCTCTTTCGTCCGATGACTTTTTAAATTTATGCAATAAAGAACCGGAGCAAGGCTGTAAAATGCTTTACCGTCTTGCCCGTTTATTATCTAAATCCCTGCGTAAAACTACAAAAGACTCTCTTACATTATACCAAGCCCTGCTGGACGAAGTAGGCACACCGTAAATCTAATCGTATGGATGGATTTTTTTTAAAGAAAGCCGGTTCGGATTGCTGCATTGTCTTTACCGGCTTAATTTACGAGTGACCGCTTTATTCGTGCGGAGGGTTTAATACCCCGACGCTCGCGTCGGGGTTGTTGATTTAGCCAAAACCCGGGTTCCCTTCCTGCCCTGTTTGACTACAAAATCGCCTGGTGATAATAATCTTGTACTCCACAGTTGACAAAATTGTTAAAATATGCTTAAATATCTTTATGTTTGCAGTTTCTAACATAGAAGAAATTTTAGCCTATAATTGTGCTCCTTGTTTTGCAGGAATAAAACCATCAAATCTGGTTTCGGTGTCTATGGAAGAATTTAAACAAATTTCCTCCATAAATCTGGAATTCCTTAAAGGAAAGGGCTTTTTTATAAAGGTACTATGTAAATGCTCCAAAAGAGTTCAGCTTTTCCTTTATCACAAAGAATCTTTATCAAATTTTATAACTCAGCCTGAGGTTGTCAATGCTCTTAAAATCTTCGGTTATTCTCAAAATTCTTCTATTGAAGAACTCTTGGATATTTTGGCTTCAAGGATGGATATTTCACAAAATTCGGCAATATGTAAAAAAAATTCTAACTTTCCCCACGAGATAGGTCTTTTTCTTGGTTATCCTGCCGAAGATGTTATTGCCTATTACAGAAAAAAAGGAAAAGATTGTATTTTTTCGGGGTATTGGAAAGTCTATTCTAATGCGGAAAAAGCGGCGGAAATTTTTAGCAAATATACGGAATGCAAAAAGCAGTTTGCTTTGCAGATACAAAATGGATTTAGGCTTTACGATTTATTAAGTGCCTAAATCAAAATTAACCTATAGGAGGGTTTTATGGCAAAAATTGCTGTTATTTATTGGAGCGGAACCGGTAACACTCAGTCTATGGCTGAATCCGTTATGGAAGGATTAAAAGCCGGAGGAGCCGATGCAAGTCTTTTTACGGTGTCCGAATTCGGATCGAAAAATATTGACGATTATGACAAAATTGCTTTCGGCTGTCCTGCAATGGGTGCTGAAGAACTCGAACCGGACGAATTTGAACCGTTTTTTGCTTCTATTGAAAGTAAATTAAGCGGTAAAAAAATAGCTCTTTTCGGTTCTTATGAATGGGCCGGCGACGGTTCCGGCGGAGAATGGATGAGAAATTGGGAAACAAGAGCTAAAGGTGACGGAGCCGACTTATTTGAAGAAGGCTTAATCATTTACGATAGCCCTGATGCTTCCGGTAAAGAAAAATGTAAATCTTTCGGTGAAAGGTTTGCAAAATAACAAATCCGTTTAAAGCCGCTTTAACCTTTTAGGTTTAAAGCGGCTTTTTTTATTCGTGCAGAGGGTTTAATACCCTGACGTTTTACGTCTACGCTTCTTGCACCGTAACATGAGGGTATTAAAGCCGGCTGCAACCACCTCGTTAA
>CAUTTN010000015.1:0-20488 GCA_963541225.1 uncultured Treponema sp.
TGAGCGTTTTGTGGTAGTAGCCTTTTTTAAGTGTTTTCAATTGCCGGACTCCATTACCGTCCATCTTCGTCCGCACTTCAAGTGTAAAATCCCCCGCCGGAACTGCGGCATCCAAAAGGACAATGAGCCGTGCAGGTTTGTTTTCGACTACCGAAGCACAGCGAACGGCGGTCGTTCCCGATACGGCAAATACCCCTTGTTCTTCGTCGGTCGGGTCGAACTTTAAGCGACTGCCGAGTATTTCCATTACCGAGCCGATTTTGATTGTGTCGGTTGTGCCGTTCAGCTTGTCAAGTAGTTTTACCGATTTATTATCAAAACTTTTACTATTTGCATACTCTTTTTTCCCTTTCATGCGGCGTATTATATACCGCTTTGCTTGGAATTACAAGAGTTTGAAGGTGATTGTCTGAAAATCATCCGGGGGTGTTTTATTACAAAATCGATTTACGTCTATGCTTCTTGCGTCGGGGTTGTCGATTTGCATTTATTTTTTCTTAAGCATATCGAGTGCAGAAAAAGTTGTTTTATCTTTACAGACAAAAAGGAGAAATACACCGATTGAAGCAAAAACAATAAACGACAAAAAAAGAGGAACGCCTTGAGAAATAATTTTTCCATAATTAGAAAACGGAAAATAGATTTTTTCTTTAAAAAAATAAATAGGAATTGAGGCAATAACCGAAAATATAAATATTTTACAAATAAACATTAATGCAGGCAAAACTAAACGGAAAATATCTATATTTTTATTTTTTTGTAAAAATATAAATAAAAGAATTGTGTTTACAAAACCTGCAATTGTCAATGCTGCTGCAATTCCGTTACCGCCGAAAAACATCGACAGTAAAAATGCCAAAATAATATTTATACCGAAACAAATTATACCGGCAGCAGCAGGAGATTTTGAATCGCTTTGTGCATAAAATGCGGGAGCTATAATTCTATTTGCTGCTATTGCGAAAAGTCCGATTATGTGTAATTTAAAAACTCCTAAAGTCAAGGCAACAGAATTTTCATTAAACCTGTTATTTTTATAAATAAGAATTATTATATTCTCTCCATTTAAAAATGAAAAAAAACTTGCAGGTATTGTAATAAGAGCAATAATTTTAATTGATTGCAAAAGTAAATCTTGAAATTGGATCCAATCTTTTTTTGCTGCAAGTCTTGATAAATCCGGCAAAATAACCGTGCCTATAGATACTGCAAAAATTCCAAGCAGCAATTCTAAAAGTCTTAGAGAATATTGAAGACTTGAGGCAATTCCAAGTCCTGTACTTGTTGCCAGAGAAGTCGAAACAAGTTCATTTAATTGATAAGCTGCAACACCGATTACTGTAGGTCCTAAAAGTTTTAAAACTTGTTTGGTTCCGTCATTCAAAAACGCATCTTTTAAATTTTTGAATTTAAAATTAAAACCGGTTTTTAAAACGAAAGGAAGTTGAAAAACAGCTTGAACGAATCCTCCTATTAAAACGCCGTAAGCCATAGCAACAGCAGGATTTCCAAAAGGTTTTGCAAAAAGATATGTTGCACTAATTGTAATTATATTAAACAAAATAGGAGTAATTCCGGACGGAGTAAAAATTTTAAACCCGTTTAGAATTCCTTGAAAAAAAGCCGCTATCGAAATTAAAAAAAGATACGGAAACATTATTTGTGTCAAAAAAACGGCAGCATCGTAATCTACAATTTTACTAAAAAATACTTTTATTATAAGCGGAGCAAAAATAATACCTAAAACAACCACAACCGCGGTTGCAAAACTTACAAGAGTAAAGATAGAACTTAAAAATTCGATAATATCGGCTTTGTCTTTTTTCCCTTCGTCATTGTAATTTTGTAAGTACTTATTAAAAGTCGGAATAAAAGCAACGGTAACGCTGTTTTCTGCAAACAACCGCCTAAAAAGATTCGGGAGCATAAAAGCCGTAGTAAAAGCATCAGCCAAAGGTCCTGTACCCAAAAATGACGACATTGTCATTTGTCTTATAAGTCCTAAAATCCTTGAAATTAATACTAAAACAGATAACTTTGTTCCGCTTTTTAATAATGATTTGTTTGTTCTTTTTTCTTTATCAATATTGGTTTCCATAAGCCTTTCATTATAATAACTTAACCGATATAATGCAAGTAACGTGTTTTTATGGTTCACGGTAAAAATTGTAATATCTTTAAATATTTCGGTTAATGCCTATACTTGCCTTTTATTTGTAATACATGATATAATGTCTTTCGAGGTTTTATGAGCGATATTGAAAGTAAAATGTTAAAGCAAGGACTTATAAAAGTTCCCATAGAAGAAAATAAAGCTAAAGAAAGTCCTTATAAGCGTGTTGCAAAATTTTTATTTATCATCGGAACAGATCAGGCTGCCGAAGTTTTAAAACAACTTTCCAAAGAACAAATAGATAAAGTAGTAGCGGAACTTGTTACAATCCGTACCGTCGGTAAAGAAGAAGCCTTAGAAGTCTTAGCCGAATTTAACGAGATTTACAGTAAAAGTAAAAATTCCATAGGCGGTATTGAAACGGCAAAAATAATGCTGACAAATGCATTCGGTTCCAAAAAGGCTGAAGAAATATTGGAAAATACGGTGCCGGTCAAAATGCCTGTTCCGTTTGAATACCTTGACGGAATTGATAATGAAGTTCTATCGCGTGTTTTGGATGAAGAATTACCGGCTACAAAATCAATAGTTTTATCGCAGCTAAAACCAAAACAGGCAGCCTGTTACATAAACTCTTTGCCCGAAGAAGAAAAAAAAGATATCGTTATACGGCTTGCAAAAATGGAAAAAATAGATTCGGCTATTTTGCAACAAATCAGCGAAGCTCTAAAAAGTAAAGTTGTAGATGTAAATTTAACCAGACATACTTCTATAGACGGGGTTTCCGTTTTAGCCGAAATCTTACGCAAAATAGATTATAATAGCAGTAACGCCATTTTAAACTCTTTAAAAACTTCTGACGAAATTCTTGCCGACTCTATAAAAGATAAACTTATTACATTAGATGATATTGCAAATATGCATCCAAAGCATATTCAATATTTAATTTCTCCAATGAACGATACGGAATTAGCCGTTTTAATTCATGCAAAAGAAAAAAAATTCAGGACGGCTATTTTAAAAAATGTTTCGCAAAACAGGGCATCGGATATTTTGGAAGAAGAAAAATATCTACAGCCCGTTTCACAAAAAGACTTAAAACAGGCTGTGGGAAATTTTTTGGCAAAAGCAAAAACAGAAATAGAAAAGGGCAAAATTATTTTAATAAAAGATGAAGCAGATAAACTTATTTTTTAATCGTCACTCTCCGATTTAAAATAGCCGTGTTACATTCTACTCACAAATTATTGCACTCATATTCACTATGCCCAATTTCAATGTAGAACATATCCCAAAGGTTCCGAAAATGTTCATCTTCTACATTACAAGTTTGATCCTAAAGCTATATTGGTTTTCAATCCGTGAGATTCTTTAATCTTGAATATTTTATAAAAAACGCTTTTTCCTATAAAATTTGTGCAAGGGCTTTATGGAGATTGGGCATTACAATTTTTGGGATTTTCCAATGCCGGTTTCAGACTAAAATTGCTTCAAACCAAATACACTTCAATCAGTATTGGAAATAGACATAAAAACCATTTTTGCATAGTCAAAATTTTTATTTACTCTGCAACTACTTGGTTTCTTCCGGCTTCTTTTGCCTTATACAATGCCTTATCCGCAATTTGTAGTAAATCATTTGTTGTCATTCCGTATTTATATTGGGTAAGCCCTATAGAACACGACACTTTAAGATCGGGATATTTATCAAATTGTAAAGCATTTACGCCTATACATACTTTTTTGCATTGATTGTGTCCCCTCTCAAATTTACCGCAAATAATAAAACAAAACTCATCACCGCCATATCTTATCAAGATATCATCGGAATCAAAACTTTCTTTAAAAACACGTGCAATTTCCAAAAGGACTTTATCGCAAAATTCGGGTCCGTAAGTTCTATTTAAAGTTCCGAAATGATCTACGTCTACCATAGCAAAACTTACAGCTAAATGTTGTCTTATACTGTGCTGAACGAGGGTTTCAAAAGATTCATCAAGGTATCTTCTATTGTATAATCCTGTAAAAGAATCGGTAATAGCTCTTTTTTTTGCACCATCACCCCATTGAATCATTTGCGAAAGAAGCGTACTTGTGTTCATAAGTCTTGAACCCGTAATCTTAAGCATATTATTAAGAACGGATGCGGCTATTTCCGGCTGCTCGATTATAAAAGAAGAAAAGTCCTGCGACTTTAAAACCAAACAAAAAGTTTGTTCTATGGCTTTACATGTTGCAGAACGGTTTTCTTGTTCAAGAAGAGCCATTTCACCGAAAAAATCGCCGGCTTTTAACCGTATCAGTTCAATTTCTTTTTCTTTGGTACTTACGGAAACGGAAATTTCCCCTTTAACAATTATAAACAATTCGTTTCCGGGATCTCCTTCATATACAAGAACTCTGTTTTCGTCAAATTCGGCATAAAACATTGCAGAAGCAAGAAGTTCGATATCTTGTGAAGACAGTCCGTAAAAGATTTTTGCTTTTTTTAAAATGTCAAGCCATTTTTGTTTTGAATTACTCATTTATAAATCTCCTGCAAATAAAATTTGTGAACCGCCTCTTGCTCTGGAAGCCAACGGCATTTCTGCACACTTTTTTATAAATTCCTGAGGAGGCAGTTTTGTTTCAGGATAAAACAACACACCTAAACTGATACGCAACGGCAGTTTTTCTTTTATAACCGGAGAAATATCCAAATACTCAAGCTCGTCTTTAATCTTTTTTGCAAGCATGGATACTTCATGTTTAGAATGTTCAGGAGCAATAACTGCAAATTCACTGCCCTGATACCTGATAAGGACGGAAGTTCTGTCTAAAAAACGGCTTAAATAGTTTCCGATAAAAATCAAACATTCATCGCCTTTTTCATGCCCGAAACCGTCGTTTATCGATTTAAAATTATCAGGTTTTATCATAAGAAGAGCAAATTCGCTTTGCATAAATTTGCCTATATTTTCTTCAAGATAAGCTCTGTTAAGTAATCCGGTAAGTTTATCACCGTAAACCTGTTTTTGGAGTTCCTGAATTATAGGGGAGTTTTCTTTTACAAGAGAATTAGCTTTTCTTGTTCTTTTTGCTACAGTAACCAAAAACGATTTTAAAATATGTGCATATATTGAAAGGTTTGCAGAAAGGACTTCTTCCATTGGTTTTCCGTCTTTCGGGAAAGATAGTATGGTCGAATCTTTGGCAGCGGAAGCAATGGCTTTTTGGCACTCGCCGGTAATTATGGCTGTTTCGCCGAAAATTTCGCCGGAAATAAATTCAGCTATAACGGTTTTATCTTCGGGAGAACGAATTACAACATTCCCTTCCAATATCAGGTAGAATCTATCGCCGGTTTTATCTTCTTCAAAAATAACTTCGTCTTTTTTGTAGTTATCGACACCCGAATTTTCGACGATCATTTCAAGACTTTTCTTATCCCATCCAGAAAAAAGATGAGTTTTAGATAAAATATCTATTGTTTGTTCATTCATTAGCATATTATCCTTCCGAACAACAGTTTTAAAATTACCGGTATTATAACTGATTTTTATTATTTGGAATAGCGGAAATCTTTAAAATTGTGAACATAAATTCAGCATACCGACGGTACATTATATATCAAAATTATGCTTCCGTCAACTTGTATTTACCGGTTTTTCCGTGCAAACAACCGGTATTAAAATGCAGCATCGTCTTCCGGTACGGATAAGAATCGAAAACCCTACCCTACTTTAAGCGATTGGCTTTAGACGGCGTTTTATTCGTGCGGAGGGTTTAATACCTGACGTTTTATGTCTACGCTTTGCATCGTAACAAATGGTATTAAAGCCGACTGCAACCACCTTATAGAACATACAGTGCGAAACATTGAGTACTGTACATCGATGTTCTGCGTCGGGGTTGTTGACTTACCCTGCTTTACTTAAAATATTTGTCCGGTTTAAAATTCTAAAGTGTTGACAAAAGATCGGGGGGGTATACTATAGTCAAAGAGGAGAATCTTTAAATGCAAAGTTTAAAAAAAATAATTTCTATGTATAAGTTAAAAAAGCATATTTATTCTTGTGCTCTTATATCGTTTATTTTTTCACTTGTGTCGCTGATCTCTCTTATTTATCCGAAACTCTACGGAACCTTCGTTTCTAATCTTGAAAATAATATTAACCCTTCAAGAGTGCTTGTTATATACATAGGTGTAATTTGTTTTTCACTTATTTTTGAATATCTTGTCGGCTGGGTTTTCGGTAAGGTGCATATGCGTTTTGATTCTGCATTGCGTTACGGCCTTTATTCTTCGCTTTCACAGCATTCCGAAAAAACGATTAAAACTCATGGGCAAGGTTACTACGAAAATATTATGGATGCTTCGGTCGGCTCAATTCTTTCTCTCTTTGTGCCTTCCGTAATGAATAAGCTGATGGGCATTGTGCGCTACATTTTTATTCTTGTAATCCTTTTTACATATTCTTATATCTTCGGCCTTTTAGGCCTTGCGGCTCTGGCGCTTTATACATGTGCCTATTTTATTAACCGTAAATTTTATTCGCCTATGTTTTTAAAAACAATGAAGGCTTATGCAGGTCTTCATTCCAAAATGATAGAAGCACTTTCAATGACAACTCTTTTTCGGGGTTTTCCCTTATTTAAACTTGAAAAAAATGAAAGAATAAAAAACACAATAAAAGATGTAAATAACAGTGTACGCAAAACCGATTTGTTTTCGGATACCGTCTACCGCCTTGTTCCTGTTTATGTATTGCCGTTATTGTCTGTAGCCCTTATGGCTGTTTCGGCAAAGATGTATTTTGACGGTATTTTACCTTTAAGCGTTTTAATAACCATAATTGCATATTTTTCACAGTTAACCTCGGTTTTAGGAGACCTTGATTCGGTAAGTCAGGCTTATTTTGGAGCTTGCGAAAGTGCCGATGAAATTTTAAGCCTAATGGAAGAAGAGGATATAAAAGAAAAACTTAATATAGAAGATGAGTCTCAGAACTTTTTCTTTGATATTTCCGGTTTAAGTTTACAGATAGATAAGGAGCGGAGTCTTTTTATAGAGCGTTTAAGTTTCGGCTTAAACAAAAAATATGCCTTACTCGGTGTTTCAGGTTCCGGTAAGTCGAGCCTTTTAAATATTCTTTTGGGGCGGGACAAGCTGACCGGAAATGTTTTTGTGTTTAACAAAAATACAAATCCATATGATTATGAATTGTCCGATAAAATTCTTTATATCTCACAGGATTCCTATATCCTAAATGCGGATTTAATTCAAAATATCGAGCTGGGCTGCCATAACGCAAACCTTGCCGAAAAAATAATTGAAACCTTACAGCTTGGCTCTTTAAGAGGAAGAGATTTAGGTATAGACGGAAAACATATTTCAGGCGGAGAAAAAAGACTTATAAATATTGCCCGTATATTTTTCCATGCAGAAAGATATGATTACCTAATCTTTGACGAAATTTTTACCTCGATAGATGTGCTCACCAAAAGAAGAATATTTCCGCTTTTAAAAGATTTAATCAAAAACAAAAGCTGCATAATAGTTTCACATGATATAGAAGAAATAGAATTCTTTTGTGATCATGTAGTTTCAATTGAAGCCGACGGCAAAATATTTTCGGGCACCTATGAGGAAGCAAAGATAAATAAAAGCTTTTTAAGCAAAATGAAGGCTTAAAAAACTTTTATTTTTTAATTTTATTTTTGGTCTTTGGTTTATATCGGGAATTTATTTAAAAACCGTTTGTAATACGCTTTAGCGGATAATCCGTTTTGCGTATTAATCAACAACCCCGACACAGAGCATAGGGGTATTACCCCCTCAGTACGAATAAATATTTTTTAACTAAAATCTCTTCGGACTTATCTTGATTTTGAATATCAAATCGTATATACTTAATTTCTATAAAACAACTAAGGAGTCCTTAACATGGAAAAAGTAAAAGCACCCCGCTGGGACTTAAAAAACGTATATCCCGATTTTAAGTCAAAAGAGTATGAAGATGCAAAAAAAAGAATTTCTTCATGCATAAGCAAATTTGAAAAACATTTAAAAACTTTTTCAAAAAGCGATTTAAAAGAATGGCTTATTCAGTCATTAGATATTATTAACAAAATAAATACAGATGTATCTACAATCAATTCTTATGCATCCGCCGTATATACTACAAATACCGAAAATAAAGAAGCTCTTGTAGAACTTAACTCCATATCGGAATTAATACTTCCGTTTACCCCATTGGAAGTCCGTTTTTCAAATTTAATTGCTTCAAAATCAAAAGAAATAAAAGCTTTAATCAAAACCGAAAAAGAATTAAAGCAATACACTTTTTATTTGGAAGACAGTCTTTTTTGGCAAAAAAAACTTATGACGGAAGCAGAAGAATCTCTTGCTGCCGATTTAAACCGATCGGGGGCTTCTGCTTGGAGTAAGCTCCAAAGTATTCTAACCTCAACAGCCTCCTGTGTTTGGGACGAAAAAACCGGAGAGAAAAAAACATTGGTTGAAGTTAGAGCAATGGCTCATGACAAAGACGGTGCTATTCGTGAAAAAGCATTTAAAAAAGAACTTGAAATTTGTAAATCCATAGAAAAACCTATTGCCGCAGCTTTAAACGGCGTTAAAGGAACTTCCGTAGTTTTAAATAAACGCCGTAACTGGAAAGGCGGCACACTTGAAAAATCAATACGTCAATCAAACATTACACCTAAAACTCTTGATTCATTAATTTCCGCAATTGAAGATTCTCTTCCTGCATGGCGAAAATATCTAAAAGCAAAAGCTCTTCTGCTCGGAAAAAAAGAGCTTCCGTTTTACGATTTATTTGCTCCTGTTTCGGATTCCTTTCCGGTATACAGTTGGGAAGAAGCAAAAAAACTGGTAATAGATAATTTTTCTTCTTTTTCCGAACGAATGGGAAACTTTGCAGCGAAAGCTTTTTCCTCAAATTGGATCGACGGTGAAATAAGAAACGGAAAAGTCGGAGGTGCTTATTGCACTAGTTTCCCTGCTACAAAGGAACCGAGGGTTCTTTGTAATTTTGACGGTTCTTTTTCTTCGGTAAGCACTCTTGCACATGAACTGGGGCATGCCTTTCACTTCGACATTGTAAAAGATATGCCGGTTTTAAATCAAAACTATCCTATGACACTTGCAGAAACCGCTTCTATTTTTGCCGAAACTATTTTGTTTGAAAGCGAAATAAAAAAAATGAATGAAGAGCAAAAGACCGCTCTTTTAGAAATACATTTACAGGACGGCTGCCAAGTCTTAGTCGATATTCTTTCCCGTTTTTATTTTGAAAGATCTTTTATGGAAGAGCGGGAAAAACACGAACTCACACCTGAAGACTGCTGCAGGCTTATGACCGAAGCTCAAAAGAAAAGCTACGGCAACGGTCTTGATGTAAATCTTTTACATCCTTACATGTGGATTGTAAAAGGTCATTATTATTCGGCAGGATTCGGATTTTATAATTTCCCCTATGCTTTCGGACAACTTTTTGCTTTAGGTTTATATAATAGATACAAAAAAGAAGGCGAAAAGTTTACAAAAGTTTATGAAGATATTTTAAGCAAAACCGGAATAATGGATGCAGTTAAAGTAACTAAGAGTGCAGGTTTTAATATTGAAACTCCCGACTTCTGGAAAGACGGAATTAAAATATTTACGGATCAAGTAGCCGAATTTGAAAAACTTGTTAAAAAATTAAAAAGTTAAACATAAACTTTTAAAAGAACGATCAAAACCTGTACTTATGAGCAGAAGCCGAAAGTACAGGTTTTCGCATTTTTGTAAAACCGGACTTTCCCTTGTTTTTAACATGTTGTGGGGCAAAACTTTTTAAAGTTTAAAACTTATCCTATAAGACCTCTTTAAAAAACTAAAGTTTTTCTATAAGCCTTCCCCATCAGGACGAATATCTCCATATTTTCCGGAAATATTCCAATAGATGTATCCTTCATTTATAGAATCTTTAATGCCTATAATTTGACGTTTTACATAATCCTGATTATAATATTTTTTATCGTAGGAAACATTAAGATAAAAGGCTTGAGCCCAAGCTCTTACTATAACCCTATTTCTTGCTATCATTTTATTCCGCCAAGTTCCCTGATGATAAATTCTATAAGGTCTTTCTTCTGCAGGTTTATATGCCAAAAAACTTTGAGCAAAATGACTAGGATAAAACATAGGGCATATTACATCTACATATTCCGACAATAATTCTACATCCTGTCCTGTTCTGGCTCCGGTTCTATACCAACCGTTTGAGCCGTAAATATCTATCGATATGGGAGCTTTTATTCTTTTACGCGTATAGGCTAAAAACGACATTATGGCACTTTCCTTATCCATACCTTGTTCTTTTGCCGGATATAAAGCCGAACCGAGGTTTTCGCCGTCGGTAGGAAATCTTATATAATCAAATTGAATTTCATCTACACCATTTAAGTAAAGCTCTTCGGCAATATCTGCATTGTATTTCCAAACATTTTCATTATAGGGGTCAACCCAATGTTCTTGAACAAGAGTTTTTTCGTCACCGTAAAATTTATAACCTTGCCACGGCTTACCGGTATTCTTGTCTTTAACGGCATATTTTCCGTTCTCATACGAATAAAGATTTTTATCTTTAAAGGCAACAATTCTCGCAATGATATATATATTTTCTGCTTTTGCCTTTTTTACCAGTTTTTCAAGATTTATAGGATTTCTTATTCCGTTATATTTTTGTATGTCTGCATTTTTGCTGTTATATCTTACAATACCCGCTTCATCTTTCATATCAATTACAATGGCATTAAGCTTATATTTTTTAATTGTATTCAAATACTCATTGAATTTTTTTTCATCTCTTACATGATGAATCGGAATATAAATACCTTTTTTTCCGTCTGCTTTTTCCGGTGTTTCGGTCTTTTTCTTATTGTGCAATAACCATAATTCCGAAAGAGGAATACCGTTATTAAACGGTGTCATCTTCTCCGGAATAAAAGCACAAAGATAATTTGAATTTTGCAAAATATTTTTTACTCGTTTAAAATTTTTAAACATTGCTTTGGGTGCATGTTTTTTTATATTCGGAGTCATTAAATTAACATCGAAGATATTTCCGTTTTGAACCCCGATAATTGTTTTACCTTCTATGTAGATACTGTCCGTATAAATTAAAGACGAATTTTTTACTATAGAGAATATTTTTTCAAACTGTTTTTTTTTCCAGTTAAGTCTGAAAATATCTCCCGAAAAAGTTTGACAGCAATACAACTCGGGAAAGTTTTCCGAACGTATTACCGATATGTCGGAAACTTCATCTATTACTTCAGGACCTTTTCCAAGACCGTCATTCAGCTCATACCAAATTTTAGAATTTACTTCGGGCTGTATCCATGCTATACCGTAAAGAGCATGAGATACAAAAACTGTCAATCTGTTTTTACCCGTATCATCGGGTAAGTCTAAAACACTTACGGCTTTTATTCCATTCATAAAACCGTTTGCTCCCAAATCCTGCCACGTTTTACCGGCATTTAAAGTTAAAAAAACTTTTGAAGAAGAAGCCGTTACGTAAATATTCGGGTTTATCGGATGTACCTCAAAATCTTTTAGTTGAGGCATTTTTTCGGTAAAAATTTTATTGCCGTTTTCATTTATTGTTTTTATTATTTTTTTTGGAAGATTACTATTTATATATTTAAAATCTTTTAAATTATTTGAATAAGCGATTCCGTTATCGGTTAAAAAAAGCCATCTGTTTGCAGCCTTTGAAATTTTTATAATCTTGCTGCCGTCCCATATTTTTTCTAATTTAAAATTATCTATCTCATATAATCCTGTTTCATTACCTGCCAAAAAAAAATCGTTTGCAGATAAACAAGTATTACAAATAATCAACAACACCGGTAAAAATATTTTGCGTAATGACTTCATTTTGATATAATGCCATAAATTGCATACCTTTGCAATAGCATATAAGCCAAAAACCTGGACAACCGAATCTGTTCTATTTAAAACGGTGCGATTACCCTAAACATAATTTCGATTCTGCTTGTTACTTTTTTAAAATTTTGATAAACTTTAGCTATGTTGACTTCGGAAATTCAAGTGCCGGTTACAAATATACAGGGTGTTGGTACAACCGTTGCCTTACAGCTAAAAAAATTAGGCGTAGATAATATAGGCTGTTTATTACGTCTTTTTCCGAGAGCTTGGGAGGACAGAACAAAGTTAAACAATTTTTCCGAATGGAACAAAATTCAAAAACTAAATATAAAAATTACGGTTTTACGTCATGAATGGTTCGGTTTCGGCAAAATGAAAACCTTAAAATTAATTGTCAAAGATGAAGCCGGAAATGCCGCCTCCCTAATTTGTTTTAACCGCCCTTTTCTGGAAAAAGCCTTTCCTGTAGGAAGCAATGCCTTTGTATATGGAAGTTTTTACCGCAAGTACGGAGAACTTCAATCTTCTTCATTCGAGATTGAAAAAGAAAGTGTAAATCAAATGAAGATTTTACCCGTCTATCCTCTTACCTACGGTTTGGGACAAGCTAAACTTAGAAAGATTATTTTTTCGGCTTTAAAACTTTACGGACGCGGAATTGATTCCGAACTTCCTTCCGAAATTTTGCAAAAATATAATCTGCCTTCAAAACAAGAAGTTTTATTTATGGTACATACCCCATCTTCAATGGAAGATGTAGAACGCGGAAAATATGCACTTATTTTTGAAGAATTCTTTTTGTTTCAATATGCAATCGGTAAACGTTCTATCGAAAGACGGGGCCGGCTTCCGGAGTTTGAAAATATAAATACTAAAGATATACCGGCTATTCCTAAATTTACACCATCCATATTACAAAAAAAACTGTTACAAAGACTCCCGTTTAATCTTACTCCGGATCAAATAAATACGGCTGCGGAAATAAACAATGATTTGGACGGGTTAAATCCTATGGGAAGATTACTTCAGGGAGATGTTGGTTCCGGCAAGACACTTACGGCTTTTTTAGCCTGCTTAAAAATTATAGAAGAAGGCGGTCAGACGGCTTTCCTTGCACCTACCGAATTGCTTGCAAGACAACATGCGGAAAATGCAGCAAAACTTTTGGAACCAATCGGTGTAAAACTTGCATTTTTAACGGGCAGCACTAAAACTAAAGGCAGAAGCACTTTATTGTCCGAGCTTGAAAAAGGCAACATCGATTTAATTATAGGGACTCATTCTCTTTTTTCTGCAAATGTAAATTATAATAATTTAAGACTTGCCATTATTGATGAGCAGCACAGATTCGGAGTTTTACAGAGAGCCGCTATAATTCAAAAAGGTGTCGAAAGTAATGCCGAAAAAAAACAGCCGAATATATTGATGATGAGTGCAACACCTATACCCAGAACATTGGCTCTTTCCGTATTCGGCGATTTAGATATATCCGTGATTAAAACTATGCCTGCCGGTAGAAAACCGGTAATAACCTATGTAGCAAACGATGATAAGTCCCATAAAGTTTATTCTTTTACTGCTGACGAAATAAAAAAAGGAAGACAGGCTTATTTTGTATATCCGCTTATAGAAGATAATGAAGAACTCTCGTTAAAGTCTGCACAAAATATGTTTGAAAATCTTCAATCGTATTTTAAAGATTTTAGACTTGCTCTTATTCACTCTAAAATTCAAGAAGAAGAGCAACGCATAATTATGGAAGATTTTAAAGACGGTAAGATTAATATTTTGGTAGCAACTTCGGTAGTGGAAGTAGGCGTTGATGTACCAAATGCCTCCTGTATGATTATCGAGCAGGCAGAACGTTTCGGGCTTTCGGCTTTACATCAGCTTAGAGGCAGAGTGGGCAGAGGAAACGAACAATCCTATTGTTTTTTAATTTATGGAAAAAATTTGACGGACAACGGACGCGAACGGTTAAAAATTATGAAAGAGACAAATGACGGTTTTATTATTGCGGAAGAAGATTTAAAACTTAGAGGGCCGGGCGATATAGGAGGTATAGAACAATCAGGATATTTGGGTTTTAAACTTGCAGACCCTATCCGGGATGAAAAGATTTTACGGCTCGCCCGTACCGCTGCTTTTGAAATGCTTAAAAATAGTATTTAATTACCCATAAGAAAAAACTAAATACCCGAATGATACATACAGTATCTTTTCCGGTTTGCGAAAACACTCTCAGTCTTGACATATTCTTTGAAGCAATATAAACTGCAGTTATGAACGAAATGGAGAAATTTGATTGGAACGATAAATTAAGTGTAGGCTACAATAACATAGATATACAGCATAAAAAACTTTTACTCATAATAAACCGCTTTGCCGATTTATTCAAATTATCAAATAATGAGTACAAAGCAAACATAGGAAAAGTTTTAAAAGATTTGGCAGACTATACCGAATACCATTTTGAAGCTGAAGAAAAAATTATGAGCAAATATGAATATCCTGCTCTTGACGAACACTCCCGAATACATACCGAATTTATCAAAAAAGTAAATAACTCATTAAAGCTCCTTGCGGCAGGCGATATACAGACAGGCATAGAATTTTATAATTTTTTGGGTTCATGGCTAATACAACATATTTGCATTACCGATCAACTTTGGGCTAACTATATCGCCGAAAAATATCCTGACGAAAAATTCTAATTTAAGTTATTTTTATTAATGCCGATATTAGAAAAAGTTAAGGAGAAAAGTATGCGTAAAGCTATGTTTTTTTTGTATTTTTTTATATTTGCGGTTTTTGTTTATGCCGGCGATATAGCGAATTTTGTCAATTTGGGTTTTTCTCCTGATGGGAGTTATTTTGCATTCGGTCAGCATGGACTTACAGATGAAAAATATCAAAGTTATGCAGAAATCTATTGTATCGATGTCAAAAAAAACGATTTTCTGCCTTCCGGAACTTTTAAAATAACGCCTACTTTGGAAACAACCGATAAAGACAGCAAAAATATTTTTTTATCATTACAAGATAGATCGGCACGGCTTTTGTCTAAATTCAAAATAAATACAAAAAATGAAGGTCGCCCAATCTATGTTATAACAAATGAAACCTTAAATGACAAAACTCTATTTTTTAAAGATTTTGAAACCGGCGATGATTATATGGTAATTTTAAATAAAGAACACAAATCTAATATGGAAGTTTCTTTTTATATTAATCTTGAAATTACAAAACCCAACGGTTCAAAAATAAAAAAAGAAATAGGTCAAAAGGGAAAAGTAAGAGCAGGCGTAAAAGATTATTTTATAAAAAAAATTATTATCGATAACACAAATTCCAGTCTTGTATTTATAATCGAAAAACATGTTTACGACAAAATAGGAAACTCGATCAGGTTTATGGTAGAAACGGTAAAAATAAACTAGATATGTAAAGTAAAAGCTCAACATAAAAAGTCCCCCGTCTATATGTTATAAATCGGGGGATTTTTTTATTTGTGCGGAGGGTTTAATACCCGCCGTTTCTCGGCAACGCTCTGCGTCGGGATTGTTGATTAAGATATTTTCTAAAAAACCGAAGTATTTATACTTTAAATTTTTTAACTTCAAACGTTAAATCGGCTATATTTTGTTTATTCTTTTGAGTGATTTCATTTACTTCCTGTACGGCAGTATTAATCTGCATGGCACCTGCCGACATTTCGTTCATACTGCCTGCGATGTTGTCTGTCATATTTGCCAATTTATCCATTTCTTTAGAAACCAAATTACTGCCCATAAGCATTTCATGGGATATATTTTGTACTTCACGGGCTATATTATTAATTACCTCTATTGTCTGTAATATTTGTTTATTACCTTCATTTTGACCTGTCATCGAATCCATAATTGTATGTTCCATAGTTTTTGTTTTTTCTACCATGTTCGAAATATTATCAAAGTGACTCGCAATTGTTGATGCAGAATTATTTACCCGTTCTATTTTCTCTTTTAATTCCTTTAAGGTACTGCTTATGTTTTTTCCGTGATTACTTGATTCTTCTGCTAATTTTCTTATTTCGCCTGCAACAACGGCAAACCCTTTTCCTGCTTCTCCTGCATGGGCGGCTTCTATACCTGCATTCATAGATAACAAATTAGTTTGGGCTGCAATATTTTGAATAATACCGCTTGTTTCCATTAATATATCCGAGCTTTCATCTACCGCCCTGCTTAACTCTACCGTTTCCGCAATAAGAGACTTTCCGTTTCCGGTAGCATTTTTTAATTCTTCAAGGGTTTTAAAATTGGTTTCTATAATTGAGGCTACGGATTTAATGTTTGAAACCATTTCTTTTATGGAAGAATTGGAAGTGTTAACCGTTTTTGTCTGTGTATCGATATGAATATCAAGTTTTTCGATTGTACGCACCATCGCCTGTAATGAAGAACCTATTTCGATAACACTTTGGGATTGCGTCATAATCTGTTTTTTTACATGTTCAATATTTGTACTTATTTCATAAATCGCACTTGCAGTTTCGGTCATATTGGCTGCAAGCGTATTGCCTGTTTTTTGCATTTCTTCGCTGCTGTTGCTGACAGCTCTTACGGACAAATTAATTTTTTCGATTGTTTGGTTAAAATATTTGGATAAATCCGTAATTTCATCATTACCGGTTACCGGCAGTGTTACCGTTAAATCGCCTTCCCCGAATGCAATATCTTTTAGTGCTGCAACGGCTTTACGTATCGGTTTTACAATCCGGTACGAAACAAAATAGACAAAAACCGTTGCTAATATCAAAATTATAAGACCTACCGTTATTATTCGTTTTATTAAGTCATAAAACATTTCAAGAATTTCTTCATAGTCTACAAAAATAATAACTTTCCACGGAAGACCCTGTATTTTAAAGACTTGAGTCCTCCATTTTTTTCCGTCCATATTTATAATTTGGGGTTCTTCTTTGATATTTTCTAACTGTGAGAAAGCAGATATATCCGCATCTTTTAAATTTTTAAAATTTAAATCCTTATGTGCGGGGTCTGCCAATATAATTCCGTCATCTTGAACCAGCATTGCATATCCCGTATCCCCTATGCGGATAGTGCTCATAAAATTTGTAAGTTCGGTAAGATTTATATCTACTCCAAAACAGCCTATCTGTTCTCCATTTTCAGCCTGTACTGTTTGGGCAAAGGTTATAACCGGAGTATAATCGGTGGAGATGTAGGCTTCGGTTACTATAGGTTTGCCGAGGTTCCCCATTGCTTGCTTATACCAAGGTCTTTTTCGAGGATCATAACCTCCGGGTATTGATTCCATAGAAGATGTATGAGTACCCCATTTTGTTCCCAAATAGGCTACTATAAATTCGGGATAATTTTTTATGGTTTGATTAAAAAGCAATTGAAGGTCCTTTTCTGCTTTACTAATATCTATATCTTTAAGAAAAACATCTCCTGTTTTATCTGTGTAATCGAATAAAGTATCATCGGCATGTTTAGATGCCGGATGTTCTGCAAGCATACTCACTATTTTTTTGTTGGATTGCATAAAAAGATCAATGGTCTGGTTTATTATTGAAAATTCTTGCCGAATAACATGGTCAAATTTTGCAACATTCATTTTATAAATTTGCGTTCCTATAACGGTGCAAATAAATAAAATTAAAAAGGTAATTATAATTGTCATTGTAGCAATAAATTTTCCTACAATCGAAAACTTCATCTTACCTTTTTTGTACCGGCTCTCTAAATCGCCTGCTCTACCGTTAATCATAGTTAACCCTCCTAAATAGTCGTTAGGGTACCTCTAAAACTTAAAGTTTTTAGAAACCGCCATTAGAAATTTAAATTAAAAACAATTTGTTATTTAAAAACTATAAAACTTTAACTTATGAGGAAAGTTGAGTTTAACCATTTCCTTGAAAACTTTATTTTTGATGTTGTCATAAAAAGCATATATTCTTATCATGCTTTTTATGGTAAGTTTTTTGACTCCCGCAAAAGCCGGACAAAGCCTTGAATTGTAGTATTTGTGCAGTTTTTGAAACCGGTAGTTTATAATACTACACAAACTATATACCCGTAGTTAAAACAGCTTTCTTTCTTGCAGGTTACAAAAATTATCGATTAAATATCAGATTATTTTATAAGATTATTTTGATGTATATATAATCTTCTACATAAAACCTCTCAACACTCAATCAGAAATATGTTATAATATTTTTAATGAAAAAATTCAAGCTAGTTTCGGATTATAAACCGTCGGGAGATCAGCCTGAAGCAATTAAAAGTCTTGCAGACGGTATTATTGCAGGGGATAAATTTCAGACCTTAAAAGGGGTTACGGGGTCGGGAAAAACCTTTACGATGGCAAATATCATTCAAAAGGTCCAAAAGCCGACCCTTATAATAAGTCATAACAAAACCCTTTCCGCTCAGCTTTACCGCGAATTTAAAGGTTTTTTTCCCGAAAATGCCGTTGAATACTTTGTTTCGTATTACGATTACTATCAGCCCGAAGCCTATGTTCCGTCACGGGATCTTTATATCGAAAAAGATGCTTCCATAAATGATGAAATTGACCGCTTGCGTCTTTCTGCAACGTTCAGTCTTATGGAAAGGCGGGACGTAATTGTAGTTTCCACTGTTTCCTGCATTTACGGTTTGGGTTTACCTGAATCATGGCGGGATTTGCGTATTACTATCGAAACCGGAAAAGAAGTTGATATTGAACTTTTAAAGCGTCAGCTTATAGGACTGCAATATGAAAGAAATGATGCCGTGTTGGAAAGGGGGCGTTTTAGGGTAAAAGGCGATGTTATGGAGATTTTTCCTGCATATATGGAGGAAGCCTACCGCATAGAATTCGATTGGGAAGAGATTGTGCGTATCCGCCGTTTTAACCCTATAAGCGGTAAGGTAAGCCAAGAATACGAAGAACTTTCAATATATCCTGCAAAGCATTTTGTTTTACCGGAAACCGCAATTCCGAACGCTTTGGAACGCATAAAAAAAGAACTTTCCGACAGGCTTGACGTTTTAAACGCACAGGGTAAACTCTTTGAGGCGGAAAGACTTAAAACAAGAACGGAATACGATATTGAGATGCTGTCGGAAATGGGGTATTGCCCCGGTATTGAAAACTATTCCGCCCCTATTGCAAACCGCAAACCGGGAGAACCGCCTGCCACCTTATTCCATTATTTCCCAAAGGATTTTTTGCTTTTTATGGACGAAAGCCATGTAACATTTCCTCAAGTAGGGGCAATGTACGAGGGCGACCGCAGCCGTAAACAAAACCTTGTCGATTTCGGTTTCCGTCTTCCTTGTGCTTTGGATAACCGACCACTTAAAATAAACGAATTTGAAAGTATGCTGAATCAGGCAATTTTTGTTTCGGCAACGCCTGGTCCTAAAGAAATAAAATATTCCGAACGTATTGTAGAACAGCTTATCCGTCCTACGGGGCTTCTTGATCCCATAATCGAGATACACGGTAGCGAAGGTCAAATGGAACATATTTACAGTGAAGTACAAAACTGCATTAAGGTCGGGGAAAGAAGTCTTATTTTAACTCTTACAAAAAAAATGGCGGAGGATTTAACGGATTATCTTTTGGGTTTGGACTTAAAGGTAAAATATATTCATTCCGAAGTTGAAACCATAGAACGGGTAGAAATATTAAAGGGCTTGCGTGCAGGAGAATTCGATGTGCTTATAGGTATTAATCTTTTAAGAGAAGGTATAGACCTGCCTGAAGTTTCTTTTATAGGAATACTTGATGCCGATAAGATAGGCTTTTTGCGTTCGGCTACAAGTTTAATTCAGATTGTAGGTAGGGCTGCCCGTAACTCGAATGGTAAGGTTGTTATGTATGCCGATAGGATAAGCGATGCCATGAAAGAAACCATAGAAGAAACAAGCCGCCGCCGCTCAGTTCAAGAAGCCTATAATAAAGAACATGGAATAACGCCTAAAACAATTAAAAAGGCGATAGAAGATATTTTAACCCGTGAAAACGAAATTAAAAAAGAAGCGGCGGCAGCAGAAACGGAGCCGCTTATAAACAGCTTTAATATACTAAACCCCGCAGACCGCAAAAAACTTATAAAAAAACTGGAGGCACAAATGGCGGAATATGCCGATATGCTTATGTTTGAGGAAGCTGCCGTAATCCGCGACAAAATAGAAGAAATAAAACGGTTGGGAGCTTAGTTTACAGTGAACAAAATCAAAGCACCACATCATTGTGCTGCCGAAACAGTAAAGCACGGTGAGATAATTATTTTTGATCAATATCTTACATTTTGATTAAAAAATATTATCATTTCGATTTTTATTCGTGCGGAGGGTTTAATACCCCGACGCTCTGTGTCGGGGTTGTTGATTCATGCAACTTAATTACCACCGGACATTACAAATTAACGT
>CAUTTN010000016.1:0-19909 GCA_963541225.1 uncultured Treponema sp.
GATGTTGCGGAAGTCTTATTTAAGCGTGCAGAGGAAGATGCTAAGGAGAGGTATAATAGGTATAGGCGTTTGGCTGAATAATTAATTTTTAAATATGCGGGCGATTACGTTGTATATCGATGTAAAATTTAGTCGTTTAGTAACATCTGTAAACGATAAGTTATACGAACATAATAGACCTGTTCGATAACTGTGTTTTCGAACAGGTCGACGAGTTCTAAATCGTGCAAATAGCACGATTTAGAACATCGCATTTCAAGGTAGCCTGTTCAGAAACGGAAGTTTCCGAACAGGTTTAATGATGAATCGCACCGCTATTCCGGATGGGTTAAAGTTATTGCACAATGTTTAGAAGAGCCTTTTATATTTCTAAAAACAATACATATTTTAGAAATATAAATTGAATAGGCAATATGAAACAAATACAAGAAGAACTTTACGATTTATTCGTTATGGAGGGTTTAATACCTGATGTTTTGCGTCCACGTTCTGCGTTGTAATAAAGGTAGTAAAGCCTCCTGCAACCACCCTATGAGAACAACACTCCCGATGCTCTGCATGCAGGGGGTGTTGAGTTCTTCCTCATGTAAAAAAATAAAGATATTTTACACTGCCGGTTAAAGCCCGGGCGGTTTTTAAAGCTAAAAATGTAATTAGTTATAAATACTGCCGATTACAAATTAAGTCAAGCAGCAATTTTTTTGCAATTACAATACGGTATTCAATCTTTTATGGAGAGCAAATCCTTTGGATATTCAACCGACCACAAAAAAAGCCCATAAGGAGGAGCAGTCGGACCTGCATTTTTTCTTTGCTTGCTTAAAATAATCTTTTTTACTTCCTCTTTTGAAAATCCTTTTTCTTCAAAATGTAAAAGCGAACCCGTTATGGATCTTACCATTTTCCATAAAAAAGCATTTGCACATATTTCAAAAATAAGATAGTTATTTTCTAAAAAGAATACCGCTTTTTTTATATATCGCGATTTACTTAAACTTTGATCGCCTGCAGCAGAAAAAACGCTACAGTCCGTTTCTCCCGACAAAAGAGAAGCCATGCCGTTTAATTTATTTATATCGGGGTATCTTCTTAAATGAAAACAATAAGGTCTTTCATGTGCAAAAATGTCCGAACCGCATTTTATATAATATCTGTATGTTCTTGAAACAGCATTAAAACGGGCGTGTAACAAAGGAGAAACTTCGACGGAATTCGAAATATTTATATCTTTAGGCAGGATAGAATTTAAAGCCGGTATAAAATTAGCCGAAGCAATGGATTTTATATCCGTAAAAAAATTGCAGGCTTGCCTTGCTGCATGCACTCCCGAATCCGTTCTTCCCGAACCGTTTGTTTCTACGGTATGTTTATGAATTTTCGCAAGAGCTTTTTCCAATTCACCCTGAACAGTTCTAAAAGTTTCTTTTCCGTTTTTGGTTTGTTTTTGCCAGCCGCAAAAATTCGAGCCATCATAAGACACCGTTAAAAGGATATTCCGCAGGTTTAAGCTATTACCCATTTAATCGTCTTCGGTTTCTTTTAACTCAATTTTGAGTAAATTATATAAGTCTCTTGCTGCTTCCAAAAGAGGACCGGGTTTCGATTTACTGGATTTTCCTAGACCGAACATTTTTGCAAGAGTGAATTTTTGAGCTTCCATACGTTTTAAACGTAATTCCATATCGCTTTTTTGCCCATATTTATATTCAAGCAATGCGGACATATACATAATGCCGTCATAGCCATAATTTTTGTCTACATCCGGACCGAAAGATTTTAAGCCGGCAATGATTTCCGATCCTTCGCTTTCCAGTTCCAAAGCTCTGCGGTATAAAAATGTTGCTTTTTTATAAAAAACGTCCGAAACATATTTATAATTTTCTTCAGGAAATTTTTTGCTAAGCTCATCAAATAGCCATGCAGCTCTTATCGCACATATCGCCTGCTTTATTGTGGGTGAAGATTTTAAGTCTGCAATTTCGTAACATACAATTGCAAGATGATAAGAAGCAGCTCCTTCAATAAGACCTCTATCTTTTGAAAAGTTCACTTTATGAAAAAGATTTTTTATTGACGTATATCTTGCTTCTATATTTTCAAAAAGCTTTTCCAGTTGAGGTTTTGCAGGAATACTAAAATCTTGAGGGAATGCCGCATAAAGACATTTGGGACAAACCGTTATATTATAAACCGGAGGAAATACTTCTCCGTATTTTGCAGAAGGTTCATAAAGCCTGCGTAACTCGTCCGTTAAATCTCCCGCAATAAGTCTCCCCCCCCCCGAGTGTAATTCTTCCCTTTTAAATTTGGTATTACACACGGGGCATTCAATTTGTTCTTTCGAATAAAATGTTATACTCGCTTGTTTTACTTCTTTTTTAGCCATTAATTTAACCTATAATCAATTGATTTTAATATGTTTTATTGATTATACATGTTTTAAGGCATTTTTGTAAAGGGTTACGCAAAAAACTAATTATAAAATCCCCCGACGCAAGCGTCGGAGTTGTTGTTCTCATAAGGTGGTTGCAGTCGGCTTTAATACCTGACGTTTTATGGCTATCCTCTGCGGAGAGGTTGTTGATTCCGTAAAAACTTTTATCCGCTGCCGCTATTCTACCGTGCGTTATGGCAATTGCACAAGTTTTATGTTGACAATAAGTACCTTTTATTTTATTATGAACCTCATAAAACATTTAGGAGTTGTTTATGAATAATAAAAATATTGTAAAAGATAATTATTTCGGTACGGAAGTTGCCGATCCGTATAGATGGCTTGAAGACGACAATGCTCCGGAAGTTATGGAATGGGTAAAAACGGAAAATGCAAAAACAAATGACTTTTTATCTAAAATTCCTTTCCGTTCAAAAATAAAAGAAAGACTTGAAAAAGTATGGGATTACGAGAAAAGAACGGGACTTTTTAAAGCCGGAGATTATTATTATTTTTTTAGAGCTTTGGGTTTGCAAAATCAAAGCATCATGTACAGGCAAAAAAATTGCAATAAGGCAGAAGCAGAACCCGAAATATTTTTTGATCCCAATACTTTAAGTTCGGATGGAACCATCGCTTTAAAAAATTTGGCTTTTTCCAAAGACGGAAAATATATGGTTTATTCCGTTTCGGGCAGCGGTTCGGACTGGGAGGAAATTTTTGTCTTTGATGCAGAAAAAAAAGAAAAATTAAAAGACCATATTCACTGGGTTAAGTTTTCGGATTTGGCTTGGTATAAAGACGGCTTTTTTTATAGCTGCTATGATGCTCCTGTTTCCGAAGAAGTTCTTACAAAGAAAAACGAATTCCAAAAAATAAAATATCATAAACTTGGAACCGATGAAAAAGACGATGTTCTTATTTTTAACGATACCGAACATCCTTTGCGTTCTCAGTCGGCTTCAGTTTCGGAAGATGAAAAAATGATTTTTATTTCTTCTTTTGAAGCCGGAAAAAAAGGTAATCTTTTATTTACGGCAAGTCTGGAAAAAGGATTGCCGGCTTCGCAAGATTGTTTTGTTCAATATAATAAAGATTTTGAAGATAATGTTTGGCCTGTAGAAACCGAAGGGGATTTTTTATATCTTCTTACAAATTCAAAAGCTCCTTTTTATCGGCTTATAAAAACGCCGGTCGACAATCCTTCCGAAACAAATGTTCAGGAAGTCATACCCGAAAAAGATTGTCTTTTATCTTCTTGTTCGTTTTGCGGCGGAAAAATATTGGCAGTTTATTTAAAAGATGTTCAGGATATTGCTTTTGTTTACGGCATGGACGGTAAAAACGAAACCGAGATTGCTCTCCCTAAAAACGGAAGTATTAGTTTTTCGGGAGCAAAAAAATCCGAAAAAACCGTTTTCTTCACGTTTACGTCCTATATAGTGCCGACTAAAATTATTAAGTACGATGTAGAAAAAAACGGCTTAGAGGATTTTTTTATTCCCAAACTCGATTTTAATCCCGAAGATTACAAATGCGAGCAGGTGTTTTTTAATAGTAAAGACGGCACTAAAGTTCCGATGCATATAGTTTCCAAAAAGGATATTAAACTAGATGGAAATAATCCTACAATAATGTATGGTTACGGCGGTTTTGCAATTTCATTAACACCCTCTTTTTCCGGTGCAAGAACGGTATTTTTAGAAGCAGGAGGAATTTATGTTTGCGTAAATCTTAGGGGAGGTTTGGAATACGGCGAGGCGTGGCATGAAGCCGGTAAGCGGATGAATAAGCAAAATGTTTTTGACGATTTTATTTGTGCCGGAGAATATTTGATTGAGCATAAATATACTTCACCCAAAAAACTTGCAATACAGGGCGGATCAAACGGAGGGCTTTTAATAGGAGCCGTTACAAACCAAAGACCGGAACTTTTTGCGGCGGCAATTCCGCAGGTCGGTGTACTGGATATGCTCCGTTATCAACATTTTACGATAGGCTGGGCTTGGGTTGACGAGTACGGAAGCAGCGAAGAAAGCAAAGAAATGTTTGAATACCTTTATGCTTATTCTCCGCTCCATACCATAAAGTCGGGTATTGAATACCCTGCTATTTTAATAACAACAGGCGATCATGACGATAGAGTTGTTCCTGCTCATTCTTTTAAATACGCACAGGCTATGCACGATATTTGTACGAGTAAAAAACCTATTTTGATACGTATTACGGAAAAAGCGGGTCATGGTGCCGGAAAACCCACTGCAAAAATAATTGAAGAAATAGCGGATATTTATTCGTTTGTTTTGTTTGCTGCAGGTTGTACTTTTTAAAACATCCTAATATAAAAACGGCGGTAAAAAAGTTAAACTTTTTTACCGCCGTTTAGTTTAAAGGTTTAGGCTTCCAATATATTTTTTGAGCCGTACCATATTTTTTCGAGACTGTAAAAATTTCTTGCCGTTTCGGACATAAGGTGAATTACAATTCCTCCCAAGTCGATTAGTTTCCATTCGTCTCCGTCAGGGCTTTTTCTTTTGGTATGATACTCTTCAAGACCATAGCCGGCTAAGGCTTCATAAATGCGTTTTTCCAAACCGCCTGCATGAGCTGCACTTGTTACAGTCGTAATTACAAAAAAATCCGTCCAAATATTGGCTTCTCTCAAATCGAGAACAACCGTATCCTCACCTTTGAAATCCTTTAAAAGATTACCCAGCTCTAAAGCCGGCTTGTAAAAATCGAAATTCTTAATCATTTAAAACTTCCTTTATTTCTTTTGTTTTACAAAATAACCGTTAAAATCTCTTCCCAGAATAATAGTAAAATCTACATTTGTTTCGCTTCCTGAATCGCTTGAAAGTTGTACGGTTTGTATGTTGTTACACCGTATAACTTGACCTACAACTTTTGCAAGTTCGGGATTTCCTATTCTGTCAATTAAAACGGTTTCTTCTATTTCGTCTTCCGAGTTTCCTATAGTTACAACATCATAACCGAAACTTGCATAAAGTTCTTCTGTTTTTTTTGCAAGACCTTGTGTACTGGTTCCGTTTAATATTTCTACTGCATAAATTCTTTCAAGGGCAGAAGTGTTGTCGGACGCTAAAACGGATATTGTTTGGCGGATAACCTCTTTTAGCTGTTGCCCGTCTCTAAATGGTGTTAAAAGTCTTTTGCCTTCCACGTAGCGTACGGCACCCGTAAGATGTTGAGGTACTAATCTTTCGGAATCCAATTTACAAATACTTTCAATAAACTTATCAATTTCTTCTCCGTTTATATTGGAGTTAAAATATTTTTTTAATACGTTAAATCTGTACTTTAAAAAAATATCGGGAGAAGCATCACTCATTGTACGGAACATGGCTAAAATAGCTTTTTGCCGCCGTGAAGCAGCTTCGTTTTCTCCGTCAAGCTCATCTTCATAAACCAAATAGTCTTTTACTTTATCGCCGTCCAGCAAAACCGAACCGGAAGGCAATAAAATTCTCGCTGTTTCATTGTCTATATCCACGGGTGCCGGAATAAAAACGGAAAATCCTCCGAGCAAGTCGGTCAAGGCTGCAAAATCATCAAGCGAAAATGTAAGATAAAAAGGAATGGAAATTCCGGTAAGTTTTTCGATTTCTTTTTTAAAAATCTCTATTCCTTTTTCGGTATATACGGAACCTATGCCGTCAGTACGTCCAAGGCTCTGAATAATCAAACCGGTATTAGGAGGAATATCAAACATCGCAGCTCTTTTTGTTTCAGGATAATACGCAATAACATTTGAAGAAATAGGTATGCCTTTATCTTCGATAACGATTAGAACTTTTAGTATTTTATCGGTTGAAAGCGATTGTTCAAAAGACTCGGAACCCATTTTTAATAAAACAAAAACAACGGCGGTTATCAAAAGAATTAATATTATAAACAAAAATAAAACATTTTTTCCGGCATCTACCATTTTGACTTTCATTTCAATTCCTCAAGTTTTATTTTATTATACATTTTTTTTGTATTTTCGTGTATAGAGCCGTTTTTCTTCAAAATATAGGCTGAACGGTCATCAATTACTTTTAACATTAATTCGTTAAGAGAAATTTTACCTGCAAGGTTTCTAAATTTTTCCGTTTCGGGTTCTCTTCCCGGTTCTATTTTGTCGGCTATAAAAATAATTTTTCCTAAAGCGTCAATGTCTTCGTAGCCGAATGTATGAAAAGCCACAGCGTTTAAAACCGATTGATCTTTTATTCCGAATTTATTTTTTAAAATAATTGCGGAAGCTCTTCCATGTAAAAGATTTAAACGTTTTTTTTCCACCTCGTCTATTCCTAATCCGTCTTCTTCCGTGATTTTTACAAGTTCCGTATCGCCGGAGTTTTTACATATATCGTGCGAAAGTCCTGCAAAGTATGCAATATTCGGGTCAACTTCTTCTTCAGTGTAAATTTCCGAAAGATGTTTTGCATATTCCGCAACTCTGACTGAATGAAGATATCTCGATTCCGTTAAAAATTGTTTTGCATACATATTTATTTCGTTTGTTTTTTCTTTTACGTTTTTCATATTTTCCTCAATAATTTAATGGGAATAAAGTCCTTTTGTTATAATGTATTCATAAACGCTTTCGGGTAAAAAGTGTTTAAATTCTTTTTTATTTAAAATTGCAAAACGTATTTCTGTAGAAGATACCGGCTGCAATTTGTTTTTTAGTTCTTTGTAAAAAAAGGGAAGATTTTTAAGGTCTTTTTTTATTCCCGATAAAACCTCTCTTCTGCCTATAATTATGTCTGTTGAGTTTATAATTTTTTCCGCATTTTTCCAAGCCGGCAATGTTGCGGCTAAATCTTCTCCGATAATCAGACCGATTTTCCCTTCAATTTTTTCTTTAAACTCGTTCGAATTTCGCACTGAAAATTTCTTGTAAAGATAGCTTATAGTTTTTGCCGTATACGAAATTCCTTCTTTTTCAATTTCATAAGTTTCGCAATACATGTAAGGATAATCTTTTATTGCAAGATTTATCATATTAAGTCTGTCTTGCGCATCGAGGCTTTTTAGTTCTGCTTTAAAAGGAGAAATAAAAGCCGGCACAACCGCAATTTTATCGTAGGCAAGTTCTTTGTAAACCGTTTCTGCAAGAGTTATATGACCTATATGTACAGGATTAAAAGAACCGCCTAAAATTGCGAGTTTCATTTTTTGGGCTTCCTTTTACGGCTTAAACTTACGGTAGCACCAAAATTATCGTTATCTTTTTTTTCGTAAGCAAATTCTTCTAAGTCGGCTTCCATAAAATTTTTTTTAGAAGAATAAGGATCCGAATCTTCTTCCTTTTTTACTTTCTTTTGAATGTCATCGGCAAGACTTATAAAGGCTTTTTTTATTTCATCCAAGCCCCATTTATTTACAAGCGAAATACCCAAAATCTTTTGGTCTGGAATTTTATCTTGTAATTTTTTCAGTCTTTCTTGAGTATCGGGCAAGTCCAATTTTGTTGCAACAATAATGCGTTTCTTTTGGGAAAGTTCTTCGGAATAAGAATCGAGTTCTTTACATAAAATACTGTAAGCTTCAAGATAATTTTCTTCCGAAAGATCAATCAAAAAAGCCAAACCGGCCGAACGGGCAATGTGTTTTAAAAACCTTATACCCAAACCTATTCCTTCGGAAGCTCCTTCTAAAATTCCCGGAATATCTGCGATGATAATATCCCGTTCTTCATCGACACGTAAAACCCCCAGATTGGGAATTTTAGTCGTAAAAGGATAAGGGGCTATTTTAGGACGTGCATTTGTAAAATAATCCAAAAGTGAAGATTTTCCTGCATTAGGAAAACCTACAAGTCCTATATCCGCAATTATATTAAGTTCGACGATTATTTCCCTTGTTTCGCCTTCTTGACCGGGTAAAGCTATTTTTGGAGCCTGATTTGTAGATGTTTTAAAATGACAGTTACCCCAACCGCCGTTACCGCCTTTCAAAAAAACAAATTGACCTTCTTCCGCCTCTCCAAAATCAAAAATAAGTTTTCCCGTTTCTGCATCTTTTATTACACAGCCGGGAGGAAGAGGGATTATACAGTCTTCGCCTTTTTTACCGAACCGCTGAGAACCTTCGCCTTCACTTCCGTTTTTGGCTTTATAAACTCTTTTATGTCTAAGATGTACAAGAGTCCGCATATTACGCTTAACTTCAAAAATTAAATCGCCGCCTTTTCCGCCGTCACCGCCCGACGGTCCTCCTTTGGGAATATATTTTTCCCGCCTAAAAGCGATACAACCGTTACCGCCCTTACCTGAAGAGACTCTTATTTTAGATTCGTCTGCAAATTTTATCATCTTGATTATTCAACCTATAAAAAAAGCCGGTATCTAACCGGCTTTAGCAAATTTGTCTATAAAACAACTGCAAATTAAAAAATCATTATAAATCGAAAAGTAGTCGTTTAAAATTATAATGATTTTGCTTCTACCGAAGCAAGTTTTCGTCCTTTTTTTTGATGATAGACAACTACACCGTCTGCTTTAGCAAACAAGGTATAATCTTTTCCGCAGCCTACATTATTGCCGGGGTGAATAGAAGTACCTCGCTGTCTTACCAAAATTGAACCTGCCGAAACTTTTTGTCCGCCGTAAACTTTTACGCCTAAGTATTTGGGATTGGAATCTCTTCCGTTTTTTGCACCGCTGCCGCCCTTCTTACGTGCCATATAACCCTCCAAAAAATAAAGCCTTAATTCAAGACTTTTTTATTATCTGTAAATTTAAGCAATCGGGATATTCTTTTTGAATGGAAATAAGACCGATTGTTAAAAACTCAAACAAATGTTTTAAACGGGTTTTTTCCTCTTTCTCCGCTTTTTCAACTTTTGCCGAAAGCTCTCCCGCTTTTTTTGCTTTTATTTCTAACTTTAAACCGCCTTTTTTTTCGGCAGCCATTAAAGTTAAAACCGCTGTTTTAAGAAGAGCAGTAACCGCAGAACAAACTATATCCTTGCCGTATTCCGCTCTTCCCGCATGACCGGCAGATTCAAAAGCCGAAAATTCGTCTTCGCCCCTCGAAATAAGCCGAATTTCTATCATAATTATCCGATAATGTCGTCAATAGTTATACAGGTATGTCCTTGCCGATGACCTTTAGTTCTATGATAGCTTTTTTTACTTTTTTCTTTATATACAATTATCTTGCGTTCACGGAAAGAATTTCCTACAGTGGCAGAAACTTTTGCACCGCTTACATAGGGTGTTCCTACACTGATTTTATCTCCATCGCTTACCAAAAGTACCGTATCAATGTCGATTTTACTGCCTTCTTCAGCACAAAGTTTATCGACAACCAGTTTAGCACCTTTTTCTGCTTTGTATTGTTTACCTTTATACTCAATAAGTGCGTACATGTATTTACCTCTTTTAATATTTTTCCTTAAATTGCCGGCATATTAACGGGTTTACGCCCAGCATAAAAGGTAGAGACTAAGTATATCAAAAAAATGCTTAAAATGTCAATACTTTAAAAAGACAAAAAAAGATAAGTTTATAATTTACAGGAGGTCTTTTTATACCTGCCGGGTATCAACATATATTTATTAGCCTATAAACCTTTTTTCAGGTATTTTTACAAAAGTCCGCTCGCCGATTGACAAAGGTTTATATAAAACATAATATTGCAGATAATTCTGATGATTATTTGATAAGAGAAAAAAATGAGTTTATTGGATAAAGATAAAATCGAAGAAGTATACAGCCGCTTTAAAAAAAATAATCCTAACCCGAAAGGAGAATTACATTCTGCAAATATTTTCACCCTTTTGGTAGCGGTGGTATTATCTGCACAAGCGACTGATGTCGGCGTAAATAAAGCAACAGGACCTTTTTTTACGGCTGCCGATACGCCTCAAAAAATGATAGAACTGGGCGAGGAAGGAATTCGCGAATACATCAAAACAATAAATTTATATCCGACTAAGGCTAAGCGTATTTTTGAATTAAGCCGAATAATTCAAACCGAGTATTCAGGACGAGTCCCCGACACCATGGAAGAACTTATAAAACTTCCCGGAGTCGGCCGCAAAACTGCAAACGTGGTTTTAAACATGGGCTTCGGAAAACCTGCAATCGCAGTGGATACCCATATCCTCCGGACCGCCCCGCGCATAGGCCTTTCATCGGGCAAAACTCCGATTCAAGTTGAAGAAGATTTACTTAAAGTTACTCCAAAAAAATATTTACTAAATGCCCACCACTGGATTCTTCTCCACGGACGCTATATCTGCAAAGCCAGAAAACCCGAATGTGAAACCTGTTTTTTATTGGATATTTGCATGAAGAATTTGTAATAACCTAAGGAAAAAACAATGGTCAGACTTGCAGAATTAAAAGATTTATCAAGGGTTGCAGAAATAAATGTTTACGGTTGGAGAAATACTTATAGGGGTATCGTCGACGATAATTTTTTGTTTTGTGAGCTGTCGGTTGAAAAATCTATCGAGCGTTTAAAGGAAAAAGTTAACACTCAAAACAGTACATCAAAATTATATGTTTATGAAGATGACAAAGACAGAATAATAAAGGGGATGATGCGTACGGGAATGTGCCGGGACAGCGATAAACCCGATAGTTTTGAACTTATGGCTGTTTATGTAGAAAAAGCTTTTGAAAGGTCGGGCGTGGGTTCAAAATTAATTACTCATTTTCAAAAAGAAGCAAAAGAAGCCGGCATACATGAATTATGCATCTGGGTCTTTCAAGAAAACCGGATTGCAAGAAGTTTTTATGAGCATCACGGCTTTAAGCCTGATGGCAAAACACAAGTCCAAGAAGCTTTAAAGGCTCCCGAAATAAGATATGTAAAAACAGTTTAAGAGCATTATCTTTTAAGTCGGCAGGCTATAAGGCTTCCTCTTCCCAAGTGTCGGCAGTTTCTTCATCTATACCTCCGTCAAAAAACTTATCTATGAGGATTATCTTTTTTCTGAAGCCCCCTAATGTTTTTTATAATGCTTGACAAGCGGAGATTATTTATTTAGAATACCGACCTATGAATAAAAAAATAACGGCAGATGAGTTGCGTGCCAAATTTATAGGCTTTTTTAAGAGCAAAAATCATGTTGAAATATCTGGAAAATCTCTAATTCCGGAAAACGATCCTACCGTCCTGTTTACCACAGCAGGAATGCACCCACTCGTGCCTTATTTAATGGGGGAGCCTCATCCTGCGGGAACCCGTTTAACCGATGTGCAAAAATGTTTGCGTACAGGCGATATAGATGATGTAGGCGATTTATCTCACCTTACTTTCTTCGAAATGCTCGGCAACTGGTCATTGGGCGATTACTTTAAACAAGAATCCATACAATATAGTTTTGAATTTTTAACGGACGAAAAATATTTGGGAATTCCTGTAGAGCTTCTTTCCGTAACCGTTTTTGAAGGTAACGAAAACGCCTCCAAAGATGAAGAGTCCGCCGCAATTTGGAAAAAACTAGGCATTCCGGAAAACCGTATTTTCTTTTTACCCAAAGAAGATAACTGGTGGGGACCTGCAGGAGAAACAGGACCTTGCGGACCCGATACCGAAATTTTTATAAACACCGGAAAAAGCCCTTGCTGCAAAGACTGCAAACCCGGCTGCTCTTGCGGAAAATATATTGAAATTTGGAACAACGTCTTTATGCAATACAACAAACAAAAAGACGGCACCTACGTTCCTCTAAACCGAAAATGCGTTGATACCGGCATGGGTGTAGAAAGAACGGTTGCAATGCTTCAGGGCAAACAAACCGTTTACGATACGGAAGTTTTTTCTTCAATAATAAAATCGATAGAAAATCTTGCAGGCGTAAAATACGGTACCGGCGGACAAACCGACACTTCAATCCGTATAATTGCGGATCATGTCCGTTCAGCCTGCTTTATAATAGGAGATCCTAAAGCCGTATTGCCTTCGAATGTAGGTGCAGGATATGTTTTGCGTAGGATTATAAGAAGAGCAATCAGACACGGAAAAAAACTGGGCATAGACGGTAACTTTTTGGCGGTTCCGGCTTCGGCAGTAATAGAAAACAACAAACTTTTTTATACCGAGCTTGAAGAAAAAAAAGATTTTATATTGGCAGAACTTAAAAATGAAGAAGATAAATTCCTTACTACCCTAAAACACGGAGAAGCGGAATACGAAAAAATGCTTCCAAATCTCTTAAAAAATCCGAAAAAAATAATTCCCGGACGAATGGCTTTTAAACTGTACGATACATACGGCTTTCCAATCGAACTTACGGAAGAACTTGCAAAAGAATCGGGATTGACAGTAAACAGGGAAGAATTTGACGAAGCATTTAAAAAACATCAAGAACTTTCGAGGGCGGGAAGCGAACAAATTTTTAAAGGCGGTTTGGCGGATCACTCAGAGCAAACAACAGCTTATCATACGGCAACACATCTTTTGCATAAAGCACTGAGGATTGTATTGGGAGATCACATTCAACAAAAAGGTTCAAACATAACCGCCGAAAGACTCCGCTTTGATTTTTCTCATCCGGCACCTATGACCGAAACAGAAAAAAAAGAAGTTGAAAGGATTATAAACGAAGTTATTTCCGAAGATTTACCCGTAACAATGGAAGTCATGCCTTTGGAAGAAGCAAAAAAACTGGGAGCTATGGCTCTTTTTGGCGAAAAATATGAGGACATCGTCAAAGTTTATAAAATAGGCGATTTTTCTATAGAAGTTTGCGGCGGACCTCATGTAGAACGCACAGGCAATTTGGGACGTTTTATAATCCAAAAAGAACAATCTTCTTCAGCCGGCGTAAGAAGAATAAGGGCTGTATTGGAAAAGTAACCTTACCCGGCGTAACCTATACTTTTAGAATTTGTTTAATTAAAGAAGAGTTATTATCTTCTGTTTTACATAAATATTTTTTTGATGAGGACGAAATGAAAAAGAACGTAGTTATTGTAACTTTATTGTTTTATGTTTTAGGTTTTGCATTTGCACAAAATGACTTACAAGCAATTGCTCAAGTGAATCTCTTAAAAAAAGAACCCATTACTTTGGCTCAGCTTAAAAAAGCAGTCGTAAATTTGGAAAATGCTTACGGACGCAAGTTAAGTGCAAATGAGCGTAAAGAAGTTTTAGGCTTTTTAATGGGACAGAAACTTTTAAACCAAGCCTCCGAAAAAGACGGTATAAAAGTACTTGACTCCGAAGTTAACGAATTTTTTAATGAATTTTTATCTTCGCAAATAAACAGACCAACAACAGAACAAGAATTCTCAAAAATGATAAAACAGGAGAAAAATCAATCTCTTGATGAATTTTTTAAAGAAAATATAGGAAGCGGAGTTGCGGAAGTAAAAAAGATGCTTAAAGAACAGCTTTCCATACAAAAATACACAATGACAAAAAAATCTTCCGAAATTCAAAAAATGTCGGTTCCCACAGACGGCAGCATACGTTCCTACTATGAACTGAACAAGCAAATGTTTTTCCGTCCCGATACAATGAAGCTTGTAATAATCGGTGTACTCAAAAAAGGAAACGATAAAGCAGAATCGGATAAGATTACGGAGCTTAACGAAAAAGTAAAGAAAAATATAAAAAATCTTTCTTCGGTTATAAAAAATGCCGAAAAAGGAAACTATGTTGTTCAGGAAAGGTATGCGTTAAAAAGTGCCGAAGGGGCTCAGGTTTTGGGCTTACAGCTTGAAGCCTTAATGCAAATCTTTGAAAAAAAAGTTAATTTCGTCTCGGATATAAACGATATGGAAGACAACAGGCAGTTTTTTGTAATAACCGACAAGTATGACGCAAAAATATTAAGTTTAAGTGATGTAATAGATCCTTCACAAACGATAACTGTTTATGAATATGTCAAAAATATATTGACCTCACAAATGAAACAGCAGGCTTTGCAGCAAATTACTCAAATGCTGGTTCAAGAAATCAAAACCGCAGAAAATTCTAAGATACTTAAAACCGATGAGGAACTTAATAAACTGCTTTCCTGGTAAAATTTAGAATATAAATGAATATAAGCAGAAGAAAAGGACGGATACTCGCTTTTCAGGCTATGTGTGCATGGGATGCGGGCGTTTCCGTCCTTGATGATTTATTGACATTTTCCTGGCAGACCCAAAACTTCGGCGGAACTGTAGACGAACAAACTTTTTTATTCCCCAAAATGCTTGTCTTGGGTACAATCGAAAATATTGAAATCATAGATAAGACTATAAGCGAAAATCTTGAAAACTGGACTTTGGAAAGAATTAATTCCGTAGATAAAGCCATTTTGAGAATAAGCGTTTATTCTCTTCTATATCAAAAAGATATACCTGCACCGATTATTATCGATGAAGCTGTAAATTTGGCAAAAGAATTCGGCACGGATGATTCATATAAATTCGTTAATGCGGTACTTGACAGTATTAAAAAGACTGCGTAAACTCTTATTATGAAGTTCAATAAGACAAAAAGATTATTTCTGGTTTTAAGTTTATTATTTTTCTTGTTTGCAAGCTGCTCCAATAAAAGCCGCGAACAGGTGTTTGCCGAAAAGTTAAGTTATATAGATTCTTACATACTTGAAGGAAACCGCAGTAAGGCATTACGTAAATTAAATTCGCTTGTCAAAAAAGCACAAACTTCTACAAATTATTTGAGTATCGTAAAACGGCAGTTAAGGCTGGATGATGTTCCGGCTGCAATTATAACATTGCAAAAGGCTGTAAAGGAAATGCCCGCGAACCCTGAACTTTCTGCGGTTCTTATTTCCGTTTTAGTTGAAGCCGATAGAGCTGCCGAAGCTATTCCGTATTGTGCTAATGTCGAATATTCGGTTTTTGCAGGACTTGGTGCGGAAGCCTCTATTTTGACGGATATTGAGTCCGGCACTTTTAACTCGAATTTCAGTTTTTTAAAATCGGCTTATGATATTACAAAAGATCAAATTTTTTTAAAAAATGCGGCTTTATCTCTTGCCAAAGACGGAAAAATAACCGAAGCAGCTATGCTTAGAAATACTATCGGCGAAGATACGGCTCCCGAAGAACCTTTTTTTTGGAGCTGTCTTTCTTATGACATCGGCAGGTTTGACCCTGTTTTCAGCGATTTATATTTTTCGCTTGTTTATGCCGATCAAGCAGGCGGTGAAGGAAAGTTTGCCGACGCTGCAAGAAGACATCTTTTACTTGCGGCAGATGCTTCTTTTGGACAAGGCAACCCCGACCGCTCCAGAGCTTTTTGGCAGGGAACTGCCGATAGAAGTCCCGATGTGTCGCCCGTAGTTTTTTATAACCTTGCAATAACCGCTCCCGACGAAAAAGAGCGGGTGGATTTGCTTTTGGAATGTATTGAACGTTATCCTGCTTATTATCCGGTGATTGCAAGGTATGTTAGGGATTATCTGGTTTTAAGAGAAAGTGCTTCCCAAGATGAAATAGCCGCATATTTGGCAGAACGAGGATTTTATTCTTTACAAATGGAAAAAATATATTTCACTTCTCCTAAAATGACTTTTTTGCCTGAAGACCTTTTAGCCAAAGCCATGCAGCAAGAAAATTTTGATCCGCGTTTTATACTCGAAGATTTTAGGTACAAACAATTTCAAGACGGAAATAGAGATAGAGGAAAGGCTGAAATGTGGAAAATTCTAGAAAAATATTCCGAATATCCCGAAATACGCGAATACGCCAAATGGTATTTTTCCGCATTTAGAGATTTTGATTCTTGCTTCGGCATCGGAGAACTAAACGATAAGACAAAAAACGCTTTTTATAACGCCCTTTCTTTTTGCATAATGGGCAATATGGAAAAGGCTTTGGAGGAATTTAAGATTGCGGCTTTACATCCTAAAAATATCTATGCCGTAGAAGCAAATAAAGCCTATATTTATTATTTGCAAGGCAATATAGCTTATGCTTTAGAATCTTTTGCAAAAGCGGCTTCCATGACGGAAGACAAAAGGAAACAAAGCAAACTTTATTACGAAGCTGCCGTAATTTTGTCGGAAAGAAAAGATTTTAAACGAGCTGTAAATCTTTTAAGCTATGCCGTAGAATTGGATCCGCAAAATTATCCTGTGGCTATTCTTTTAAAACGCTTAAACGAAGCTAAGTAATTGAGGCTATTATGGATTTATCCTTTAATTCCGTACTTTTTGCTTTTGGTCTGATATTTTTTGCCGGTCTTTCGATTGGGATAGGCCGTTTGATAGGCTTTTTTATTTTGCGGCCTGTTATTTTCGGCATTGTTTTTGCGGCAGTCGCAGGAATATCGGTATGATTGTTATGGCGATAAGTCTTTTACTGTTTGCTTAATTTTAAACTAAAATGGAACATGGCGGACTTTTATCTTTTAACAAAGAAAAAACTGAACTTATAGATTTCAGCAGTAATATAAACCCCTTGGGTTTTCCTAAATCACTGCAAGAAACTCTTTTAGATAATTTTAACAGGTTTGCAGTATATCCCGACATAAAATACCGGAACTTAAAATTCTCGGTTTCAAAATATCTAGACTGCAAAGCGGAAAATATTCTTTTGGGAAACGGAGCCGTAGAATTAATAGATAATTTTTGTAATGAGGCAAACCGCATCATAGTTTGTACGCCTTGTTTTTCGGAATACATATTAAGGGCGGAAGCAAAAAAAAAGCCCGTGCTTAGAATTCCTTACCTTGAAGATTTTTTACCCGATATAAATTCCATCGAAAAAAATCTTCAACAAAACGATTTGCTTATTTTGGGAAACCCGAATAACCCCACAGGCTTGTCCTTAAAAAAAGAAGATGTTATAAAAATATATGAATCGGTAAAAGCTAAAAATGCCTTTTTACTTTTGGACGAGGCTTTTTTTGAATTCTGCCCTTTTATTTATGACAGCATACATTTATTTAAAAAAGATAGATTTAAAAATATTTGTATAATAAGAGCCGCTACAAAGTTTTTTGCGTTACCCGGAATACGGCTCGCTTATGCCTGTACATCACCGGAAATAGCCGGAGAAATTTCAAGGAATGAACTTCCATGGCATATAAATACTGCCGCTGAAATTGCAGGCTGTGTTATTTTTGAAGATAAGGATTATATACAAAAAAGCAAAAATCTTATACAAACCGAAAGAAAGTTCTTGTCCGAAAATCTGAACAAATACGGAAAATCTTCCGTCATTCCTATGGTGCCTTACTTTAGCGAATGCAATTTTATTTTGATTAAACTTTTAAAACATAGCGATGTTCAAGCACACGAATTCTTTTTAGACAAAAATATTTTGATACGAACATGTTCAAGTTTCGGCGTTTTAGGGAATAACCATATAAGAATTGCAGTCAAATCCCGCATAGAAAATGAGATGTTTATAAATGCTATTAAAATTTAACAACATTTCCCACGCATAAAATATCAAAACAATCAACAACCCCAACGCAGAACGTAGATGAGGAATGTCAAGTATTAAACTCTCCGCACAAATAAAAGAGATTCTTGTAACTTTCTCATCTTTATAGTAGTATAAGCCCTCTTTGAATAAAAAAGAATTTAGCTTATGAAAGAACAACAAGAAGATAAGGACTTTCTTACCACACAGATAATTACATACCTCGGCAATAAAAGGTCTTTAATATATAAAATAGAAGATGAGGTAAAATCAGTTCAAAAAAACTTAAATAAAGAAAAACTTATCTGTGCAGACCTTTTTTCGGGTTCCGGTATAGTTGCCCGCATGTTAAAAAAATATTCATCAAAAATAATCGTTAATGATTTGGAAAATTATTCTTATGTAATAAACGCTTGTTATCTTACAAACAAAGAAGAATATCCTAAAAAACTTTGTAATGAATTAAGAAACGAAATTATATCTTCTTCTTTAAATAAAAAAATCCCCGGCATAATTACCGAAAACTATGCTCCCAAGGATGACAATAAAATCGAAAAAGGAGAAAGGGTTTTTTATACACATAAGAATGCTCTTTTAATCGACACATACAGAAATCTTATCGATAAAATTGTTAAAGAAGAAAATTTAAAAAGATTTTTTCTAGCTCCATTAATTACCGAAGCTTCAATTCACGTAAATACGAGCGGTGTATTTAAGGGCTTTTATAAGGATAAGAATACGGGGATAGGCTGTTTCGGTGCCGGCGGAAAAAATGCCTTAACAAGAATATTGGGCGAGGTAAAATTAAAAGAACCTGTCTTTAGTAATTTTAATTCCGAGCTTGAAATTTTTACAAAGGATGCAGTTCTCCTTTCAAAAGAAATAAAAAATGCTGATATTGTTTATATCGATCCCCCTTATAATCAGCACCCCTACGGTTCAAATTATTTTATGCTTAATTTAATTCTCAAAAATAAACTTGATGTTCCTATAAGCCCCGTCAGCGGAATTACCCAAGGCTGGAATCGTTCCGCTTTTAATAAACCCTATCTTGCTCTAAAATCGATGGAAGAAATTATATCTTCTCTTGATTCAAAGTATATTCTTATCTCATACAATTCGGAAGGCTTTATTTCTTTTGAAGAGATGACAAATATGTTACAAAAATACGGAGAATTAAAAACCGTCGAAATAAAATATAATACTTTTCGAGGAAGCCGCAATCTTAAAAATAGGAATATTCATGTTTCGGAATACTTGTTTGTTTTAAAAAAATAATCTATTTTACAGGTCAATAATCAGACCTGTTCTGAAACTGAAGTTTCCGAACAGGCTACCTTAAAATGCGATGTTCTAAATCGTGCTATTTGCGCGATTTAGAACTCGTCGACCTGTTCGATAACTTTAGTTATCGAACAGGTCTATTATCAATTGGATTGGCGAGTCTCAATCCGTAGGACTTGCACTTTGTCGCGGCAAACTGTAGCTGTATTGCCGCTCGCCCGTGTGCGGCTTATCCAACTCGTCCGAGTGGGCAGGACACACTCGCCTTAGTGTGGGGTACCCACTCGCTCGAGTGAAGGGGAGCCACTCGAGCGATCAAAGGGGCTTTGACAGCCGTATCGTGTCTATTTATGTTTTTGCCGTACACGGGTAGCCGTATACGATTTCGCGCATTTCCTTTAAAGTGCTGCTCGGCCGTTATCCATTCCGGCACGAGGTCGGAAATGCTGCACGTATGCCGCGTAATTATGCTTACGCACACTCCGTCATTATAGGGACGGACACTCCGTCCTTATGCGGGACACCCGCACACAAGCTTAAAGTGTGCCGTTATTTTGGCGGGCAAACCTTACCTAGATGCCCATAAATACCGCACAGGATGTGCGGCAAAACTTTATGTGCCGGAGTTTGCCGAAAGACAAACTCCAAGCTACAAATCGAGCGGGACGCTCGATTTGTAGCTATTATACCTTAAACTTTCCGACCTCTTTAGAAAGGTTTTCAATGCTCTCTTTATTCTTTTGGCTTATTGCGTTTACTTCATGTACGGCATTGCTGATCTGTACGGCACCGGAGGCCATCTCGTTCATATTGTCGCTGATCACGCGGGTAA
>CAUTTN010000017.1:0-19163 GCA_963541225.1 uncultured Treponema sp.
TCTGTTCAACCTATTTTTCCCTGGTTTGCAGTTAAAGAGAGGTATTCAAGGTCTGTTATTCTGTACATTGTCATTTGCTTTTAATGCGTTTGTTCTGTTACAATAGACTACTTCAAAAATTTAAACGGATTTCTATAAAGATATCAAAGAATATATGTAAATGTTTTAGTAATTATACTTGACGATTAATATTAATATCATTATAATTAATATATAAATAAATAATATTGAGGTTATAATGACTAAAATTAATATAAAAATTTATAATCCTAATACGGGCAAGCGGATTGTCTATCTTCCTCCAATACCGCTTGGGTTTATTGCAAGTGCTTTAAAAATTACGGCAAAATTTTCAAAGAATAAAAATATGGATATTCCTAATTTTAATTTATCAAAAACTGATCTTAAATTTTTGGTAAGCGAACTAAAAAATTGTTCTCCGATAGAACTTGTAAAGGTTTCCAAAGGCGGAAAACCTATTGTAAATATATCGATAACTTAAGGAAAAAATTATGAACCACACGGTGATAGGAACATGCCCTATTTGCGGAGAGCATTTAACGGTATCAAAAATGCACTGTAAAAACTGTAATACACATTTGGAAGGCAGTTTTAGTTTGTGCGAATTTTGCATATTGACAAAAGAACAAAAACATTTTGTAAAAATGTTTTTAAAAAACAGAGGCAATATAAAAGATTTGGAAAAAGATTTAGGAATTTCGTATCCGACTGTAAGGTCAAAACTAAACGATGTTATACGGGCTTTAGGCATGGATTCCAAAGATGACGAAGAACAAATAAATAAAGCCGAAATTCTTGCAAAAGTTTCCTCCGGAGAAATTTCGGCAGACGAAGCTGCGGATTTACTAAAAAACGGATAAGTTTGGAATTACATTTTTATCCGATGATCTATTTATTAAATTTATATGACAATCAAGAATTGGTTTACAAATATTGTGCGTCTTATAATTTATAAATTATTTTAGACTTTTATAGGAGATTTATATGAATGAACGATTGGACATTTTGAAAATGTTGGAACAAGGAAAGATTAATGCCGATGAGGCAGCAAAACTGCTTGAAGCCGTTGAAGTAAAACCGGAAGTAATCAAAGTTCCGGAAGCTGTGGAAAGTCTTAAAGGCAAAATGTTTAGAATGAAAGTATTGGCTAAATATGATAATCAAGAAAATGTTGACGTAAGTGTAAATTTACCTCTTTCGCTATTAAAGCTGGGCTGTAAAATCGGTAATATGCAGGGTTTTAAAATAAATGACCAACAAGGATTTAGTTTAAGCGAAGAAAATATTAACGCAATATTTGAAGCAGCTTTAAGAGGTGAAACGGGAGAAATTATGACCATAGATTCAAATGCTGCAAAAGTAAAAATTTATATAGATTAAAAATTTCTCACTTCTACTCTCTGCCTATTTACAAAACCGGTAGAGAGTAATTTCTATTATATTCTTTTAAACTTCAAAACCGATCGGGGTAAGTCGTATTCTTAACTCTCCTGTTATTTAATACAACATACTATTTTATACCCATACCTGCCGATTTTCATCTACGCTCTGCGGCGGGTTTGCCGATATTATATACCGATATAATTCTTGCAAAAAAACATGTTTTTTGATAATATCATTATAAATAATTTCAGGAGATTTTATTATGAGCGGTAATGAAAACAAAAAAAAGGGCGGTTTTTTTAGAACATTATTTAGGGGAATAAACATATTAAGACTTTTTATAATAAATATTATATTTTTTCTTTTTTTCTTTAGTTTTTTAGGTATTTTAGGTTCTGTACAAACGGACAAACAAAAACCTGCAAAAGTAACTGACGATTCGGTACTTTATATAAATCCATGCGGTCTTATTATAGAAACAAAGGACGATATATTTTCGGGAACGGTTCCCGGACTGAATAATATTTCGGTTGTCCTTCTTAGCGATATAACAAAAGCAATAAAAAATGCGGCTTTTGACAGAAGAATTTCATCTTTATATTTAGACTTTTCCGGTTTGGAAGGTTTGTCTTCGGGGCATTTAAATGAACTTTCGCAAGTTTTGGAAGAATTTAAAGCCTCCGGCAAAAAAATATATGCCTATTCCGTACAATATACAATACCGTCATATTTTGCAGCTTCATACGCCGATAAAATCGGAATCGACCCTTTAGGCGATATTTCGTTTGCAGGTTTTGCTTCACGACCTATTTTTTACAAAGGTATGGAAGAAAAGTTCGGAATAAAATGGAATGTTCTTCAAGCCGGAGATTTTAAAGGTCTTGCCGAAACTTATTCGCGAGATAGTTTGTCGCAAAATGTACGCTCGAATTTAAAAACAATGTTTGACAGGCTTTGGAACAAATATACCGAAGATATAGCAAAGAACCGGAATATTTCCGTGCCGAAAATACAAGATTTTGCTTTGAACAATAACGAATACATAAAAAAATACCAAGGGAATATAGCAGAAGCAGCCTTAAATGAAGGATTGGTAACCGACATCGCTTCCGAGGAAGTTTTTTGTGAAAAATGCGGTCTTTCAAAAACAGCCGCAAATTTTGTAGATTACAAAGGGTACAACGCAAATTTTTCGGAGTCTTTTATGGGCAGCAATGTTGCCGTAATTAATTTAAAAGGTGCCATAACTTCCGCCCCGTTAAAATCTTCAGGTGCAAGCGGAGAAATATTAGACCTTTTTGATATAGCACTGGAAGATCCTTCGGTAAAAGCTATCGTTCTTAGAATAGATTCGGGAGGAGGGGAGGTTTTTGCTTCCGAAGAAATAAGAAGAGCCGTAATTAGGGCAAAAGATTCTGTTCCCGTCGTAGTTTCTATGGGAACCGTAGCGGCTTCCGGTGCTTATTGGATTTCTTCAGCCGCCGATTACATATTTGCAAGTCCTTACACTATAACCGGCTCAATAGGTGTTTTGGGTACTATGCCTACATTCCAAAATGCTCTTAAAAAACATCTCGGTATAACAGGCGATCTGGTTTATTCTGGACAAAAACCCGCCTATTCGGTATTAGAAGACCCGTCAGAAGAGGATAAAGAAATCCGCCGGCTCGAAATTTTAAATATATACAAAACATTTATCGAAACCGTTGCTCAAGGCAGAGACCTTCCGTTTGAAACTGTTGCAGAAATGGCAGGCGGAAAAGTTTATTCGGGAGAGCAAGCTCTTAAACTGAAACTTATTGACAGCTTGGGAACTCTTAATGATGCGGCTTCTTATGCGGCTCGGCTTGCCGATATTGACGGAAATTTTTCTATAAAGGAAATTAAAAAGCCTCTTACACTTAAAGAAGAATTTATAAAGTCGCTTTTTTCAAATGCCGATTTTTCCGTTTTAAGTCAACTCAATTTTGCCGATTTAAAAGCAACTTCGGAATTTTTACTTCTTAATTCAAAAAAAGGTATTTATATTTATACACCGGAACGCCTTATTTGGCAAAAATAAATTATAAAGGAATTATTATGGCTATAAATTGCGGTATTGTGGGCTTACCTAATGTAGGCAAATCTACTATTTTTTCGGCTTTGACAAATGCTCCTGCAGAAGCGGCGAATTATCCGTTTTGTACAATTAACCCGAATGTGGGAATTGTAAGTATTCCGGATTTAAGACTAAAAAAATTGTCGGATTATTTTCAGCCTAAAAAAACTATAAATGCGGCAGTCGAATTTGTAGACATTGCAGGACTTGTAAAAGGGGCTTCTCAAGGCGAGGGTTTGGGAAATCAATTTTTATCCCATATCCGCGAAGTTGGCGTTATAGCTCATGTGGTTAGATGTTTTAATGATGATGACATTGTGCATGTAGCAGGAAAAATAGACCCCGCTTCCGATATAGAAACAATAAATATAGAGCTTGCTTTGGCAGACCTTGCAAGTCTTGATAAACGTGCCGAAAGGGCGGAAAAAGCAGCCCGTATGGGAAAAGACGCTCAAAAAGAAGCTGCCGTAGTTTTAAAAGCTATAGAAAAAATCCGCCCCCTTTTGCAGGAAGGAAAAGGTGCAAGACTTGCGGATTTAACGGAAGAGGAAAAAGCGGCAATTTACGATGCACATCTTATAACAATGAAGCCTCAAATGTATGTTTGTAATGTAGATGAAGCGGCAATGAAAAGCGGTAACGAATATACCGAAACCGTAAAAAAAATTGCTCAGGCGGAAAATGCCGATTCGATTATAATCTGCGGAAAATTTGAAGCCGACCTTGCAGATTTGGAAACCGAAGAAGAACGCTTATCGTTTTTAAACGAAGCAGGACTGGAAGAATCCGGACTTTCCCGGTTAGCAAGAGCAGCTTACCATTTAATCGGTTTGCGTACATTTTTTACGGCAGGAGAAGATGAATGCAGGGCTTGGACAATTCATGCCGGCGATACGGCACCGAAAGCCGCCGGTGTAATTCATACCGATTTTGAAAAAGGTTTTATTAAAGCCGAAGTTTACGGATTTGATGACTTTTTAAAATACGGTTCCGAACAAAAGATAAAAGAAGCAGGACGCTACCGTCAGGAAGGAAAGGCTTACATCGTTCAGGACGGAGATATTATGTTTTTTAAATTCAATGTTTAAGGAGTTAATATGAAAAAAATTTTAGTTACAGGCGGAGCCGGTTTTATAGGTTCCCATATCGTTGCAGACTTATCGGAAAAAGGTTATGAGCCTCTAGTTTTGGATGATTTTTCTAACTCATCGCCCAAAATAATACCTGCATTGGAAAAAATAACTTCAAAAAAACTGCAAGTTTTCCAAATTGATATTAAAGACAAAGATAAACTCTTTAACTTTTTTAAAGAAAATTCCGTTGACGCAGTAATTCATCTTGCCGCATATAAGGCAGTAGGAGAATCGGTTGAGCAGCCTTTAAAATATTACGAAAATAATATTACGGGGCTTATCAACCTCTTATCGGCAATGAAAGAATATAAAGTTAAAAATTTTATTTTTAGCTCTTCTGCAACCGTTTACGGCGATTCTAAAATAATTCCTATACCCGAAACAGCTCCCGTATCATCAACAAATCCTTACGGAAGAACAAAATTAATATCCGAAGAAATTTTACAAGATACGTTTCTTTCCGATAAAGACTGGAGTATAATATCTCTACGTTATTTTAATCCGCTTGGTGCCCACAAAAGTGCGGACATCGGCGAGCAGCCGTCAGGCATTCCAAACAACCTTTATCCTTATATTGCCCAAGTAGCTTTAGGTAAGTTACCCCATTTAAATGTTTTCGGAGATGATTATGACACACATGACGGAACCTGCATTAGAGATTATATTCATATTTTAGACTTAGCCGAAGGTCATACGGCGGCTTTACAAAAGATGACGGAAAATTATAAAGGTTTTAATGTTTTTAATCTGGGTACAGGTATCGGCTATTCCGTATTTGATATTGTAAATGCTTTTACAAAGGCTTCCGGTATTAAAATCCCTTTAAAAGTTACGGCAAGAAGACCGGGAGATGTTACAATCTATTGTGCAAATGCGGACAAAGCAAAAAAAGAACTTAATTGGCAGGCAAAGCGGAGCTTGGAAGAAATGTGTAAAGACGCATGGGCATGGTACAAAAAACACCCTAACGGGTTTAACGACTAAAAATAAATTTAAGATTATACAAAAAGAAAAGATGGGCGCTGACGGGATCGAACCGCCGACATTTTGGGTGTAAACCAAACGCTCGTACCAGCTGAGCTAAGCGCCCTATAACCTGATAGTATTATAAATTAAAAAAAAAGTCAATACCGTTTTGCAAAGATTTATTAAATTTTATTTGTAAGTTTATTGCAAAACCAAAGTTTTGTAGGCTTCTTTTTCGTATAAATTTTTTGTTATACGGTTATTCATTTCATAAGCCCAAACTATTTTTTCTTTTGCTTCTTCTACCCAGTTTTTGTTTTTGCCTATTTTAAGCGAAGCCGTTAAATATTGTATCGCCGTATAGAGGGCTTCGGATACCGTCGTAACCGTTTCGTCTCCGTAGCCATCAGCTAAAGGGTTAGTACAAAGATAATCTCTTGACCAAAAAATTTTATCTAATCCCATTTTATATAAAAATAATGACTTGTCCGATACGGTTTCGATTTTATTATCTCTATTCAAAAAAGCATATTTTCCGTTTACTTTCATCTTTTCGTATTCGTCATCGAATTTATTAATTTTATGAGGAATTCCCTCTTTTAATTTTGAATATACATGGTTTAAAAGCATCATATATTTATCGTATGTTTCCGTATTGTTATTGTTTAAATCGGGATGATATTTTTTTACTAAATCATAATACGCTTTTTTTTGTTCGCCGCTATTTTGAGATTTACTTTTTTCTATAAAGTTTTGAATATCCGCTTTAAAATTATCTTTTGCCTTCATAACTCAATTTAAAATATATAGTTTACAAAAACAGTTTATAAAGAATATATACAGAAATGCAGGTAGTACACATCCTGCACATATTTAAAATCATAAATTTGTTACAGGCTCTCTAAACTAAATATTGATTCACTAAAAAGTTTCTGCAGAATTGATATTGTTTCCCTCTACAACATTTTCTTCCGCATTAACATTTATAGTTTCTTCATAATCATTTTCTTCCATTTCGTGTTTTCTTGAATGGCTTACAGTAAGATTTTTTCCGCGATAATAACTATTATTAAGTTTAGCGATAATTTCTTCCGCTTCGTTTGCCATAACCTGCACAAAACAATAATTATCCAAAATACGGATATCGCCTATATGATCACGGGCAACTCCGGCTCCTTGAATAAGCAAAGTTATAACATCTTTGGGAAATATGCCTCTTTTTCTGCCTATACCTAAAAATAGGCTAACGGACTCTTCTTCCGGCAAAACAATTTTGGGTCTTGATAATTTACCCGAAGAAATATTTTTAAAAGAAGATTGCCATTTATATTGACCGTCTTTTTTGAAGTCCCGGCTGTACAGGTTTAAACTTTTTGCTTCTCTTATAAGATATGCCGAAACATACGAACGCATTGTAAGAGGTACCGCTTTTTTAAAAATTTTCCTATAACGATTTAGTTCTTCAGGATTTTCCTGTGTTTTTATAGCTTTGACAATGTTTTGTAAAGAAGAAATTAGCAAGTCTTCATCTTTTATGGTAAAATTATTTGACACGATATATCTCCTAGCCGTATATTGCCATATAATCGCTTTTTACGCAAGCCCTTTTTATAAAATTTTAACTTGCAGTCGATCAACCTACCACGACGTATAGCATAGATGCTGGACGTCAGGTATTAAACCCTCTACATGAATAAATTGACAAGAGGGTAAATTTATTGATATAACTTATAAAAAACTCTCTATCGAGAGAAATAATACCAAAAGAGAAATTTGATTTTTTAATTGTAGTATTGACTTTTTTATAAACCGGGATATAATATATAAGATATGATTAACCTTGTTTTATGTGTATCCGGATTTCAAAAAATAGTTATCAATCAACGTATGTGTGTATGCAAAATGTTAATCCAAGTTTACCCCCCCCCCATGTATACAAAAGTATACACTTAATTCATCAAATTATATTCATTAAACCCCTATTTTTCTCTAATCTTGTGTTTTTTCAAAAATTTGTACATTGCTTTTTATTTTTACCTCTTTTTAGATGTACAAGCTTTTGTCAAAATATAAACTTGCAAGAATTCCTTGCAAAAGTAATTTTATTAGGAGGTTTCGAACATGAAACACAAACTATTAACTAAATTTTTTTTATTCGGAGCATTATGTACAATACTGCTGTCGCTTACAAGCTGTCCGCAAAATAAGAGGCCTGAGAACATCAAGATTATTTTTGATGAAGAAAAAAAAATGGTAGGTTGGAAATACGAAGGAAATGAGTGGAATAAAATAACAAGCGGTACTATGGTACCTGAAGGTACTAAACTTCAGTTTGCAGCCTATAAATTACCCGAAAAACAAATACCCGATAAATGGACTTTCGGCAATAAAACCATAACAGCGGCTTTACGAGTAGATATCATTGTCGATAAATCTTACGCCGATAAAGAAAAAACAATTAATGTTGATTACACTCTAAGGAATGTAATTACGCTAAAAATAGCCTTTGACCCCGCAAAATTGAAGGTTGAAAAAATAGAAGGCCGCACATCAACGCCGATAAACAATGGGGATAGTGTTGATGAAAGAAAACGGATAAAAATTTCTGCAATAAATATTCCTGCCGATAAGATCGTATACGGTTGGATTCTTAATGGAGCTCCTGCGGATTTTTACAAATACTCTACTATACGGAGAGTTACAACTTCAAAAGATTATGCCGACTCAACCAACACTATAAACATAAACTACAATTTAAAAACCCCTGAACAAATTACCATCAACTACGATAAAAGCAAAATGTTTTGCGATTGTTACATTTCAGGTAAATGGCAAATAATAAATCAGGGACAAGCCGTTCCCGAAGGTAAATGGATTTATTTTAACTTAGAAAAAATTGAAGAGGGAAAGGTTCCCGTATGGACTATAAACGGTAAAACCGAAAAAAGTAATAACTTTGATAATATATCTTATTTTCTTGATATAGATAAAATAGGAAGCGGTAAATCCGTACAAACCGATCTAAGTTATAGAGACGGTAAAATGTTTACTATCAAATTTGATCCTTTAAAAATAAAATGCACAAAAGTAAAGGACGGTTCAAATATTGTAAACGGTACAAAACTTATCGAAGGCACCAAAATAAAATTTGAAACCATAGATAAAACTAAAGTCGAATGGACCATCGGTAAGTATACCTATGACTGGGATACTATGGATAGTATTAACTGTATAGTTTTTGAAGCCGACACCGATACCGACATAATTGAGGTAAGTTACAAATAATCTTTTTCCTTTAATCCGGAGTAAACAAAGGCTGCTCCAAAACGGAACAGCTTTTGTTTATATATTCGCCTTTAAAAATATCAAAACCGCCGGTTTGTTCTGTAATGATTTTTTTATCAATCCGCAAAACGGATCAACCTTCAAAGTTGATAGTAAATTAAATTTTAGCGGTACTATTGACAATTTCAGGATTTGATATTAAATTTATCCAATAACCAAATTAAATAAATCTTACCGGAGGTAATATGTTAAGCGAAAAATTGACAAATGCTTTGAGCGGTCAAATCAATAAAGAGATGTCATCGGCATATTTGTATTTAGGAATGGCAACCCACTTTGAAGCAGAAGGGTTGCATGGTTTTGCTCATTGGCTTAATAAACAGGCTAATGAAGAAATGGAACATGCCATGAAAATATATAAATTCATATTTGAAGCAGGCTCCGTTCCCTCTTTGGATAAAATTGATGCTCCTAAAACAAAATATGGAACGCCAGAGGAAGTTATAAAAGAAGTTTTAAAGCATGAACAATTTGTAACCGATTCTATAAACAAACTTTATGAACTTGCCGTTGCAGAAAAAGATTATAAGACACAAAACTTTTTAACTTGGTTTATTGATGAACAAGTTGAAGAAGAAGCCAATGTAACCGAAATATTAGATAAATTTAAATATATAAATTCAAATAACTGCGGTATTATCTTTTTGGATAAAGAACTTGGCAGTAGAGCGTAATCTTTTAAAATAGGAGCGAAAGTTGCAGCAAAATTGAACTAACTTTTTGGGCAACTTTCATGTAAAAAAGTTGGTTTACTTATAGCGGAATTAAGCTAATTTGTTATGTTTCTTTTATTCTACAAATTAATCGTAAATATGTCGCAGTGTAATAATTATAAATTATAATTTTTGGATCATTACCAAACACGGGTTCCATTCGTCCCATAGGGTAGGAAAAACTTCCAACTTTTTAAATCCCATTTTTTTATAAAAAGCTATTGTTTTGTCATATTCTTTATAATGCCCCTCATCTACAGTTTTTACCTGTATATAATCATATTTAGGTGTAGCAAATTTTTTTAGCTCGTTAAATAATAATGAGCCGATTCCCTGATTATGATACATTTTCTTTACTCCCATACAATGCACATCAGCACAGTCGGAACTTGATTCTGTTAATGTTATAAAGCCGATAAATTCATCATTTTTCTTTGCTGCCCATAAATCCAATTCTCTTGAGTCATTTATATACTCTTTTGTGCTTTCCGGCAAGCCGAACCACTCGGGTAAATCCTTTAAAACTTCTTCGACAATTTTTGCTTTTTCATCTTTGTTTTCTATTTTTAGAATTTTTATCATACTCATATTATCCTTTTATTTTCAAAGCATTTGATTCTGACCTGTGCTTTAAATTATATTTGCTGTTTATCCTTTTTACCCGGTTTAGGCATTTCATAATTTGACTGTATTTCATACACAAATTACGTTTACACAAATACCAATGACATAATATCTTATACAAAAATAATATGCTTGTCTATAAAAGAAAATTCAATATTCAAGACTTTCCAAAACGTAAATAGTATTTTGAAATTAAGTCAATACCGATTTTTGTAGACCTATAGTTTGATTATAGACGATTTTAACACTACATATTTACTTGTGCAAAAATCTAACTGTAATTATGTAGTCCTGTGCTGTGCCATTAAAATAAGTTTACGTTGCAGCTGTTGTAAATCCAGGCTAGTCTACTTTCCGTACAGTACCGCTTTGCCGTTTTTTCGGTTAGATTTAACGTGATGCAATGTACTCCCTTGTCTAATGAATACTTTTGTGATAAACTATCCGATATAAGGGCAATCAAATTTGCCGTATCTGGTTTTAAACCAAAAGTCTTAGGAGGATTTTTGAAATGAATAAAATTATTGAATGTGTTCCTAATTTTAGTAACGGGCGGGATCCTGAAATCTTGGAAAAGATTGTCGCTCCTTTTCGCGGAAAAGAAAATGTAAAATTATTGGATTACGAATCCGATAAAGATCATAACCGTTCCGTAGTTACCGTAATAGGAACACCGGAAGAATTGAAAAAAACTGTTGTCGAAGCCGTAGGTATCGCATCAAAATTAATTGACTTACGAAAACACGAAGGCGCTCATCCCAGAATGGGTGCTACCGATGTTGTTCCTTTTATTCCTATAAAAAATGCAACTATGGAAGAATGTATCGAACTTTCAAAAGAAGTAGGAAAAATGATTTGGGAACAGCATAAAATTCCTGTATTCTTATATGAAAAATCTGCTTCTTCTCCTCAGCGTGAAAATCTTTCGACAATCCGAAAAGGTCAATTTGAAGGTATGGCAGAAAAAGTAAAGCAACCCGAATGGAAACCTGATTTCGGTAATACGGAAATACACGAGTCGGCAGGTGTTACCGCCGTCGGTTGCAGAATGCCGCTTGTTGCGTTTAATGTCAATCTTGCAACAAATGATCTTTCCATTGCAGATAAGATTGCAAAAAAAGTACGCTTTATAGGCGGAGGTCTTAGATTTGTAAAGGCGATGGGTGTAGATTTAACGGAGCGGGGAATTGTTCAAGTTTCTATGAACATGACGGATTATACAAAAACATCTTTGTATCAATCTTACGAGATGGTAAAAATGGAAGCCAAACGCTACGGCGTAAATGTGGTCGGTACGGAAATTGTAGGACTTACCCCTATGGCAGCTCTTATGGACGTAGCTTCTTACTATCTGCAAATCGAAAATTTTGAATTCAGTCAGATAATTGAAGCAAGACTTTTAGAATAAGAGGCATTGACTAAGTCTTGTTTTTTAGAGCAATTGGCAATAGCTGCAATAAAAAAAGCACCGATTAAACAAATAATCGGTGCTTTTTTAACATGTAGAAAAACTTATCGGTTATTAATGCGAAAGGTTCAATGCTCCGGCAATCAGCATTGAGGTTATTTATTCGTTGTCGTATTCTATCAAAGTTTTTACGGGTAAAGATCCCAGCTGCTTATTATAATTTAAAAAAGGTAAGCCTACAACACCGAAAAATCCCATAACTTCTGCACCGCCTTCTTCCAAAACCGTTTTTGCCGCATTTAAAGTTCCTCCGGTTGCTATTAAATCGTCTAAAAGAAGAATCCTTTGACCTTTTACAACATCGCTTTTATGAACTTCAACAGCAGCTTCGCCGTACTCTAATTTGTAAGCACAAGAATAGGTTTCGCCGGGAAGTTTTCCTTTTTTCCGTATTAAAATCAAAGGTATTCCCATTCTGTCGGCAAAAGGAGCGGCAAAAATAAATCCTCTGGCTTCAATAGCGGCTACGGCATCGATTTTTTCGTTTTTATACATTTCAGTCATCTTATCAAGACAATAACTGAACACTTTAGGATTTACCAAAATCCCCGTAATATCATAAAATAGAATTCCCTTTTTAGGAAAATCGGGAATGCGTCTGATAGCATTATCAATGACTTTGTCTTTCATAGTTTACTAAGTTTACATTTTATTTTATTTACAGTCAATAGGGGAAAATTTATTAGTTTTGAGAAAATATCCAAATCGATGCATCATCAATAATCTTTGTCAAAACCATAACATAAATTTCTTTTTTTTCGAAATCTATATATTTTTTCCATTTTGCTGCAGTGTATTTGTTTTGTAATTCTTTTTTTATTGCTGAGGAGTGTTCAGCATCTTGCCGATAGACTGCGAGGGTGTTGTTTTTTTCTTTATCTGCCGTATTTTTTTTAGATGTTAAACCGTTATAATCATTTAAAAGCTTATATGCAAAATATGCACTTAAACCCTTAACCAAATTATTTTTTGAAATAGGAATTAATTTTTTAAATTCTTTTTCTGCTTCAATATAATCCCGGCACATGTAACTTGCAAAACCCGAATAAAAATGCATCCATTCGGTATTATGCCCGTAATTATTCTCAAATTTTGAAACAAATTGTTTTAAACCTATATAGTTTTCTGAAAGAATTTTAGAAGCGGCAAATTTAGGAGCTAATTTTAAAAGATATTTTGGTTTTTCCGTGCTTATAAAAGATTCCAATTTTTCTATTTCTTCAAAATTACCCAGAATAAGCAAAGTTTCGGTTAAAAGTTTTATATTTTTTAAACTCTGCTTTTTTTTAACGTATATTTGTTGTTCCAGATAACCGGAAAGATTGTACCAGTTTCCGGTTTCTATATTATCGATAATCTTTTTGTTGGTAAAAAATAGAATATCAATTCCGATAGTTAAAACAAAAAATATAAGTCCGAATATTCTGTTTGTTCTCCAAATTTCCCTAAAAAAGCTGTTTTCATACGAGAAAAATGGAAAAATAAAAATAGTAAATAATAATCCGAATAGGACGATATTAAATATGATAAACAGTACTTTTAATTTCATTAAAAATCTCCTATAATGAGAGGAGTTTACTACAGGAGTCAAAATAAGTGAAGACCTATAATGCTGAACAAGTAAAGGATTTTTCTTTTTTTAGTAAAAATGTTTATTTGGATAATAAATTTTTATTGCTTACACCCGATTTTTCTCTTACGCCGGAATTAAAAAAAGCATTGAAGGCTTGGGATTTTGAGTTTATATATTCCGAAGGTGAAAGTACCGCTGTCGGTGTTAAGGTCAGCGATAAAGAAGATGTGTCCGATTCTGCAGAAAGTGGCGGAGGTTTGGCTTCGGCTGCTCAAGAAGCTCAAAAAAATAGCCAAGCATTTATAGAACAGGCAGATAAAAAATTTCAATATTTTCTTACGGTTATAGAAAAAATATTTACCGATTTTACATTGAAAAAGCAGATTGATTCGCATACAGTATTGGATAAGGCAAAAGAGATTTGCGAATATGTAAAAGAGAGTAAAAAATTTATTTTATTGCTGGAAATGGATAAATACAGCAACACCAAAGATTTTTTGACGCTTCATTCCCTACGGTCGACAATTTATGCAATTATAATAGGAATGCAGATTAAAATGCCTACGCACAAACTTATAGAGCTGGCGGCAGCCTGTATTTTACATGAAATAGGTATGGTTCGCCTTCCGCCTCAATATTATATGTCGGATACGCCTTTATCGGAACAAGGAAAGAAAGCTCTTTTAACCCATCCTGTATTGTCTTATAATATTTTAAAGCCTTTTTTTTCTAAGGCAGTTTGTTTGGCGGTATTGGAACATCATGAAAGAGAAGACGGTACAGGATATCCGAGAGGTTTGTCGCAAGAAAAAATTTCTATTTACGGAAAAATAATAGCGGTCGCATGTTCTTACGAGGCGGCTACTGCCATAAGACCGTACAAGGAAGCAAACGACGCAGCTTCTACTCTTGCCGATATGCTGAAAAATAAAAATAAGCAATACGATGAAAATATTTTAAAAGCCTTGTTATTCTCATTATCGTTTTATCCTGTGGGTATGTATGTGTATTTGACAAACGGAAAAGTTTCGCAGGTTATAGACATAAATCCGGATGATCCGCGATTTCCGATTGTTCAAATCTATGGAGAAAAGAATTCAAACGGCGACCCTAAAATAATTGGAACAGATCCGAAAGGGGCTAAGATAAAACGTCCTTTGACAAAAGAAGAAATTTTAAGGCTTAATCTATCAAAATAATTTTAAATGTATTTTTTAATTTTGAATCTCTTTTAAAATATTTCTTGCAGCAGTTTCTTCATCATAAGGGATTGTTTTGTCTTTATAAATTATGGAATTTTCGTGTCCTTTTCCTAACAATAATACTATATCTCCTTGTTCTGCAAGCCTAAAAGATTGCCTTAAGGCTTCGTATCTATCGGGAATTATAAAAAGGTTTTTGTTTAAATTTTTGTTAATACAGCCTTTTGCAATCATTTCCAAAAGCTCGTAGGGGTTTTCACCGCGGGGGTCTTCATCGGCAAGAATGATTATGTCGGAGTAGATAGAAGCGATTCTTCCTTGTTCGGGTCTTTTTTGTAAATCCCTTTCTCCGCCTGAACCGAATACGCAGATAACTTTTTTGTTTGTTTTTTTTGCTCTTTCCGCAATAGGCGGAAAAACGGTCATAAAGGAAGACGGAGTATGAGCGTAGTCTATGATAACTTCAAAATTCTGGCCTTCATCTATTTTCATCATTCTGCCTTTTACGGGTTTTATTAACTGTAGCTTATCTACAATTTGTTTTAATTCTATTCCCGCAATTTTGTTTGCCGTTATAACGGCTGCCAAAATATTTTTGACATTAAAGATTCCTTTTAAATTTAATTTTACATTGTATTTTTCTTCGCAATTTTGCAGAAAACTACACAAAGTGAAATTTATGCCTTCCTGTGTTTCTAAGATATTTTCTGCAAAAACGCCGTTGTTTTCTTTTATTTCTTCTATATATTCGGGATTTGTACTAAACGGGTATACTTTTTGTTTGGTAGCATTTATAAAATATTTTGCATATTTATCATCATAATTTACTATACCGAAGACGGGGATTTCTTTTTTTTTAAGCGGACGCGGTAAATCCAAGGCTCTAAATAAATTGGCTTTATCGTTTCGGTATTGTTCAAGGGTTTTGTGGAATTCCAAATGTTCTTGCGTAACATTCATAAAAATACCTACATCAAAAAACACGTTTTCCAACCGTGCCGTTTTAGATGAAAGTCCGTGCGAGGAGGTCTCAACTACGGCATAAAGACATTTTTCGTCACGCATTCGGCTTAAATGCTTTTGAACAATATTCGATTCAGGAGTGGTTTGATGTTCGGGATTTGGGATAACTGTATTGCCTGCCGAATATTCTACCGTCGAAAAAAAACCGGTTTTTTTTCCGCAAAGATTTAAAAGTTGAAAAATAAAAGAAACCGTACTGCTCTTTCCTTCGGTTCCGGTAACGCCTATAACTCCTAAATCGGCGGAAGGTATTTTATAAAAGGCTGCGGAAAAATCTGCCATAATTTTCCTAATATTTTTTACTTGTATGTAACAAATGTCTTTTTTAAATTCGCTTAATTCGCCTTCATAAAAAATACAAGAAGCACCTTTTTGAATTGCCGAACCGATAAATTTTTTACCGTCGGTATGTATTCCAGATAAAGCAAAAAAAGCAGTTCCTGCCGATTCTATTTTACGGGAGTCGTATTCTATGGAAACGATTTCAATATCTGTGTAGCCGGTTATTTTTAAATAATTTATGTTTTTTAAAAGTTCGGTAAGTTTCTGTTTGTAAACCATGACGGCGAGTATAGCACCGATAAAATATTTATTCAATAAGATGTAAAAGATAAAATATCTGCCGAAAATATTTAGATGTTTTTTAATACGGATAATTAAAATAGTCTACATAAATAAAAACTCCGATTAGAGTTTTATGTTCTAATCGGAGTTTTAGGTTAATTCCGGTACTATTTATAGAGGTTTGTGGCAGAACCAGAAATCGTATCCGTCATACTGCGATAGGCGTTTTGATGCTTCTTCCTGATTGGGAGGCGGAGGAACTATTGCCCTATCTTTGATTAAACCGTTGTTTGGCCAATCTGCGGGAAGTGCAACTTTGTTTTTATCGGAAATTTGAAGAGCCTTAACTGCTCTTACGATTTCTTCCATATTGCGTCCGATTTCCTGCGGATAATAAAGAACCAGTCTTACTTTTCCTTCCGGGTCAACTATAAAAACGGCTCTTACCGTATTTGTACCTTTTCCGGGGTGTAGAAGCCCTATTTTATTAGCTATTGCATCGTTTGCCGCAATAACCGGAAAGGTAATTTCTACTCCAAGTTTTTCTTTAATCCATTCAATCCATTTTAAATGGCTTTGCATTTGGTCTATCGAAAGACCTATAAGTTTTACACCCAATTTCTCGAATTCGGGCATTAGTTTTTGAAAAGCTACAAATTCGGTAGTACAAACAGGGGTAAAATCGGCAGGATGGCTGAAAAGTACAAACCATTTTCCTTTTAAATCGCAGGGTAAATGAAGTTCGCCGTGCGTAGTTGCTACTGCCATTTTGGGGAAGTCATCGCCTAAAAGAGGCATGTTCATTGTGCATTGTTCCATAAATAAACTCCTTATAATTTATTTTGTCATTGATTTTATCCAAATTTTTCAAAATACTCGAGAACTCCTGCAAATATGGCATCGCCAGCCGAATTATTGGAACCGGCAGCTTCTATTCTTGCAGTTCCGATTTCTTTTGCAAGATATTCAAAATCCTAAAAGCGTTCTTTGCTTTCTATATTTAAAATATAGCAAAAAGCGTGCAAAGTGTCAAACAAATAGTTTTTATCGGAAAAAAAGCGGTTTTGTTTAAATTTGCCGTTTTTTTTATTAATTATATCAAAAAACTCATTATTTATACGTCGGGGGTGTTGATTACGCACCGTTATTTGGGTGTGATATACCGATATTTAGGTGATACCGCTATTTCGGTACAGGCTTTATATTCTATCTTTTAAGAACAAGAATAGGGCTGCATTCATTATACAATGAGTATAAGGAGGGGTGCCCATGTTTTTTATAACCGTTTTTACGGGAATATTCAAGACGTTTAAATATTCATCATCATCAAGCTCCCTGCGTTCTTCTTTTCTGCTTAACTCCGCTAAAAAAATATGTACCTGATTTTCCATTATTGCAGGATTGGGAGAAAGCGAGCCTAAACATTTTATGTTTTCGGGAATTTTGCCTGTTTCTTCCCGTAATTCGCGGCAGGCTGCTTGTACGGGTTCTTCTCCTTCGTCAATAACACCTCCGGGGAATTCTATAAAAACATCTTCACTTCCATGCCGCCACTGTTCAACCATAACAAAAAATTCTTCGCCGTTTTCGGTTTTATAATAAGGTATGACTATAACCCAACAGGGTGCTTTTAAGGAAATAAATTTTTTTTCGGAACCGTCGGGCGATAGACTCTTTTTCTCAAATACCGTAAAAACACGCGTTTTTAAAAGCGGTACTGCGTTTAAAGGTTTCCATAAAATTTTTTCTTTTTTTTCCATAAAATCGTATTTTTCCATTTGACATATCTTTGATTTGGCTTTATTCTATAATAAACGGACATTAGTTGCAAGTCCGGTATATTTAAATTTTGGAGGTGTTATGGCTGTTATAACGATTTCGCGTAGAATTGCTTCTTATGGAGATGAAACGGCAATAGAGCTTGCGAAGGCTTTAAATTATACTTTTATTAATAGGAAAATGCTAGAGAAGGATCTTATTGAAAAGGGTATTTCCAATACACAGTTAAAAAAATATGATGAACGCCGTCCCGGGTTTTGGGCTTCTCTTTCAAGAGAAAGGGATTCATATTTTGATTTTTTAAGAGAGATTGTTTATGATTATGCCGCTAAGGGAAATTCAATTTTTATAGGCAGAGGCGGCTTTGCTCTTTTAAAAGATATTCCCGGTGTTTTTAGTGTAAGGCTTGTTGCCCCTGATGATGTTTGTGTTAAGCGTCTTATGAATGAATTTAATTGGACTGAAAAACAGGCAAAAGCTTTAATTGCAGAAAGCGATAGCAATAGAAACGGTTTTCATAAGTGTTTTTTTAATGCGGAATATGAAGATTCTTCGGAGTACGATATGGTAGTAAATACAGGGACTATCGAAGCAAAAACCGCAGCCGAGATTGTAAAATTCGGATTGGCAAAATGCGTAACAGAACAAGAGTCAAAAGAGGGCGAAAAAAAGGTTACGGAACTTTTATTCGGACAGAGAATAGTAAATTATATTTCGTTTAATTTAAAACTTCAAATTTATTTTCTTGAAGCTGAAGTTGCGGATAATAAAATAATCTTACATGGAGTTGCCGATAATGCAGGTACAATCGAAAAAGCTTTGACGGCTGCACAGGAAAAAAGTAACGGCAAAGAAGTGGTTTCTGCAATTAATATCATAAACGAATATAAGCCTTTTCCGTAGTTTATAGATAAGCAGACATATACCGTACACGACAACAAGAGCATAAATTTTTATATCTCTAAAGCCGGAGGAAAAGTATCGAAATAGTTTAAACCTATTGAATACTGTTTGTCTTTAAGTGGATATTTATTTGTGCGGAGGGTTTAACTCTGCGTCGGGGTTGTTGATTTTATAATTTTGTCGTTTCTTTTTGACAATACTTTTACTATCGGCAGTTTCTATTAAAATTAATTTTCGTGAAAATCCGGCAACTGCTATTGACAAATTTACCACTGTTTGCTAAAATTACTATAGTTATGAAGAAGAATCTAATACAAGCGACAAGCGACAAGCGACAAGCGACAAGCGACAAGCGACAAGCGACAAGC
>CAUTTN010000018.1:0-18580 GCA_963541225.1 uncultured Treponema sp.
AATGACGGTTCTGCCGAAATACTTTGAGGAGGCAAGAATGCAGAAATAGAAATGCAAAATCCGGATAAGTTTCGGTTTTAGTGCCAAATTATTATTTTTTCGTCATCAAAATTTTCTTTTAAATATTCATTTTCAAACCGGAAACTTTTTAATTTCTTTAAGAAAGTATATTTTGCTGCTTTTTGTATATTTGTCGGAACTTCTTGTCCTGCAGTAATATAAACAACCGGAATGCCGCATTCGTGCAGTGTACTTATTATACTTCCTACGGTTACGGTTTCATCAAGTTTTGTAATTATTAACCCTTTATAATCGAAAAGTTTATATTGCTTTATTATCTCCAGTATATCCGAAGATTTTGACACAGAACTAACGGTTAGATAAACTTCGGGATTGGAATTATCAATCACTTTAAAATATTCCTGCATCTCAAGAATATTTTTATGATCGGAAGGACTTCTGCCTGTTGTATCTATACAAATAACATCTGAAGATTCTTTAAATAAATCCAAATATTTATGTAAATCGTCCGAGGAATCTGCAATAGCAAGCGGTATTTTCATTATATCACAATATCTTTTTATTTGAAAAACGGCACCTATTCTATATTTATCTATCGTTATTACTTGTACCTTTAACGGACGGTTAATTTTTTTGGAAACTATTTTTACATAGTAAGCAGCAAGTTTTGCAAGCGTAGTTGTTTTTCCCACACCCGTAGGTCCAACCAATGCAATTACCCTACTCTTTTCTTTATCGTCAGGCGGAGATTCGAGTTTAATCGATTGACTAATCCAGTCCAATACAGTTTTTTGGACACGATCAAAATCGTTAAGCTCCGTTATGGTTAGCTCTTTTTTTATTCTTTCGGTTATGTATCTTATATACTTATTCGTAAAATCGTTTTCTTCAAGAATAGCGGTTATCTTCTGTATATTCTCATGTTCGTCTTCCAAGTTTTTTTTAGCAATTTGCTGTACGAATTTTTCTAATGTGTCCGTAAGGTATTTTAGTTTTTCGTCTTCCTCTAAAGCGGCTTTTTCAATCTTTTGCATATAAGGTTTAACTTTTTCTGCAATATTTTCATATTTTGAAGAAGCCCTTTCTAATATTTTACGCCGCTCAACTTCATCATCAAGAGGATAAAATGGCTGAACTTGTTTTTGAGGAGGAGTTATAGTTTCTTCTTTTTTCGTTTCTTCTTTAATGGGAGTCTGAGAAACCGAAGATTTATTATAAACGGAAAATGTAACAACAAAAACTTTTTTTTCAAATAATCCGAAAAAACCGTCTCTTTTTTGCCATTGTTTACGTAGTATTGTAATATTAGAACCGTATTTTTCCTGTATCCGTCCAAGACATTTTTCTTCTGTTGCCGCTTCTTCAACTAAAATTTCCATAATCACTACTTACACTCAATAGCCTATTATATTCGATTTTTGTAAATTTTACAAGTACCGCAGTTTACAAATGTATTGAAACGGAAAATAAGGCTCACTTAAAAACTTCCTATGAAATAAACAACTCTTGACGCAAGGCAAACTCGGCATTTAACTTACGCGGACACTATTTCGACAACAGAAGCCGAAACTTCTTTAAAATTGAACGATCGAAAAAATCTCAATTTCCGAAAAAAAATTAACTCGCACTTTCGCAGTATAAATGAGAAAGCACATAAAACAGCGGTTAAATAAGCGGTGATATTTTAGATGTTTGGCTTTAAACCTTCTATATTTTTATTCGTGACACAATCAATTTATTACCTTGACCTTAGTTAAATAATCGGTTAAAATAAACAATCAAAATTTTTAAGGAGTTTATAATGAAAGAAATTATAGCAACGACAAAGGCACCGACAGCTATCGGTCCTTATTCGCAAGGAATTAAAGCTAACGGATTTGTTTTTACTTCAGGACAAATTCCACTGGATCCTGCAACCGGAGCATTTCCCGAAGGTATTGCAGCACAAACGCGTCAATCGCTTTTAAATGTAAAAGCAATATTGGAAGAGGCAGGTACAAGTCTTGATAAAGTAATCAAAACAACCGTTTTTTTAAGCGATATGAATAACTTTGCAGAAATGAATAAAGTTTATTCTGAAATTTTCGGTACGGAAAAACACCCCTCGCGTTCAGCTGTGGAAGTTGCCCGTCTTCCTAAAGATGCTCTCGTAGAGATAGAAGTAATTGCTCTTGCATAAAACTTTTAGTCTAAGGGTTTTTCTTTTTTTTGCAGTAAGCCTGATTTTCTTTTTTTCATGTTCAAAAACGACTACCGAAAAAAAAGCGGAAGAAAGGTTGCAAAACACTGTAGAAGAAAAACCCTTTTTATCTGCATGGTATTATTTTGTTGAAAATGCAGACGGCATAAAAATAAAAAAGGCAGAATCAATAGACTTAATCGAAAATAAAGAATTTCTCCCGTGGACGGAAGCATGCCGTATTTCCGGGTTGGGAATTATGTATGATCCGCCGTTAGTAATTATTAACAAAGCAGGAATACTGTATGACTTTAATTATACGGGGCAGTTTGAGTTAAATACGGCTTCTATTTTTAAAGAAAAAACGGCAGACGGTTTTTACAAAACAAATGCAGGCAATTTAATACGGTTTTATAACAACACTATTTTTTCCATAGTAAAAGAAAATGAAGAAAATCCGTGTTTATGCCGCTTTAATCTTGTAACTAAGGAATTAACTCCTGTTGTTTTTCCCCATCATTTTTCCGTTAATAAAAACGCGCAACTTTCCGGAATAGAATTTAACAAAAAATGGTATGTTTCTTTTAAAACGGAAGAGAATGAAAAAGTGGAATTTGAATATTTTTCATTTTCGGATATAGATAATCTTTTAAATGGTTCATATCAAAAAATAAGTCAAGAAGAATTTATTGCAAACACAAAACCGATAGATACAAATTCCGTTAATTTGCAATCAAACTCTTTAGGCGGAATAAAAGAAAAACTTATAGACGAAAACATAACCGATATTCAAATAAAATTTTTTTCCGGACAATTACACAATCGGATAACCTTGTTTAAAACAGAAAAATCTTTCGATGAAATCGACAAAATGATTGATACGGTGTGTGCCGTAGAATTAAATGCTGAAAACGGCGAGAAAAAATCCGTAATGATTCTTTTCGGAAACGGTAAGTTGTGTTTAAAAAATAAATCCGGCATGTACGATTTAAATCTTCCTAAATTGCCTGAAGGTTTTGTTTATACTTATTTTTCGATAAAAGACGGTATTATTTTAGCAGGTTGGGAGGAACAACGTTTTTTTGAAGTAGGCAGAGCAGGTTTTTTATTATATAAACTTCAATCGGAAGACTTTAAAATGACGGAAAAAAAATGAGTGCAAATTCTTTCGGACGTTTTTTTAAAATTACTACTTTCGGCGAGAGCAGAAGTCAAGGACTGGGAGCCGTTATAGACGGTTGTCCTGCAGGAATTCCATTAAATTGTTCCGATATACAAACTTTTTTAAACAGGCGAAAACCCTTTTCATTTTCGGATAACAGTACTTCCAAAAAATTTTCGACACACAGAAAAGAAAACGATATTTGTAACATACTCTCAGGAATTTATGAAAATACGACTTTAGGAAGCCCTATTGCCGTTTTGGTAAAAAATGAAGAAATTTCCGATAAAAATTATGAAGATATAAAAGATATTTACCGGCCGGGTCATGCCGACTATGCTTATTTTATAAAATACGGGATAAGAGATTACCGAGGCGGCGGAAGAGCTTCAGGCAGGGAAACTATAGGAAGAGTTATAGGCGGGGCAATTGCAAAAAAAATTCTCGATGTTTTTGCCGAAAAAAAAGGTTTAAATAAGATAGAAATAAAAACATGTGCGGAAGAAATTGCAGGTATAAAATTACAAATTCCTATTTATGAAAACGGTTCTTTTCCGAAAGATGTTTTTAAAAGGTTATCCGAATTATCGGAGGAAGGCAATTCGGCAGGGTGCATATTAACGTGCCGGGTTTTAAATGTACCTGAAGGTTTAGGCTCTCCTGTATTTTATAAACTTGATGCAGTTTTATCGCAGGCAATTATGTCCATAGGTGCCGTAAAAGGAATAGAATTCGGTGCCGGATTTTATTCCGCAGCTCTAACCGGAAAAGAAAATAACGATACCGAAAAAAATCATAGCGGAGGAATTTCAGGAGGTATTTCGGCAGGAAATACTCCTTACGATTTCGGTCAAAAAAAATCTTTATGCACTATATCTTTTAGAACCGCAATCAAACCGCCGCCTTCAATACAAACTTTACAAAATGCTTTTAACTGTAAAGGCGAAAAAATAAATCTTTCCGTAAAAGGAAATCATGATGTTTGTCTCTTTCCAAGAATTATACCGGTAATAGAATCTATGGTTTATATTACACTTGCAGACGAATTACTGGCTTCTTTTTCGGACCGTTTATAAAAAATCCCGAGTTTGCTTTTCTGAAGATTAATTTATATAACAGTAATCAAAACCGAAAAAAACGATATCTATATCGCTTAAAATTGAGTAATCAAGAAAATCTCATCAGGAAGTTATAAAAGTCCAAACAAGCCGTTACAGATATAATTTAGATAAATCAACAACTCCGACGCAGAGCATCGGGTACAGTGTTCAATGGTTCGCACTGTATGTTCTATAAGGTGATTGCAGTCGGCTTTAATACCATTTGTTACGACGCACAGAGCATCGGGGAATTAACCTCTCCGCACGAATAAAATTTAAGCTTTTTCTGCATTTTCTTCCACATATTTTTTGAATTCTTCTTCGCTCATTCTATCGGAATATATGGGGTATAGGGCTTCAATTAATTCCTCAATTGAAGGAAACTTTGCTCCGTCAAGTTTATATGACATAAAAATTACCTCTCAATGTATTTTAGCATATTTTCAATTTCTTTTTTAGATGCCTGTATTTTTTTTACATTTTTTATAGGCTTATTTAGACCTTCCATATATGCAGGCACGGAAGGTCTTGCTCCGCAAGCCTTTTCTATTATGTCCGCTTCATAAGCAGGATGATCTTTTTCGATTAAAATAAGAGTTTCGCTGCCGCGGCTTTTCATAAACCGGCTTTTTATGGCGGCACCATAGGCTGCCGCCGTTGAAGTATCAAACATTATACCATATTTTTGATATGCACGCTGTATAAGTTCCGGATATTCTTCACTACCGACATCTTCGGCAAAAATCAAAGCCTTCATAATTGCAGGACTTATTTCAAAAATTTGCTCTAATCTTTCTATGTTGGAAGGACTTACCGGATCCGCTGCACTACGCTGTGCAAGAGGTATCTCCATGGTTTTACAAAAACACTCCCCTTCCCCGTCATCGCAAAGTTCCGATGTAGAATCGGTTATAAACCCGTTAAGCGAAAGACAGTTTTTCCATGCATATAAACCTGCCGCAATATTGCCGTAATTCCCGGAATGCAAGGCATAATAAATTTCACCATGCGAGCGTTTCCTAAAACGTGTAAAAGCAAATATATAAAAGAACATTTGCGGTAAAAGCCTGCCTATGTTTACCGTATTAGCAAGAGTTAGACGGTACTCTTTTACAAGGTTTTTGTCAAGATATACGGCACGTTTTAAATTTTCAACATCTTTTAAATTGCCGTCACATTCTACCGGATAAATAGAACCTCCGTTTTCGGCAAGATATTGTTCCGGAATACCGGAAGCATAGCCTCTCGGATGAATTAGCAAAGTTTTTAGATTTTTTTTATCTCCGAAAGCAGTTGCCATACTCAATCCGTTTTTTTTGGTTCCTGTAGCAAGAACAATGGCTTTTTCATTCCTTATGTTCAAGATATGCTCTAACACCGAAGCAAGCCATAAAAATCCGAAATCCCGATGGCAGCCTGTAGGTCCATGAAAAAGATCAAGTAAAAAAAGCCTATCGTCAAGCTGTTTTAGATGAGGGCTGTAATTTTTAAATGCCGAAGCAGCAATACGCTCCGATACGGCAGGGCTAAATTCTTCTTTTAGCATAGCAGAAGTTATGGCTCCGGCTATGGAAGCAAAACTTGAATTTTCATCCAAATGAGATATCCACGGGCTTAAATCCATATTGTCACAAGGGATGTAAAGTCCGCCGTCTTCGGGAATACAGTTTGTAACTGCTTCATAAAAAGAAACATTTTTTTTATCGCTTCTGGTGCTTACTAATTTCATTTTTCTCCTAATTCAATTATGCGTGCAGTAAAATTTTGTAATTTTTTATAAATTTGACAGGAAAACAATTCTTCTTGTTATATCCAAATATTTCATTATTTAAATTATATTTTATGTTTATAAATTTTATACATTCCGGAAGGTATCTTGCAAAAATATTAATAATATATTGTCCTACGTCTTTATACTCAGGATTTGCTTTTACAAAAAGTATCATAACAGTTTTGGCATCAAGTATGCATTCCGCAAGTATCCAAGCGACAGGTTCATCATCTGTATATAAAACAATTCCTAACATACAAATTCTCAAAAGAATTTCCACAGCTTCAAAAGCCGCATTATAATCCGAATTTATAAGAAATTTGGTGTTTTTATTTTCTGCCCAAGAATATAATTTTTTTTCTGCCTCTTCCGAATTTTCCAAAAAAAAATTTATATTTAAAAACGATAAACGGAATTTTTTTTTGGACAATCGTAAAAGATAAAATTCTATTTCTTCTTTCATATCAATAGAAACGAATTTAAACTCGGGGTATTTTGAAATACGCATATATATATCCTACTATTTTTATTAAAAAACAGCAAGCGTTTTGCTAAAAAAAATTAGAACCCTTCAAAAATATATTTTTAAGATTTAATTGAATACTACACTTTTTTTGTAAAAAATGATAATATATTCCCCTAATTTTGCTATAAAAGGGGTTTTTATATGCGTGCTTTTTTTAAACTAAGCCCTGTATTACTACTTGCAGGTTTAATGATGATTTCCAATATAGAAGCGTTTTCATCTTTTTTTGGATTTAAGCTGGATATTTTGATTATTGCACCAATTGCCGTTATTTATGCTGCCGTCGTTGCAATAATAACCGAAAAATTTAAATTTAAAGATATTTTGGATTCAGCCATAGATAATGTAAAAGAAATGCAACTTGTTTTTTTTATTTTAATGTTTGCTTATGCGATGGCAGACGCTTTTATGTCAACCGGAGTGGGAGCTGCAATAATTTCTTTAAGTTTAAAAATAGGAATTTCCGCAAAAACCGTCGCCGTGGTAGGTTTTTTTGTAACGTCGGTTTTATCGGTTGCAACAGGAACTTCATGGGGAACTTTTGCTGCATGTGCCCCGATTTTTTTGTGGATGACACATATTTTGAACGGACACATCGTTTTGACGCTCGCAGCAATTGCAGGAGGCTCTTGTTTTGGAGATAACTTGGGCTTAATATCGGATACGACAGTTGTAAGTTCCGGTATTCATCAGGTAGAAGTAACGGATAGAATGAAAAATCAGGGGCTTTGGTCTTTATTTTGTCTTATTCTTGCAGGAGCCTTCTTTTTTATTGCAGGACTGGGACTTTCGGATTTTTCGGTCTCTCCTGCAAAAGCAATTGAAGCAATTCCTGCCGACGTATGGGCAAAACTCCAAGAAGAAAAACCTGTTGCCATCGATCTTTTAAAGCAGGTACAGCACGGAGTTCCGTTTTATATGATTATTCCTCTTATTTTGGTAATAGGGATTGCTTTAAAAGGTTTCTCTACTCTTCTTTGCTTAGGTGCGGGTATAGTTTCATGTTTTATTTTAGGTCGGTTTGCGGGAACGGTCGGAGGACTTATTTCGTTTTTGGATATTGTGTATAACGGATTTGTCGGAGCCGGCTCTTGGGTTATAATAATGATGATGTGGGTTGCAGCTTTCGGCGGAATAATGTCAAAAATGGATGCCTTTAGACCTCTTTTCGGTTTAGCTGTAAAACTTTCAAGAAATGTAAGACAGCTTATGTTTTGGAACGGTGTAATATCCGTCGTGGGGAATGCGGCTCTTGCCGATGAGATGGCTCAAATAGTTACGGTCGGACCCATTATAAAAGACATTACTGACGAAAATATAGAAGGTGATGAAAAATCTATGTACTCGTTAAGATTAAGAAATGCAACTTTTTCTTCAGCTCTTGGAATTTTCGGTTCCCAGCTAATTCCTTGGCATGTATATTTAAGCTTTTTCGTAGCAATTGCAGGAACGGTTTATCCTCTATACGAATTTAAAGCTACACAAATAATTCAATATAATTTTATGGCACACATTGCGGTTATTACGATTCTTTTATTTACTCTCTTCGGAATTGATAGACTTTTTCCGAAATTCGGAATTGCAAAAGAGCCGAATGTACGGCTTAGAAAAAATATAAAAGCATAGAAATGGAAGATTTGTATAAAGAAATAAAAACCCGCTATGGCAATGTAAAACGATGCCGCGGGTTTTATCTTTACACCGAAAAAATAAGACTTCTCGATATGTATCTGGACGGAGGCATGTCTGTTCTTGGAAGAAGAAAGACACAGGCAGATTTGGTTTTAAAACAATTTACCGACAAAGGACTTTGTACTTTTTTACCTACTTCCGCAGATTATAATCTTAAAAAATCTTTAAATTTACTTTTTCCAAATCATAAGTGTATAAGATTTTATTTTGACTTTAAAAAAGAAAATAAAGTTTTAAATTTAAAAAATGAAGATGATTTTATTTTAAATTTATGGAAACCTTTTAGCCAATCTTCTTATTTTTTGGAAGAAAAAGAGGCTTTTTTTGTTTTACCTCCAAGATGTTCTTCCGTTAAAATAGCCGTTTTTAAACCGCAGTTTGAAGATATAGCTCCGCCGTCAGACTATAATTTTCAGGCTGCCGAAAAAGCTGCATTGGCAAAAGCTTTTTTCGATTTAATTAAAAAAATTGAACTTGAAAAAAAAATCGGAAATTTAAATGATGACGCAATTATAAATAAAACCCGCGGTAAAAAAGCAAAAAAACAAGCGGTCTCGGATTTAAGGGCTTACAATAAAGTCAAAGAACTCTGTACAAAAGTATGGGATTTTGACGGTATTTATCTTTTACCTAAAATTAAAAAAAACTCCTATGACGTTTTTTTTAAAAAAGCCTTAGATTCAAAAATACTTATTTCGCCTTATTTTAATATTCCGTCTATTTTGCCGAAAATTAGAGTGTATACGGACCTTATAAATTTTCTCAGGGGTTTTTAAATGAACGATTTGGCAGGCTTTTTTTCCGACGGATATACATTATTATTGTTTATAAAACTGGTTTTAGGTGCGGCAGCTGTGTTTATGGCTATCTTGTCTTGGCGGCAAACCCGTGAACCTTATATGATTTTTTTTATTTTAGGAATTCTTGCAAATTATATAACTATATTACATCAGCTTTTACGTTATTTCGGCTTTGTAACCGAAAAAGATATAATAATAAGAGGTGTTGCCCTAAGTGTTATCGTATCCGAAAATGTACCTATTATTTTATTTATCATTTCGTTAATTCTTTTTGTAAAATCAAAAAAAATATAAACACAAAAGCAATTTTATAGACCGGTTTTTAAAAAATACGGCAAAAGATTGCACATACTGTATAAATTGTAATAAGCAGAAACTCTGCCGCATACATTAAACGTATACAGCGTTTTACACTGTTTGTGTCTATAGAATGAATTTGTTCGCCTATAAATGGTTTTTCGATAAGTTTTCCGCCGTAAAAACTTGGTCCCCCAAGACGTATACCTAAAATACCGGCTGCTGCACTTTCACTTTGAGCGGAATTGGGACTTAGGTGATTTCTCTTATCCCTTAACCATATTTTAAACCCTCTTTTTATACTGTTTCTTTTATCGAAGTAAAAAAGAGAGCCTGCAAGCATTAAAATAGCACAAAAACGGGAAGGCAGGTAGTTTGCAGCATCATCAAGTTTTGCGGCACAAAAACCTAAATCGGCATATTTTTCGTTTTTGTAGCCCAACATCGAGTCCATTGTGTTTATTATTTTATAAGTAATACCTCCGGCAGCTCCAAATACGATAATAAAAAAGATTGGAGCTATTATCCCATCGCTTGTATTTTCGGCAACAGTTTCTATACAGGCTTTTATAATATTTTCTTCACTCAAGTTTTTTGTATCTCTGCCTACTATGCCTGAAAGTTGCAGTCTCCCCTCCTCCGGACTTTTTTGTAGTGCCTTTATTACTTTTATAGCTTCTTTTTGAAGACATCTTGCCGCAATGCAGGTATAACAAATCCAAACGGAAAGACAAAAGTAGACGGCTTTGTATTTTTTTAAAAAATTTAGTAAAAAAAATATTAAAAGATATACTGCAACAGTATTAAAAACAGCTATTAAAAAACCGCATATTTTTAAACTTTTGCCCGTTTTTGCCATTTTGCGTGAGATTTTTTCTTCTGCGGTTATTAACTTACCCATAAGTCTTACGGGGTGAGGAAAATAGTAAGGGTCGCCTAAAATCAGATCAAGTAAGACGGCACAAATTAAAATTATAGGTATGCTGGTATAATTACTTATCAAAAAGTTTAACATTTTTTGTAACAAAACAGGGGAGTATAAAAACGGTACTTTTTACAACACCCCCTGTTTATTGTATGGAAAAGATTAGTTAGTCTCTAAAAAACTAAAAAAAATCTTTAAGTTTTAGACGTGTCTATTGCTTTTTTACCCAAGAGGCTTTAACCCAACCTTTATTTTGCTTATTTATAATATATAACCATTCTTCTTCGTTTCCCGAATTTTGATCTGTCAATATTACTTTGCGTGTTGCAGAAGCAGAAGAACCCGGTTTCATTGTATACAGAATTCTTGTTTCTCCATCACCCGATGACGGAATACTTAAAAGATTTACATCTTCTTCTACCGTAATTTTTTCGGTAATTTTTTCGGGAGAAAGAGTTTTCATAAAATCTTCCTCTTTTATTACGGTTTCGGTAAGCTGCTGCAAAAAAGCAATATCTTCACTGTAGGAGGAGTCCATTTCTATTGCATTTTGGAAAAGCTCTGCACGTATTGTGTCATTCCTAGATTCGGAAGCAACCAAGGCAAGATACATCGCTTCAACTTCCGAAGCATTCATCTCTACAAATTCTCTTTTTACGAACATTTCTTTGACTGTCCATGAAGTATACAATTCGGAACTGTATGCCGCAATTTTTACGAACTTGGAATCTTTGTTGGTAAAATATTCTTCATAAACGGCAACAGGCAGTCTGATAGGAAGAATTTCGTCCGAAGCAGCTGTTAAAGATTCCGATTTGTATAAAACTACATCTTGTGCATTTATAAATGCAGGAACTGTTTTAGGTTCGTAACAATAATCCTGTATCCAATATTTTTTTCCGTTCAGCACGGCATGAAAAAAATTACGTTTTTGTCCGTCGGTTCTAACGGCTTCTTTTTTTTCACCCAAATACCGGGCTTCATCACCTAAGGAGGCCTCTGCTGTCCATTTCATTTTGCCGTCATCGGTTTCGGTGTAAAGACCGGCTTTGTTCACATAAATAAAACCTGAAGATATTACTTTATCTTTTTCTTCATTATCTTCGTTTTTTACAGCTTCCATATTTTTGCCGACGGCATTTTCTTCCATACCGGTATTTTCGTTTTTTGTACACGATAAAAATATAAACGCAATTGAAAAAAATATAACTAATAAATTTAAACGTTTCATTTTTTTATTTCCTTAAATAGCTCTATTTTATTTTTAATAGTTCAAGTTCAAAAACCAAAAAAGAGTTAGCCGGAATAAGACCTTCTATTTCCCTGTTGCCGTAAGCAAGCTCAGGCGGAATAATTATAATTCTTTTTTCTCCGAGTTTCATCTTCGCAGCTTGAGAGTCAAAACCTTTTATAAGTTGTCCGGAACCGGATTGGAATTCCAAAGGTTTATGCGTATCCGAGTCGTCAAAAACTTTGCCGTTTAAGAGCAACATTCCCTTATATTTCATTGTAATGTTTTTTCCGACACCGCAAGGTTCTCCCTTACCTTCTTTTGTTATAAAAAAGTAAACGCCGTCATTATCCGGTTTTGCAGGCGGATATTTTGTTTTTATTAGTTCCACAGTTTTTTTCATAGCAGCTTCGGCATTTTTCTTTATTACTTCTTCAATTTGTGAAAGGTATTTGTAAAAAGCAGCTTGATCGGTTTTAAAATCTTTAACATCTTTGCCTTTGCGTTCGATTTTTATATTTTTAATTCTGTCGCCTTGCTGTATTTTGTTTACCGTATCTTGTCCTGCAACTACTTTTCCGAAAACCGTATGTTTTCCGTCTAGCCAAGGAGTTGCAACGTGAGTTATAAAAAACTGAGAGCCGTTTGTGCCGGGACCTGCATTTGCCATAGATAAAATACCCGGTCCGCCGTGTTTTAGTTTTTCGGATATTTCATCAGGGAATCTGTAACCGGGACCTCCTGAACCTGTACCCGTAGGATCGCCTCCTTGAATCATAAAGTCTGCTATTACTCTGTGGAATATAAGACCGTCATAAAAGGGTTTTCCTTTTGCAGCATCAAGGGTTCCTTCTGCCAATCCTACAAAGTTGCAAACCGTAAGAGGCGTTTCTTTGTAGTACAGTCTTAAAATTATAAGACCTTTGTCTGTGTCGATTAAGGCATATAAGCCTTCTTCTTCGGGGGTTTTTAAAACTTCATTCGAATTCATTTTTTCCTCTCTTGTGTCAAGACCGCTGTTAGTAAATATAATTGCCGCAGCTCCGGCAGTTGCAATTATCATAAACAAAACAACGGTTATTATCATAAAAATTTTTTTATAGTTCATGTTATTCTCCTAAATACGGTTATAGTTAAGCAATATTAAATAATTTTAAATTAACAGACAGTTTCTTTTAGTAGTATCTACTTTAAATGTATTTATAGCTTTAACCAAGACTTCTATGCTATGTTTATTTTTCTTTGCAATATCATTTACATCTTGGACCGACTTATTAATTTGTGTAGATCCTGAAGCCATCTCATTCATACTGTTCGTCATTACATCGGTAAGTTTATAGAGTTTTTGCATTTCGCTAAAAGTTTGTTCGCTGCCAGAAAGCATTTCGGATGAGCGGCTTTTTACTTCCAATGTTACACTATTTATATCCCTTATGGAAGTTAATATTTCTTTACTGCTTTCGCTCAGCATAAAAAGGTCTATACTTTGATTTATATTAAAAAACTGTTGCATAGTAAATCTCTCAAACTGTTTTGTACTCGACTTATACATTTGAAGGCCCAAAATAAAACAAACGGAAAACAAAACTACCGTTATTGAAACTACAATGCCTATAATGAATTTAGCCTGTATAGAAAAAAATGCTTTACTATTATTTTGTTTTGAAAAATTATTGTTTTTTTTCATAAATATTAAAAAGCCCCTCAATGATTATAACATATAACAATTTATTATCAATATAAAATTATACATAAAATCGTATTAATACTAACTAAATACGGATTTTTGTCAAGCAGTCTTATCTTAAATATTATCAACAGCCGTTTTAAAATCCCAAAAATGTAATACATAGGCTTTAAAAGAGGTATTTTATTATCTTTAATTTGAACATATCCGCCCAGGATAAAATCTCTTTCTTTTAATAACGATAGTACCGATTCTGCCTACTTTTGATTATTCACAATGTAAATGAGAAAACACATAAAACAAGCGGCGATATTTCAGACACTTGCTTTAATCGTTCTTCTTCTATATTCCATAAAATATTTAATATCTTTAAAAACAGCCTTGACATTCTATACCGTAAAAAATAAAATATTTTAAAGTGTTTCAAAAAAAATTAAAAATTTTAGCGTTCTTATTTATTATTTTACGGTTAAATGGATTATATTGCGGAATAAACATAACATATTCAGAAAAAAAAACTGAAAATATAAAGAACAATACGGAACGAAAAAAAACAATTTTATTCTCTTTTAATTTAGGTTTTAATACAAAATTACATACCGGAGTAGCGTATGAATATGTATTTGACATTGCAGGGGATATGGTAAGCCAGCTGGAATGGCAATCGCTTCCTACAATTACCATAGGCGGAACTATCGAGTTTTTATTAAAAAACGGTTTTCATACAGCTTTTTCTGCAGATTTTTATTTTCCGAAGAAAGCCGGAAAAATGTCGGATAAAGATTTTCTGCATATAAAAGAACGCCCCTTGTTGATAAAATTTTCTGAACATGATAATTTTTTAAGTAATGGTATGTATTTTGATTTTATAATCGGCTGGAAAAAAATTTTATTCGAAAATAACAGCAAAAACATAAAAATTTATATCGAACCGGTTATAGGTTTAAATTATTTTTTCAATAAATGGCAGGCTTCCGACGGATATATTCAATATGCAGATATTTCAAAATCCATACAGGAAGTATCCGGTAAAACACCCAAAATATTTTGGAAAGGTAAAGCCGTAAGCTACAAGCAAAAAATCTTACTTCCAAACATAGGTCTGTTTTTTACGCTTAATTTACCCAAAACTTGGAGCATAACCACAGGACTTCAATTATCATCTCAAGTCCTTGCAGCCTGCAAAGACACTCATCATGCGAGGAATCTTATTTTTTATGATATCTTTTACGAAAAAGGATTTTCACTTTATCTTAAGTTAAGAGCCGAAAAGGTAGTAAAAAAACGATTGATTTTTTTTATTTCGTTAAACTATGATAATGTTATTTCTTATAATGGAGAAACCGTGCAATATAATATGATATTAAAAAAACCGGAATTAAAAACGGTAAAAGGAACTTCGGGAACCGCTTTTTATAATGCGGGTATAAGCACAGGATTTTATATTAAGTTTGGAAATTATCATTAGATTTTTGAAAAATTATACTTTTAAAATTTTTATTTTTTAAACAAAGAAACTAATTCGTCATCGGTTAATTTTGAAATCCATGTTTCGCCTGAAGATATTGTCATTCCGCTTATTTCGCGTTTTTTTTGAATCATTGCATCGATTTTTTCCTCAAAGGTGCCTAAGCAAATAAACCGGTGTACAAAAACGTTTTTTTTCTGTCCTATTCTAAAAGCTCTGTCTGTTGCCTGATCTTCTACAGCCGGATTATACCATAAGTCAAAGTGAATTACCCTGTTCGCCGCAGTTAAATTTAATCCGGTACCTCCGGCTTTAAGCGAAATTAAAAATATACGGTATGCACTTTCATTCTGAAACAAATCAACCGCTTGTTTTCTTTTTTGTGCGGACATTTGTCCGTGTAATATTAAACACTCCGAATCCAGTTCTTTACGTATCATGGTTTTAAGAATTTCTAAAGTTCCAACGTACTGACTAAAAATAATAACCTTTTCGCCGGATAAAAAAATATCTTTTAAAAGCTCCATTAAAACAATTGTTTTACCCGAACGGAGAACATCATAATTTACAGTCTTATCATATGCACAAGGATGATTGCAAACTTGTTTTAAAAGCGTTAAAAGTTTTAAAACTTGCGCTTGTCTTTCAATTTTTGTATCGGCTCCTATTACCTTATCCAATTCAGTCTGTACAAGATTTTCATATAAAGCCAGTTGTTCGGGTGTTAAATTACAGTATTGATTTGTAATTATTTTTTCCGGCAAGTCGGATATTATTTTAGGATCGGTTTTTAATCGTCTCAGTAAAAAAGGTGCTGTAATTTTTTTTAATTTTTCGGCAGTATCTTCCAAACCATGCAATTCTATGGGAATACGCCAAGTTTTTTTAAAATATTCGGAAGAACCCAAATAGCCGGGCAAAATAAAATCGAATATTGAACGCATATCTTCAAGATTATTTTCTACAGGAGTTCCGGTCAAAGCAATGCGACCTTTGGCATCAAGTTGTTTTATAGCCTTGCTTTTTTTTGCCTCCGAATTTTTTATTGCTTGAGCCTCATCTAAAACGATACACGAAATTTTTTTTGTTTTTAATTTTTCCGAATCTTTTTGTGCCGTTTGATAAGTTGTAATTATTACATCGCTTTTTTCAAAAAATTTTCTTCTGTAACCATGATAGATACGGCAATCAAGAGATGGAGCAAATTTTTTAATTTCATGTTCCCAGTTAGAAATAAGACTTGCAGGGGCAATTATTAAAACGGGAAATATAGGCTCACTGGAATTTTTACAAGCCAATATAAAAGTAATTATCTGGATTGTTTTTCCCAACCCCATATCATCTGCAAGTAAACAACCGAAACCGCTTTTTATATTTGCATAAAGCCATCGAAAACCCTTTTCCTGATAGGGTCTAAGAGAAGCATTTAAAGTTTTAGGTACGGATATTTCCGTTTCTTTAAAAATAGAATCCAATATTTTCAGTGCAGGCTCGGAGCAAACAGCATCTCCTGAAAAAACAGCTTGTAAAGCTTCATTGGTATTTGCCGGTTTTCTAAATTCCGAAAACATTTTAGCAACTTCTTCAGCATTAAGTAAAATAAACCGGTCATTAAATTTAACCAATCCTGTTTTATTCAAAAATATTTTTTGAAATTCTTCATAGCTTAAAATATTTTCTCCCAGCATTATTGCTTTATCATAAGTTATAATATCATTCATATTTAAAAATGAAACAACATTGCCTGCACCTTTTGCCTTTTCTATTTTAATTACAGGTTTAGGAACCAAAATATTTTTTAAACTTTTGGGCAATACAATATCAATTCCGAACCGGTTTAAAAGTTTTGCAGAATTTTGTAAAAAATTGCCTGTGTCATCAACAGAAATAAAGATTTCTTTTTTCGCTGCCAAATTTGCAAAAGCAGGTAAATACGAAGAAAGGACTGCAGGTAATCTGAAAACTTCATCGGTATTTTTAATTTTTTTTGCAGCTTTATATAATTCAATAAAAGAACAATCTTCTTCAGCTTCAAGTTTAAAATTATTTATATCTATTGACTTTTGCGGCCTGTTAGGAATTTTGCGGACAAATGCCGAAAGAGAAAAAAAATCTTCACGGTTTGTTTCTTTTAGTATAAGTCTATAGCCGTATTTGCCTTCTGCATAATTTAATACGGACAGCCACGAATAAATAACTTTGCCTAAATTCCTTTTACCGGGAACATTGATATTTAAACTATATCCCAAAAAAAATAAATTATCTATTTCCTTGTCCGAAGATAAGCCGAATTTAGGGATAAATTTTATCGAATGAATAAATTCAGTCAATAATGCAGTAAGCAATATATTTGCAGAGTAAAATTTTCCCCAAACTTCAGAAAACGGAAAAAAATCGTTATCAATGAGTTCACAAAAATTTTCAATATCTTCTCTTATTTCCGAAGAAAGTAAAAGCGGTTTCCAAAAAATACTTATGTTTTTATTGTTCTCAAATATCGCCGGAATAAATGCCGAGGATTGAATCAGTTTTCCGGCAAGAGAATAAAATACAAATAAGGTTTTACAACTTCGGCTTATATTTTCATAATTAGTTTTATTACAAAAAAAATTAAACATTTGCATTAATGTCATTTTAACAGGTTCACGTTCAGCAATTTGCACCGATGCCGTTAAATATTTCTCAAATGCAAGAGGAAAAATATCTTTTGAAATTTCCGGCATATTTATTTTTATTTTTGCAAATAAAAACGGATTTACAGTTTTTTTGGTACTTTTTATCCTTTCAGTTTTATAAAAATCCATACCATAATGTAAAATTGCAGTATGATAAAATTCCGTAAGTTTTATAATAAAATCGGAAGAAGAAAATGACGGATTTTGCGGTAATACTTTAGTTATCAGCGTAAGATAAGATTCTTTTAACTGAAAATTAAATTTATTGTTATCAAATTCCGTTTTTTTATTTTTATATTTAGTTTTAAGAAATTGAGGTATCGGGTCTTCTTGTCTGATATCTATGACCTCGATATTTTCTTCCAAATTTATGCCTTTTAAATCAAAACCTGCAAGTTCAAATAAAAGACGAGGATCATGATCTATTTCTTTTGCAAGAATAAAAAGAACAGCCGCCATGTGCTTACAAGGGTCTCCAGTATCAGGGCAGGAGCACTCCCGTTTTATCAAATTCCAATTTGCCGGAATCAATTTTACTTTTTTTTTCTTCAAAGTTTCGATTAAACTGCCGCTCATTATTCCCGATCGTAAACCGGCAAGAGCGGCAGGATTTTTTATTAGGGCAGTTTCAATATTTTTTTTGTTTGTTGATGAAAGAGGCGGAAAGTGAAAATACACATGATACCAAGGAGAGTAGCTTCCTTTTACTTTTGCTGCAACAGATCTTTCCTTTACTACAATCGACTGCACTTTCCCTGTATTTGCATAGGTTTTACCCCTCTGTAGTCTGGCAGAAAAATTATAGCAAGAAAGCATTTCTAAAAACCATTGTCCCCACGGTGTAGTTCCATATTCTTTTGTCTTTGCCATACCCAAACAGATGATAACACATGCAGACAAAACTATCAAGTATTTTTACTTATTACGAACAGATATAAGATATTCTCATATTTACGGATTGATGAAAAATTGCTTTGCAAAACATGGCTGTAAGCTTCCAATTTTTAAATCAACAACCCTCCACACGAATAAAAAAAAGCCATGCA
>CAUTTN010000019.1:0-18082 GCA_963541225.1 uncultured Treponema sp.
TTAACGGATTGACCTTTTATAAGAAAAACAAAGGCAGCAATCAACAACCCCGACGTAAGAAGCGTAGACGTAAAACGTCAGGTATTAAACCCTCCGCACGGATAAAATGCTCTCGTTAGACAAGCTGTCGAAAAAGTAACCAGCTTTTGAGACACCCCCTTAAGGGCTGCTTTTTTTGTGTATAATGAATAACCGGTAAGTTGATTACCGACAACCTAATTATTTATTAACAATTGAATATACATTTTACCCTCTTTTTAAACAGTGAGGTTTAAAAATTGATTTCCTTAAAACATTATCTTATTTCCTTGCTAAAATTTTATAAAGATGTTAAAATAACAATCAAATTTTAAGGAGAATATTTTGGTGCAAAAAGAATATCTTAAAGTACTTAATCCCGAACAGCTTGAAGCAGTCTGCCACAGCGGTTCTCCGCTTTTAATACTCGCAGGAGCAGGCTCCGGAAAAACCCGTGTCATCACAACTAAAATTGCTTGGTTAATTTCCGAATGTAAAATAAAACCCGAACAAATATTGGCAGTTACTTTTACAAACAAAGCTGCAAAAGAAATGTACGACAGAGCTTCAAAATTAGAACCCGATTCCAACAGAGCTTTAATCCGAACCTTTCATTCTTTCGGTGCATGGATATTGCGCCGTTATTCCGAATTGGCAAATTTAAATCCTAACTTTTCGATATATGATGATGATGATAGTTTTACTCTTTTGACAAAAACACTTCCATCAATTACAAAAAATCAAGCTAGGAGTATCATAAAAAAAATATCACGGGCAAAAGATTATTGCTATCTACCCGACTCTCCTTATTTACAAGAAATAGACCCGAATCCGGAATTTGCAGAAGTATATCGGCAATATCAAAAACGTTTAACGGAAACAGGCAATGCGGATTTTGGAGATTTAATTATGCTACCCGTAATGCTTTTAAACGAATTCCCCAAAGTAAAACAAAATCTGCAAAACAGATTTTCCGTAATAATGGTAGATGAATATCAGGATTCAAATATTGCACAATTCGAATTTTTAAAAGCCCTAACCGGAGAGAAAACTTACATTTGTGTTGTAGGCGATGACGATCAATCAATATATAGATTTAGAGGCTCGGAAGTTCGAAATATTTTAACTTTCAGTGAAAATTTTAAAAACACAAAAATCATACGTTTGGAAAGAAATTACCGCTCATACTCCCAAATATTAAATGTAGCAGATTCTGTTGTAAGCAAAAACTCAGGTAGGCTTGGTAAACATTTAATTGCAGAACGCGGAACAGGAGAAAAACCCGAAATATATTTTCTACCCAATCAAGATATAGAAACGGAATTGTGCAGCAGACTTATTTCCGATGATATAAAAAACGGCGGAGCCTATTCGGATTGGGCAATACTTTACAGAACAAATGCACAATCGCTTAATTTTGAAACGGATTTTTTACATAGAAAAATTCCATACCGTGTTATAGGCACTTTAAAATTTTATGAACGGGAAGAAATAAAAGATGCACTTGCAATACTTGCTCTTACCGCAAACGGCAGAGATGAAATAGCATTACGAAGAATTATAAATAAACCGCCGCGGGGATTGGGAGAAGTAACTCAAGCAAAATTGATAAATGCAAGCCGGCAAATTATGTTTGAAGAAAATAACTATAAATTGGATTTTAAAGAATCGGACGATTTTATTTCTGCAATGGAGAAGCTTACTAAATCGATTAATATTTCTAAAAAATCAAAACAAAATTTAATAGAATTTTTGGAAATGATAAAATCGCTTCGTAAAATTATAGAAGAAGGATTAGATTATAAAAAATCGAATGAAATTCAAGGAGAAGGATTGGCTCCGTTTATATATAAAATATTGGAACTTTCAGGTTTGGAAGAATATTATAAACTTCAAGATGAAAGTTTGGGTACACAGAAAACGGCTAACCTAAACGAACTTGCCAATACTGCTTCTCTTTATGATTTTTCAATAGATGGTCTAACGGAATTTTTGGAGCACATAGAGTTGGATAGAAGTCTTGCCGACAGCGAAGAATCGGTTAATTCCGTTAATTTGATTACCATTCATAATACAAAAGGTTTGGAATTTAAAAATGTAATTATAACCGGTTTAGAAACGGGAATCTTCCCGCGCGATAACAGCGATTTTGACGAATTGGAAGAAGAGCGGAGACTTATGTATGTTGCTTGTACTCGGGCAAAAGATAGACTTTATATGACAAGCTGTGCTTCACGCAGACTTTATGGAAGTCTTACATTTATGCAGCCCAGCCGACTTTTATTCGAAATAGACAAGAGCTTTGTAAAAGTACATGAACCTTCAAACGTATATTCCCAAAAAAACTATACCGGCAATTTTGCAAAACAAATAAATATTGAAAACTTAGGGGGAAAACAAAATAATAACTCTCTTAATTCAAAATGGAAAAGAGGCGAAAAAATATATCACGACGATTTCGGGTATGGAGCTATCATCAAAACCGATGACAGCAAAGGCGAACTTGTAATTACAGTTCAGTTTGAAAACGGTTTTTCAAAACGCTTTATGCCGGAATATCAAGCCGCGGATATTACAATCATAAAAGATTAAATGCCAATCAACATATCCCGACGCAGAGCGTAGACGAAAATCGTCAGGTATTAAACCCTCCGCACGAATAAAAGCCAATAACCGTAAATCATTTTTATTTTGCCTCTGCCATTGACCGTGAAGCAATTATATCTATACCGGTATTTAACACATTTTTTATTATTACGTCGCCCATTTTAACCGGAGCAAAAACACTTGTTTTATTTATCTCTTGCATTACTTCAAAAATTTTATTTTTCGGAATAGGAGCCGCAGTTTTTACAGGAAGCATTTCCAAAAAACCGTTTTTAACTTTAACAGTCGAACTTATATTACGTCTTGGATCTATCATTTCCTGTTTACCGTATTTTAATCCCAACGCACAGGAATTACCCGTAATTATAAAATCTCCGTTTTGTTCGGACACTTGCAATTTACAACCCATCGGACATGAAACACATGTAAATTCTTTCATCATATCTCCAATTAAAATCATCTTATAAAACTTTTTAGATTTTATAAGTGCATAGCATTTGAAAAAAAATTGTTCACATAAGTTTTCCGGTTTTTAAATCCGCTTATCATCTTCTATTATTTTCTCTGCATTTGCCTGCATATAATTTTTAACGGCATTTTTTATATTTGAATCATAAACGGAAAAAATTCTAGCTGCAAGTAAAGCCGCATTTTTAGGTTCCAAAATAAGAGCCGGAGAAACACCTGACGGCATACGCAAAGAGGAATAAATATCGGCACCCGAAAAACTTTCGGAATAAGGAGGACATGCTATTGTAGGAGCAAGAACAAAACCGTCTACAAAACCGGAAAGAGCATTGCTCCGTCCGGCAATCGTAATATAAACTTTAGGACGCTCCATTGCCTCATACTCTTTTAAAATACCTATGACGTGTTCCGCCGTTTTATGTGCAGAGCCTATACGTACTTTATATTCTATTCCAAATTTTTCAAGTTCGGAATATATTTTTTTTGCATGATCCATATCGGAATATGAACCCATCAAAATAATTGCAATAGGTTTCATTTTTAACTCCCATAATTTTATTTATGACGAGAATTCAATACCCGGGAACGCAGAGCATAAATGCTTTACACCGGAATTAAGGGAATTGAATCCTGCCGCGATAATTTTTAAGAACAATATCACTTACTGCTATGCAGTGAAGTTGTTTACTTGACCTCATTTATCGGACTTTACAATTATAGTATTATAAAGCTAAATTATCAATAGGTATAATAAGCAATCAACAGCTCCGACGTAGAGCGTATACGCAAAACCTTAGGTATTAAACCCTCAGGATGAATAAAATTTTAATCAGCCAAAGCTTTGACAGGATCCAGCTTAGCAGCTTTAAGAGCCGGATTAAGACCGAAGAAAATTCCTATAAAGACACTTACGGCAAAAGAGATTAAAGTACCAAACAAATCAAACGATAAAACTATCTCTATTCCGTCTTCCGATAACAAAATAGACAGAATAGCTTTTACAACAACCGTACTTATTAAAATGCCCAATATAATTCCTATTATTCCGCCCGTTAAAGTCAACGTTGATGATTCTACCAAAAATTGATTGCGTATCGCTTTTCTATCTGCTCCAAGAGCTTTGCGTATTCCGATTTCTTTTCTTCTTTCCGTAATAGTAACAAGCATTATATTCATAATACCTATGCCGCCGACTAAAAGAGAAATACCGGAAACCGAAGCCATTACAAGACTTATTATTTTTACAATTCCATTCATCTGTTCAAGTTCACTTTGTGCCGAAAACGCCCATACCGCAAAAGGCTCTCCCCCGGAAAGTTCTTGGGAAATACTTCTAATTTGCTCCTGAACGGAACTTGCATCATCAGCATTAAATACACATACCTCCGCCTCCCAAATTATACTATTCCATTCGTCAGAAGAAGAAAATTGATTCCAATAAAATTTCTGCGGAACAAACACACTATCTGAAGTGCGGATAACCCAATTATTTTTCGGTTTTAAAACACCTGCAACTTCAAATTCAAAATTATACGGAGGCACATCCGTATATCCTGATCTTATTTGCAGAGTTAAAGTTTTACCTACAGCATTCCCTTCGGGAAATAATTGTTCTGCAACCGAATCCCCTATTATTACTTTTTGAAAACCATGTGCATAATCCGAAGCCGAAAAAAAGTTTCCGTAATCAATCTTTAAACCTAAGGCTTCAAGTCTTTCGGGTTCAACAGCAAATATATTTTTATTCCCGATGGATAAACCGCCTCTTACAACGGCAGCCTCAAATTCTTTTGTATAAAAAATATTTTTAATTTGCGGAATATTATTCATAAGATGTTCTCTGTATTTATTATCAAATTTAATATACGGTTTTCTTGTGTTTTGATTCCATCTCGCTCCAAGATTTATTATATCCAAACTAAAATCCCCAAAAGAATTTGTAACGCTCTGTGTTAATGAACTTCCCAAGGTTGTGATTATTACAACCGAAGTAACACCTATTATTATTCCGAGCAAAGACAAAACCGTTCTTAATTTATTTGTCCTAAAACTATGAAGTGCATTAAAAAAATCTTCAATCATACTTTCCTCCTCTTTTAAACTTAACCATTATCCGAAACAATTATTCCATCTTTTAAATGAATTGAACGAGGAGCCATCGCTCCAATTCCGGGATCATGAGTAACAACAATGACGGCAGTACCTTGTTTGTTTATTTGCAAAAATAAATCCAAAACGGAATTACCCGTTTCGGAATCCAATGCACCGGTAGGTTCATCAGCCAAAATAATTTTAGGATTTGTAACCAATGCACGTGCAATAGCAACACGCTGTTTTTGTCCGCCGGAAAGTTCTCCGGGTCTATGCTTTATCCTGTCCGACAAACCGACCTTCTCAAGTTCTTGTAATGCTCGTTTTTTTCTTTGATCTAAAGGTAATCCTTGATACCTAAGCGGCAGCATCACATTCTCCAAAACAGTCAAACTTGGAAGTAAATAATATTGTTGAAAAACAAAACCGACAGTTTCATTCCGCAAAATTGCAAGATCTCTTTCTTCCATTTCCGCAGTACTTATTCCGTTAATATAAATCTCTCCCGAAGTTGGGCGGTCAAGACAACCTATCATATTCATGCAGGTTGACTTGCCTGAACCTGAAGGTCCCATTATAGAAACAAAAGCAGAATCTTCTATAGAAAAAGAAATACCGCGTAGAGCCTGAACTTCTACATCGCCGACTATAAATTTTTTTACGACATTTTCAAGCCGAATAATATTACCGGACACCTAAACTATCTCCTGCCTTTTTTTGAAAAACTTACTTTTAAAACATCGCCTTCATTTACACCCGATAAAATTTTTACAAAGCCTTGAATATATTGTGTAAGCTCAACAGAAATTTTTTCGGTCTTATTTTCATCAATAATTTTTTCGACAAAAGGTTTCCCCTCTTCATAAAAAACAGCATTTTGCTCTACAAGCAAAACATCTTCATCTTCACCTGCAATAATTTTTCCGCTAAAAGAATAACCGGGCAAAATATTTTCGGGCGGATTTTCCACTATTAATTTTGCATCTATAACCGTATTCCCGCGTTGGGAATTCTGCCTTGCGATTGCAGGATAGGCAGTAATTTTTCCTTCTACATTCAATCCTTCTGCAGCAGGAAAATTCAATATAACTTTTTGCCCGACAGCCAATCTTCCGGCATCAGTTTCCGAAACCGGCACTGTAGCTTTTAAAAATGAGCGGTCGATAATAGTTCCGAAATTATCCTGTGCTTTTGCATAAGAACCTTCATTCACATCAAACAGAGCCACTACCCCATTAAAATTAGCCCTAACACTTCTATCGTTAAGCTGCATTTTTAAAAACTCAAGCTCTTTTTGCATTAAATTTAAACGCATAGAAGAACCGTTTATTTTCTCTTGAGCAATATCAAATTCCTGTTTTGAAACTCTAAACTCCTGCATTGAGGAATCAAGAGCAAAAATCAAATCTCCCTTTTTTACTTTTATACCTTCTTTTACATTTACTTTTTTTATAATTCCCTCTCCGGGAGACTGCAAATATTGTGTTTTGGCAGCTTCAATATAACCGGAAATTTGAATATGATTTGTTACGGTTTGTTTTTGTACAACTGTTGTAACAAAAGTTTGCTGTTTTTGTTTTTTGGGAAAAAAGAAAAAACCGGCAATAATAACTGCCGCTACAGATATAATAATCCGAATCTTTTTTTTACCACGTCTGTTTTTTTTACGCTTTCTAATTATATCGTCCATCGTGTTTTCCATATTATATCTCCTTTGTCTTAATTTTTATTGAAATCAAATAACTCTTCTATCCGTACATTAAAAATACCTATATCGATATTAGCAGTCGCATACCTAATAACGGAATTTTTATATTCAAGATCGGCTTTCATATTTTCAAAAGAACTTATAACGCCTTGTTCAAACCATACTTGATGGTCTTCGGAATTTGTTTTATATATTTTAAGTTCTTCACTGCATAGATTTTGTTGCCATTCATATTTTTCTTTTTGAATTAAAAGAGCTTTTAATTCATTTTCAAAATTTTCTTTAAGCTCATCTAATTTTATTTTTTCATTTTGAATATCAATATAAGAATTTTTTCTTTTAAGTGTGTAATCGTAAATTGCAATAGGATCAAGTGTAAACGACATCTGAAAAAGCAGCGGATTTTTTTCTTTGTTGCTAACAGGAATTTTTACTCCGGTGTAAATTTTTCCGCCCGGAAACAATATGTTAAACCCTGTTTGAAAAGACGTATCATCTTTGTTGTTTTTTTCATAAGTAGAATTATTAGGATTAAAAACTTGAGAAGCAATATCCATTCTTGAAAATTTAACTTCGCCGGACATTGTTAGCGGGTTAAGTTCTATTTTATTTTTTATTAATTTATTTTTAAATTCTTTTTCGGCTTTAATTATATTTATATATTTTTCGGAAGTCAAATTTTCAACCGGAATAATTTTTTTATTTGGAATTTCGGAAGCAAGGGTTAAGAAAAAATCTTCGGTTTGCTCTTTTTCGATTTTAATGCCGCAAGACTGAAAAAAAAGTTTGGCGGAAACTTCAAAAGAAAAAAGAGCTTCTTTTTCTTCACGTGCCGCAGACATAAGAGAAAGTTTGGCACTGCGTAATTTTGCGGAATTTTCGCCGTATCCTTGAGTTCTTGTCTGCATATAATTTATATTTGCCTGAACAGTTAAACTTTTTTTTAAAAGAAAATTACCATATTCCGATAAAATATTTTTAATATCCTGCAAAAGTTTTTTTTCGATTATATTTTCACTCATAGAAACTTTTTTTTGTGCAAGTTGAAAAATGTCATAAGCCTCATTTGTTTTTTGTTTTAAACTATTCCGTAACTGACTATAAATGTCAAACGATAAGGCTGTTTGAAAACCTTTAGAAATATTTTTACCACCGTTTTCAGAGCTGTAAGGTAAGGACAACTTTAAACCTAAGTTATTTGCAATAGGAACACCCGAAGAAATATAAGGTTCTATCGAAAAAGTGTTTTTTTCTTTATCTTTATTTAAACCCATATTTATAAAACCTGTTGAAAGTTCAGTATTGATAAAAGTGTTAAGTCTGACTATTTTGTAATTATTTTTTGCAATTTCCGCTTCATTTTTTATTAGCGAGTGAGTAGGATCATTTTTATATCTATAGTCTAAGATGTTTTTATAAATACTGTTTTCTGCAAAAAGGCTGATCCGCAGAAAAAAGATAAACACAATCAATTTTATATATTTTCTCATATATACCCTTTATATATTAAGATTTGAAGTATTATATATATCTAGTACACTTAGATTATAATATATTTAAAAAAATGTCAATAGGAAATTCCGGAAAACCTTAATGTTTTTTTATACATGCGGAGAATCCGTACCGTCAATACACCGGTAGCAAGATTGTTGATTTATACTTAGGAAGGTTTATTTTAAACGGCTCAAACAGTGCCGTTAGAAAACACATCGAGTTTCGGCTTTTTATATAAACCGTTTTTATCATCACCCAAAAAGACTGTATGTACGCAAAGCCTGAATATTAGACATAAATTGAAGCCCGTATATAAAAATCTTCCGATAAAACAACTTAGGCTTTAACCTGCATTATAAAATATTGTTATTTTTCATCCGGAAATTCTCTTTAGGTTATTCTACATGTTCTCATAACAATGAAAAATGAGAAAAATTTGCATTGAGGTTAATAATTTGGTATATTTTCTCCGTATTTGTATGTTTTTTTATAGCTTCTAAGGGTATTCGATGCGAAGTTTATTGCTCATAGAATATCTTATTTATTTTTAATTACAGTAATTTACTGTCCTTATTTGTTTGCGATTTTTATCGGATACGTGCCGTTAAAACTTCAACGTTGGTTCTGCTTGGTGAGGTTTTATTTCCCGGATGGTTATTGACTTTAAACCCAATGTGGCACTATTTGTTTTAGCGCTTCGGTTCTGTAAGAGCTTAAAAGAAATTTACTTTCAGTTTTTGTGGGTAAGCTATGTTTACCTGTTTTCCTTAAACTGTTCTATTCTAACTTTTTCTTTTGGAAAAAGTTTTTTGATTATTTTAACTTGTTCTCTTCTTGTTCCGCATAGTAGTATGCCCGGAGTTTTTTAAGATTTCATTCGCCGGTCGAGAGTATTTGTTCCTTTTAATAAAATAGTTGAGTAATTATCAAATTCCAAAACCCGTTTTATTCGTGCGGAGGGTTTAATACCCTTTGTTACGACGCAGAATGTAAAAGATTAAACTCTACATATAAATAAACATTCATTTAAAAATAGTTATAATCTTTAAATTCTAACAAACTCATAAAAAAAAGAGATTCTCATTTTTTATTGCTGATTTTAAGCTGAATTTAATCAAAAAATATACGTTTTGTTCGGCACCGTTATTGCTTTATTAAAGAAGGTTTTAAAACCTTTACACTATTTTTAAATATATAAGGGAGCCGGAAATTATGGATAAAACAAAAAACTTGACTGAGGAATACAAGAATTCCGCAGATATGGAAAAAAAGGTAATGAATATTTTTTCCGATCTTTATCTGAATTTGGAAAGATTCGGGATTATCATACCTGACGAAGATATTCGGAACGATTTTTTATTGGAGTTCTATTATAAAATACCAAGAATTTTAAATTTATATGATCCGAAAAAAGCGGCATTTTCTACATATCTTTCTAAAAGTTTAAAATTTTCATTTCTTACATTTAAATTTAAAAACAAAACAAAAAACACGGCATATCAGGTTTTGGAAAATGATGAAGAACAAAAAATATATACAGGCTTAGAAAATGTAGATGAAGATGAATTTCACAATTGTTATACATCCGATTTGCAGGCTGTTTACGGGAAAGAATTTACCGAAAAGGTTTCGGACTCAGTAAACTTTAATTGTAAACGTTTATCTCCAAAGGAAAAGGGAATTCTTTTATTGGCATGTAAATCTTGCCTTTTTTTAAATGATGATATGATTCTTAAAATTGCAAAAACAATAAATATGCCGTATATCACTTTGAGTAATATAATTTTAAATTTAAGAAAAGCATGTTACAAAAGACACCAAAACATTAATACGCAGATTAATCGAAGGAACGAATTTTATTTAAAAATGCGTCTTTATAAAATCATTTTTGAAAGTTGTGAGGAAAATTCCGATGGGTACAGGCGTTATAAAAAAGCATATATTTATAATTTAAACTCATGGAAAAGAGCTATAAGTATAAACAAGGCGCAAATTAAATCTCCAAGCAACAGGCTTATAGGAAAACATTTGCATATTTCAAGAGGAACTGTCGATAAGAATCTTGCAAAGGCATTAAAAAAATGTTATTCTTTAGACGATGAAAATTTATTTGGCTTCCGGTAACGAACATAAAAAAGATGAATTTGTACAAATACTTTCGGGTATTGATATTGTATTGCCTAAACAAGAAAATATAGAATTTAATCCTGAAGAAACGGGAACAAGTTTTTTTGAAAATGCAATGTTAAAGGCAAGATTTCTTTATAAAACCGTAAAACAACCCGTTATAGCAGACGATTCCGGTTTGTGTATAGATTATTTAAACGGAATGCCCGGAATTTATTCGGCACGTTACGGAGATGAAAACGGATGCGTATTATCTTTTGATCAAAAAATAAATAAAGTTTTAACCGAATTAAAAAATGTGCAAAACAGAAAAGCGTATTTTGTTTGCTGTATTGTATTATTACTAAATGAACATAGATTCTATGCCGTTCAGGAAATATGTGAAGGTTATATAAGCAAAAAAGCTGCCGGTACAAACGGATTCGGATACGACCCCATTTTTTATGTAAAAGAATTCGGAAAGACTTTTGCAGAATTATCCGAAGACGAAAAAAACAAGATTTCGCATAGAGGAAAAGCTCTCTTTTCTCTCAAGAAAATTATTTCGGGAATCAACAACTTCACCACAAATCAGTAAGGTTATCGATTTCAAAAATATCGCAGCCCAATTTAATGCCCTAATTTTAACTCAGAGCATTACGGTATTAAACCTACCGCCCAAATCAACATACCCCGACGCAAGTGTCGGGGTATTAACCCCTCCGCACAAATAAATCCGAGTATGTTTTAAGCGGCACCATCTCTTAAAACAAAAAATTCTAAGATATTGATTTTTCTTGTTAAAGTAAAAACGTAAAAATTATCAGTATTGCGGCAATACCGAATACAAGACTGTATACCCACCAAGGCAAAGGATCGTCGTATCTGTTTTCCTTGTATTTTACCGAAGTTTCTTTTATTTTTTGATCCCTATATTCTTTTGTGTTTTTTTCCGCATTCGAATTAACTGCATATCCGCAAGAAGGACAGCCGTTTATAAACTCATCGGTATTACCGACATAATAACAAGAAGGACATTTTACCGAAGCAAAAAAACGTCCGCAATGCGGGCATATTTTTGTATTCCTTTTTACTTCGTTTCCGCAGTTTTCACAAAAGAATTTAGTATTAATATTTTTAGATTTTACTTCTTTGCTCATAGGTTTTACCTAAGTTTCCGTGCTAACAACCGTTGCATGACGAAGCTGCTCATCCTGAGCAGTTTTTGGAAGATTTTGCCGAAGCTTCGGAAGTCGCATTTTTTTTACTGTTGCTGTCATTTATGTAAAAGCCGCTTCCTCTAAAATTAATACCTAAACCGCCCGAAAGTACTTGTCTTACGGATTTACTGCATTTTGGACAGGCCGAAACGGGTTTATCCGACATCTTTTGAAATATTTCAAAACCATATCCGCATGAATCGCAAACATACTCATAAGTAGGCATAAATTTTCTCCATGTATTTAAAGATTTAGTTCGGATAGAGAGATTTTATTATAGAAATAATCTTTTCTTCCGGTATTGTTTTATTTTCTATTATAATTATATTATCTTCAATTTTTGCTTCGGCTTTAAGCACTTTTTGCAAAAATAATTTTATTACCAAAGCAGACTGAGGATTATTTGCTTCCATTATTAGATCATAATCGTATTGAGCATTATTTTTAGACATCAAATTTTTTTTAAGATACATTTCCATTTTTCCAAGCGGTAACCCCAACCTTACACCTAATATTTGTCCTAAAAAAAAGTCGGAATTATATATGAATATACCTATATCACCGGAATCCGAATTTAAAAGTTTATTAAATCTTGTGGAGAATTCGGGTTCCTGAGCCTGAGGTAACGACATTTTTTTTAAAATAAGCTCCATATTTTCACGCTGCTCAGAACCTAAAGATATAAGAGCAATTTCCGAATTAGGAATGGAAATATCTATATAAGGCGATTCATAGTATTTATAATTTTCTTTTGTCTTTTTTCTTGTCCAGCCGTTTTTTTTCTTAAAAATACTATCCGTAAATGTGTAGGGGTATTTTCCAATGGCACAAAGTCTTATTTCTGCAAGACTATCTGTCAAAAAAACGCCGGAATAGACCGTATTTATATAGCTAAAAGCTTTTTTCATACTTTGATCGTCTGCAAGAGGAAGAGCTTTTTCCACTATCGATCTATTTCCTTTTATCGGTATATAAACATAAATATCTGCATTTTTTCCTATAATACCGAAAGGATTTGTGTTCCCATATTTTGGGGATGCTGTTTTACAGGAAGTAAATAATATAAGGATGAATACTATAGGTAAAATTAATTGAATGATTCTTTTCAAATTTTATCTCCCGTTATAACTAAACAGTTAGTTTACCACATTTTCGATATAAATACTAGGGGATAGTTTGCAGAAAATGTTCAAAGAAGATAGATGGTATCTCCCTCCGTCTAAACGGAACCGCTTAGGAAAAATAGATTAACCAAAATTCTAGTAAGGAGATACCATCGGAATGGACTTTTTCCAAATCTTACAAAAACAGTAAAGATCCTCATCGTTGAGAAAAGAACTCATAAACAACCCCTCCGCACGAATAAACGTATTAACGGTGCAATGATTAAACGCGAGTATAGCATTCCCTTAACAAGGCTGGCAGCTTTTCCTCTGCTAAAGTTAAACTCTAATTACAGCTAACAGGTTTGTTTTAATTTCGGTATTCTGTAAAAACTAAAGGTTTTAAACTTTTCGGGTAAATAATATTTTACGGATACCTGATTTTCTATAGCAAAATTTTAAAAATTATGGTAGACTTGTTTTGTTGGAGGCTTTTTTGAAGATTGGAATAAATACATTCGGATGTAATCACGGACGTTCGGGGATCGGCTCTTATATTTTGTCTTTGGTAAAAAATTTGCCGAAGCGGACACACGAATTCCAACTTTTCGGTCATGAGCTTGATAAATATACTTATACATCTGATGTCGATCATATAACCTTTCAGGGAATAGATATTGCCGATACTAATTTTTCGGAAAAGTTGTGGCATTTAAAGGATTTAAATTCATTTATAAAAAAACAAAAGTATGATGCGGTTATTTATCCTGCCGGAATTTCATTATTACCGCCTTCATTTGCCGTTCCGTCGGTGCTTGTGATTCAAAGTTTGTTATCTGAAGATTTGGGGACGATTGCAAAGCTAAATCTTAAACGTATTTTGAAAAGTACGGCAGGAATTATAAGTCCTTCCGATTTTATAAAACGGGATTTGGTACGTTTTGGTATTCCCGAATCTAAGATAAAAGTAATATATAACGGTATCGATACGAATTTGTTTAAACCGATTTCGAAAGATGACTGCGAGACAGTGGTAATTCAGCCTTTTTCTATACGTAAGCCTTATATAATCTATGCATCGCAAATTACTAATGCAAAAAAATGTCATATAGAATTGGTTGAGGCTTTTTCTATTTTTAAGAAAAAATATAAAACAGCACACAGGCTTGTATTGGCAGGAGCCGACGGCGGTTTTTCGCAAAATGTTCATAGTGCCGTGCTACGGTCAGGCTTTTCTTCAGACATATTACTTACGGGGCATTTTCCTCATGAAAGTCTTGCAAAATTATACGCTTCGGCAGATTTGTGTGTTTTTCCGTCGATGGTAGAAGGTGTGGGATTGGCGGTTATTGAAGCGGTTGCTTGCGGAATTCCGACAGCATGTGCAAAAGCCGGAGCTATTCCCGAAATTGTAGGAGAACCTGCGGAGTATTTTAATCCTAAAAAAACAGAAGAAGTTGCAGAAATAATTGCAGGTTTAGTAAATTTGCCTGAAAATACGGAAAAACGTGAAAATGCCGTTAAAAAAGGTTTGGAATGGGTTAAACGTTATAATTGGCAAAAGACTGCTTTGCAGACCTTAGACTATATAAATTTAATAATCGGTGGTATCGTCTAAAAACCCGTTCGCTGTATGCTTGGGGGATTAGCCGTTTGCACCGTTTAAAAAATTAAAATATGAAAATATTAATTTATGGAGTCGGTATTATCGGCAGTTTATATGCGATTTATTTTTTCAAAGGCAGGTTGCGATGTTTTGGTCTATTTACGAGAAAAGCATTTGCAGGACTTAAAGAGAAAAGGGCTTATCCTGTTTCGAAAACAAGAAGATAAAAACGGCAAATGTCAAAGTGCTTGAAAAAGTTTATGATGATAAAATCATAGATTTTATCCGGACAACTTACCAATTTTTTTTCCGTTTAATCAACAACCTCGTCGCAGAGCATCGGGGTATTGAATAATCTGCACAAATCAAATTAATCAAACAAGGTTTGAGTTTCAGGTACTTTTAAACCTAAATGCTCATAGGCTTTAACGGTTGCCGTTCTGCCTCGCGGAGTACGCTGTAATAAGCCTGTTTGAATTAAATACGGCTCATAATAATCTTCAAGGGTGTCTTGTGATTCTCCTATAGATATGGCAAGGGTTTCCGCTCCGACCGGACCTCCTCCGTAATTTTCTATTATTGAATACAAAATTTGACGGTCATAAGTTTCGAGACCCAACTTATCGATATTAAGCTGTTTTAATCCTGCACAAACCGAAGTTGTGTCGATACAAGATTTTCCCGCTACTTGTGCAAAATCCCTCATTCTGCGTAATAGACGATTTGCAACACGTGGAGTTCCTCTTGAACATTTTGCTAATGCTAATGCGGCTTCCGGCTTTATTTTTATATCCAATATGGAAGCAGAGCGGCTTATTATCGATGAAAGTTCTTTTTCATCATAAAATTCAAAACGCTGCACAATACCGAACCTGCTTATTAGCGGACTTGACACCATTCCTGCTCTGGTTGTTGCACCTATAAGTGTAAACGGCGGAATGGGAATTCTGACTGTTCTGGCTCCGGGACCTTGCCCTATTATCCAATCCAGTTCGTAATCTTCCATTGCGATATACAGCATTTCTTCAATTGCAGGTTTTAATCTGTGTATTTCATCTATAAAAAAAACACTCCGCTCCGTAAGAGTAGTTAAAATCCCTGCCAAATCTTTAGGTTTATCCAAAGCAGGTGCCCCCGTTACTTTAAACTCAACGCCTAATTCATTTGCCGTAATTTGTGCAAGTGTCGTTTTACCTAATCCCGGAGGTCCTATTAAAAACAAATGATCAAGACTTTCCCCACGTTCCCTCGCAGCCTGAATAAAAACGGATAAATTCTCTTTAACCGAAGATTGTCCCTGAAAATCTTTTAAAAGTTTTGGTCTTAAAGCTCTATCTTTTTCATCTCCGGCTTGTACTTCGGGTCTTACGGTAATAAAATTATCTTCTTCCTGCATTGCACTATTCTATAATGTTGTACAAAATATGTAAAGCCTTATAAATTTTATTTTTAAGGAGTATATGTTATTTCTATAAAAATACTGTCTTGTAAACAAAGAATATCCGAAACCGGAATTTCCAAATAGGCTTTATTTCCGTTCTTTTTACCCATACCTATGGGAGTAATATTTATACGCTGTACTTTTTTCGGACAAGAAACCTCAATCTTAAATTTGGCTTTTTTTAATTCGGAAGCCAATTTATTACCATACACAGCCTCAATAAGGGTTTCATATTCTTCTTTCGACATAGTTTCGCCTGAAAGTGCAGGAGCCATAAGCAAATCTATATATTCTCTATCGTCCTCCGAAAGAAGTCCGGCAAATTCTTTGATATTCTGTGTGCCGATATTTAACGATATTTTTCCTGCTTTGTTATCCACGTTAAAAAAATCCGGATTTTTATTATTGTCTTTCCATATTTTTAATTTTGCAGTTATATCTGCAATAGAATTTGTTTCCATTTTTAGAACTTGAATTTTCTTTTGCTCAAGTTCCATTTTAATACTATCCTTGTTAAATATGGATTTACTCATATCTTCATCGGATAATTGTGAAACACTTTTAAAAACGGTATTCATTATGGGAGAAGATTTTATATCCATCGTTATGATTGCATCGCCTGACGGCTGAATAAAAATATCCGCTTTAGGAGAACATGCCGTCAAAAATAAACCGGCTATAGCACATAGAATAAATATTTTAGTTTTCATTTTTTCCTCAAAAAATAAAACAAAGAGAGAGTCAAAAAGTTTCATTTGAATAATTTTTAGTATAATGCAATAACATTTTTACAAAACAGTTTAAAGAATAAGTTGCAAAATAATTTTTAGCCTGTATACCGCATTGACAACACCTTAACTATTTTTTTATGATTTTTTTTAACTATTATAGAAATTGAAATTACTCAACAGATTGTAATATTTTCAAAAGGGTACTAAAGATACATCATCGAAGATTGCTACTATTTTAAGTGTAGTACTAGTTTTTGTCGCATTTTCTATTCAAACCGCATTTTTACGTATATCCTTACTTGTATGCTATTGAAATAATTATCAATTTTAGTATAAGCGTGTATAAGATAATTTTGACCATAGTGCAATTCCTTTTTCTGTTTTTTCTTAATTATATTTTAAAGGATTGCGTTATTTTTTACTACCCAAAAAACTCGAAATTCATACTATATAGTGTTAATTAGATATTTTAATCTCCGGATTGTGCGGGTAGTATAGTTTAAATAATGGTTGCAAAATACTGATACAGTCAAGAATTATAAAATGATTGTTCTATAAATTAAACAATTTAATTTGCGGTGTTGTAATTGTAAACCGATGCGTTAAGATAAAATAGTTTGAGTTTTATAAAAAAACTCCACATACTTAACAGTCTGCGGAGTTTACGGGACCGGAGGGACTCGAACCCCCTACCTACTGCTTAGAAGGCAGTTGCTCTATCCTGATGAGCTACGATCCCTAGAAGAACATATTCCCATGCATAAAAACAAACTTTAACCCGGGAACAGACCAAATTATACAGTATAGATAAAAAAATGTCAAGCATTTGTTTGTTTTTCTGTTTGGCTTTATAAATTTGTAAGCGGGAACCTGAAAATAATTGGTTATTTTTTCAGATTCCTGCCGAGTTTTTCATAAGTTCAATAACTTATGAAAAATATCGCACATAAGTTTAAGGAAAACCTGTAAAAACCGAGTTCCGTGTACACAATACGAGTCTGTAGTTTTATTTTTCTATTCCAATAATGTATAATAAACCTTTCTTTTAAAGATCATAACTTTATCTCATTTCTTCAATATTATAAATTAACAAAATTGCTGTTTCTTCAAAATTTTATAGTAATTTTAATATTCCGAATCAACATACCCCGACTCAAGAAGCATCGGGTACAGAGCTCAATGTTCCGCACTGTATGTGTAATCCGGCACGGATGCCGGTGGTTCCAAACAGAAACGAGTTTTTTGCTTTGTAAAAAACTCGCAGTCAAAAATATACACGGATGTATATCTTTGACGAGGTGGCTGCAGTCGGCTTTAATACCCTTTGTTACGACGCAGAGCGTGGACGTAAAACGTCAGGTATTAAAGCCTCCGCACGAATAAAAATACATAACCGTTATTGGCGGTTTTAAATGTTTTTATCGCTTTTCTACTCTGAAACACTATTTTTTTTGTATTGAATTTATTTATTGCATAACTTATAATAGTT
>CAUTTN010000020.1:0-18004 GCA_963541225.1 uncultured Treponema sp.
AGCGTCGGGGTATTAAACCCTCCGCACGAATAAAATAACATTTCACTAATTTTTTTAAAAGATAAATAGTACCCTGCAATTCAAAATATAGGATTCTTACGGATAAGAGTTAAGGAAGATACAGAAAATTATCAATGAAACGTACTATCACGGTTATCGCACTGATTTTGATATTTGCCGGAAATGTATTTTCTCAAATGTAATACAACATCTATATAAAAACTGCATAAAACCAATATTCAACAACCGTAATCATTCCCCGCCGCAATAATAAAATAAGTGTTTTCAAAAAAATTTACAGGGAACATTTACTACGCGATTAAGTCGGACTTGTTTTTTTTTCGATTTTATTATAATATTTGTATAATTATTGGTGAATTATGATAACAATGACCGAACTTGAAAAACAAGTTTTAAAAGAAAAGTACCCGCAACTTAGTCTTTCTGAAGATACGGATATTGAACGTTATTTTGAGTTAAGAAAAACAGGCTTTTTAAATGAAGCCTTGTTATTATATAACCGCAAATTAAAACAAAAATATCCTGACGATAATATACGCATAGAACTTATGGCTTGTTACCGAAAAAAATCACCCAAATTTCAAGAGCTATTGACTGTAAGTCTAATTAAACTTGCACAAAAAACTATCATACAAATTAAGCAAACAATAACGGCAATAACAAATAAACTTGCCGGTCTAAACCTCAACGATGTCTATAGCGTTGTACAAAACTGCGAACAAATAGTTTCGGCAATATCAAATGACAAATTTGCAGCAATTTCTTTTACTCAAAAATTTGCACGATATGCAGCAATAATAAATTTTAAAACGATCGAAATGAAAAAATCGGCAGAGCTTATACGCTTATATGTAACGGATACTTTATCGTCTGTAAAAGCCTACAAAGACGAACAAGCTGCTGCATACAGAGAAGAACAAAGACAAAAAAAAGTTTATAACCCTAAACCGGCTTTTGATTTTTCAAAAATCATATTTACAAAAGAGCAAAAAGATGCAATAGTAATCCCGTCATCAATAAAATCGATAGAAGATCAGGTAATTGCCTATACGCTAAAGTATTGGACAATGTTTGCAAACTCTGCATTTGAAAATGCCGTTTTATTATATAGCCGAAAATATAAAACAAATCATTTCAATATTTTTCAGGCAATAAAAATCGGCAGAATGCGGAATTGGAAAGATGAAGAAATTTTACAGGCAGTTCTATTAAATGTTGTGAATGGATATTATTACAGCATAAGCGGTGACCTTTATTTGCAGCGGCAATGGTTCAAATCGAAAGCAGCAATAGAAAACAAAAATAAAAAAGTTTTAAATCTTCCGCCACCCAATAAAAAAACTGCAAAGGCAAAAATTGTAACACCTAAAAAAAAGACAATAGATAAAAAAGAAAATAAAATTAGCAATATAACACACACCGATAGAATAACCAAAAACAATAAACAAGCTGTACCTACAGAAAAAATACAAAAAAAACAAAATATTGAAAATCAAAAACAAGAAAATAAAACCGTAACTCAACCCGCCATCGACACAAAAGTAGAATTGACCAAACAACCGGAAGTGATATTTTCAACAGTACCTACCGTAAAGAACAATTCTTCAATTTCCGAATTGATAAAGCAGATGAGCGGTGCCAAATACAAAATATATAAAGGTCTTTTTTTTGATAACATAAGACCGATTATACGTAAACACCTTGAACCTCTATCTTCCGAAAAAACATCGTCTTTCGGAGGTAGGCTAAAAGCTGCAGAAGACTTGATTTATGAATTTTTTGAAGACAACTATGATAACCCTTACCAAAACTGGCAAGAATCAAAAGAATATAAAAAAATACCGGAGTTAGGCTTTAAGTTAATAAAGATTGAGCCTATTATTTCGGATTGGGTAAATAAATTCAATATATAATGAACAACCGCACTGTAAAGCATAAGGTATTAAACTATCCGCATCAATAAAAAACGCCTGTTCAATGACAGGCGTGTTCAAAATAAATTTGTTCAGCAAAAAACTATTCTGCGCTTTTTTCCTCACCGGTTTTTGCTGCCGCAGCTTCTGCTGCTTTTTTATTTTTTATATTTGCTTTACAAATCTTACAAATCTTAAGCTTTGCACCATTGACTTCATTTTCATACAAAACTTTTACTCCGCTTTTATTACATACGGGGCAAACTCCTCGTCCTCGATTCGATTCTGCACGAATTCCCTTACCTCTATGAGCCTTTGACACGGTTGTACCTCCTATTTGATTGATGGTCAACTACTTGATCCAAACCTTTTTTTACTTCAGTGTCGGATTTTCCGGATTTAAAACCGCTCTCTTTTTTTGAAGAAGTTTTTTTCTCATCGGATTTTTTTCCGTCAGCCTTCTTCGTTTCGGATTTTTTCTTTGCATCCTTTTCTTTTTTTTCAAAGTCATAGTCTACAAGTTCCAAAATCGCAACATCAGCAGCATCGCCTTGCCTAAAACCGAGTTTCAAAACACGGGTATACCCGCCGTTTCTGTCTTTCATTCTGGGACCTATAATCTGAAAAAGTTTTCTGATAACATCATCATCCCAAATGTATTTGGCAGCATGCCTCCTATTATTAAAGGTATCAACCTTAGAGCGAGTTATTAATTTTTCTGCCGTCCTGCGTACTTCCATTGCTTTTTGCTTTGTTGTAGTAATCCGCTCATATTTAAACAGCGACGTAACCATGTTTCTGTGTAAAGCACGGCGGTGTGCACTTGTACGCGAAAGCGGATTAAAGCCATTTTTATGCTTCATCTATTTCTTCCTTCTGTTTTGATACTTTTATAGTATTTTTTAAATGACTGTAATCAGTCATACCCAAACGCAAATTGAACTCTGCCAACTTACTCTGAATTTCGGTCAAAGTCATCTTGCCTACATTGCGCATGCTTCCAATTTCGTCTTCATGCTTTTGAGTAAGTTCACCCAAAGTTTTAATTCCGGCCATATCAAGACAGTTCTTTGCCCGAACCGTAAAGTCAATGCTGTTAATCGAGGTAGCCAATAACTGGCGAAGTCCTGCATCTTCATCATCTTCATCATCGTCCCCGATACAATCGGTTTCGTTAAAATTAATGAAAATAGAAAAATGCTCTTTTGCAATTTTTGCAGCTTCGCCCAAAACATCTTCAGGTCTTACGGTACTATCTGTCCAAATTTCAAGCACCAGTTTATCATAATCATTTCTCTGCCCTACTCTGCAAGGTTCAATTGAATAACTAACCTTAAGTACGGGACCGTAGATAGCGTCCAAAGGAATTGTACCCACTACGTCCAGATATTTTTCGTTCACCTCGGCAGGTACATATCCTCTTCCAAAATCAACTTGAATATCAAAAGAAATATTTGCACCCTTCATCAACTCCATTACATGAATAGAATCATTTAATACTTCAAGCTGTCCTTCTACGGCAAAGTCTTTGCCGGTAATCGACGCAGGCCCATTAAACTCAAGATGAAATTCTCCCTGCTCTGCCTCTCCTGTAAGTCTAAGCCTGAGCTGTTTTAGCTTATTTAAAATTTCCAGCGTATCCTCTGAGACATTCGGAATATTCTCAAACTCACTCGAAACCGTGTGGGGTACACCGTCGGCATCATACGAAGTAATAAGCACTGCCGATATAGCATAACCTTGAATTGAGGATAACAGTATCCTCCTCAAACAGTTCCCGATTGTTGTTCCAAAACCGGTTTCAAAAGGAGATGCCGTAAACTTACCATAGCTTTCAGTTGATATTTGCTGATCAAATTCCAAGCCTTTTGGCTTTTTAAATCCTTTTAAAAGATTTTTACGGGCCATTCGCGTCTCCTTATATTCGGCGCGTCTTTTTAGGACGGCACCCGTTATGCGGAATGGGTGTTACGTCGCTTATGGAACGCACCTTTAGTCCCATTGTTCCAATAGTTCTTATAGCCGATTCTCTTCCTACACCCGGTCCTTTTACATATACATGTACTTCATGTAAACCATAAGGCTGACATTTTTGTATTGCAGTTTCCGCAACAGTTTGAGCTGCAAAAGGTGTAGATTTCTTTGCACCGGCAAAACCCAATCCTCCGGAGGAAGCCCATGAAAGAACATTTCCTTTTAAATCGGTTATCGTGATAATCGTATTGTTAAAGGTTGCCTGAATATAAACATTGCCTTCATATACGCTCTTTTTTTCTTTTCGTTTTTGTTTTTTTATAGTAGCCATGTTTTAATTACCTCCGATCCCGATTACTTTTTCTTTCCTGCAACAGTTTTTTTCTTCCCTTTGCGTGTTCTGGCATTGGTACGGGTTCTTTGACCGCGTACAGGAAGTCCTTTTCGGTGTCTTTGACCGCGGTAACAGCCTATATCCTGAAGTCGCTTTATATTCAACGCAACTTCCGTTCTCAATCGTCCTTCTACTTTATATTCGCGGTCAATTAATTCGCGGATTGCAGCCAATTCGACTTCATCCAAATCATTCATTTTTTTCATCGGGTCAACTTTTGTTGTTTCACAAATTTTATTTGCCGATGAGGTGGAAATTCCATAAATATAAGTCAATGAAACATTGACATGCTTATTAGGGAGGTCAACTCCCGCAATACGAGCCATTTTTTTAGTTACCTCCGTTATCCTTGTCTTTGTTTATGCTTAGGATTTGTACAGATGACCCTTACAATTCCGTTGCGTTTAATTATCTTGCATTTATCGCAAATAGGTTTTACGCTTGTTCTAACCTTCATATTTTACTCCTTAAAAGAAAATGTATTTTATACTTTTCTTTAAAAAAATTCTATAGGTTCCTAGACCTTATCTTTCCTTTTTTAAGCAATCCGTCATGGTGATGCATTTTCAGCATTGCCTCAATCTGACTCATTGTATCAAGGTCAACACCAACCAAAATCAGCAAAGAGGTTCCTCCCATAAGGGTTGAAATTCCATGCGGAAATTGGAATGCCCATTGAATTACACTGGGCAATACCGCAATTGCAGCCAAGTAAAAAGACCCCGGTAGAACCAATCGGTTTAAAATCTTCTGTAAATATTCTTCGGTTTTGTCGGTTCTGATTCCCGGAATGGAGCCTGCATTTTCTCTTATCTGTTTTGCAATTTCAGTAGGATTTAATGTAACTTGTGTGTAAAAATAAGCAAAAAAGATAATTAAAATTACATACAAAATATTATACCCCCATCCGTTCGGCTGTAAAAATCTGGCAACGGCAGCAAGCCAAGAAACTCTGGCACCCCACATTTGTGAAAGCATAAGCGGGAAAGATAAAAATGACGAAGCAAAGATTATAGGAATAACACCGGATGGATTAATCTTAAACGGAATATAAGTGTTTTGACCTCCGTACATTTTTCTTCCTACAACACGTTTTGCGTAATGCACCGGAATTTTTCTTTGCCCTTGCTGTTCATAAATAACCAAAGCAATAATACCTGCAAACATCATAAAGGCAATAATTACAAATACAAGGTTCAATTCGCCTGCCGAAACTTTTTTAATAAGTTCCCATACTGCTTGAGGCAAACGAGCAACAATACCTGCAAAGATAAGCATCGAAATACCGTTTCCGATACCTCGTGCAGTAATTTGTTCTCCCAGCCAAATCGTTACCATAGTTCCGGTAGTAATTGTTACCATCGCAATAAATAAATGCATTGTATGATTTTGCATTATTACCGCACCGGAAATACTTCTTGACCAAGTAGCGACAGCCGAAGATTGCAAAAGAGCTACAAAAACCGTTATAACTCTTGTCCAGACTTGTATTTTTTTGCGTCCGCCGTCTTCTTCCGCAATTTTCTTCAATTTCGGAAAAATAATCATAGCCAGCTGCATCAAAATTTGGGTAGAAATATAAGGCATAACGCCCAACATAAACACCGAAAAGTTTGAAAATGCACCACCTACAAAGAAGTCCATATGGTCCGCAAAAGCATTACCCTGTCCCTGTCTAAAGAAAAGAGTTAAGGCTTTAGGATCGATACCGGGGATGGTAAGTACCGAACCCAAACGAAAAATTGCTAAAACTATGATTGTAAAGAAAATACGGTTCCGCAAATCCTTTATTTTAAACATATTTGCAAATACATTATTAGCCATTTTACCGCCTCTTATGCCTCAGACTGAACAATAGTTCCGCCTGCCTTTTCTATCTTTCCTCTAGCCGAAATAGAGATCTTATCGACATCTACTGTTAATTTTTTGGTAATATCGCCGTCTCCCAAAATCTTAACAAGCAGTTTACATTTTTTTAAAAGACCTTTTTGAAGAAGGCTTTCTCTGTTTACCGTATCGCCGTCATTAAATCGTTCTTCAAGTACCGAAAGATTTACTGTATAGTATTCTTTTTTAAACGGATAATTGGAAAAACCTCTTTTTGCAACACGTCTATACAAAGGCATTTGTCCGCCTTCAAAGCCGGCATATACTTTACCACCGGAACGGGCTTGCTGACCTTTGTGTCCTTTTCCTGAAGTCTTACCCAAACCTGACGAAGAACCCCGTCCTACTATCTTTTTTTTATGAGTAGCCCCCACCGGAGCAGCTAAATTAAATTCGGACATTAATCAAGCTCCTTATATTCTACCAAGTGTTCTACGGACTTAATCATTCCCATAATAGCGGGTGTATTCTCGTGTTCCACAGTAGAATTCAATTTTTTCAATCCTAAAGAGCGTACAGTTGCACGGGCGTGATACCTTTGACCTATCGTACTCTTTACCAATTTTATACTAATTTTCTTTGCCATTTCTTACCCCCATACGTCCAAAAGGGTTTTTCCGCGAGTTTTAGCAATTTTTTTGCCGTCCATCAAAAGACTTGCTGCATCAAAAGTTGCCTTTACTACGTTTATTGCGGCACTTGAACCTAGCGATTTGGAAAGCACATCGGTAGCACCGGCAGCTTCCATAATTGCACGGACAGTACCTCCAGCAATAATTCCCGTACCGGAACAAGCAGGTCTTAAAAGGACTGAAGAACCTTTAAATTTACCCTGTACTTCATGCGGTATAGTTCCGTTTTTAAGCGGAAAGGTTACCATATTGGCTTTTGCCTTTTCGATACTCTTTCTGATGGCATCACTTACATCATTTGCCTTGCCGAAACCGTAACCGACACGTCCGTTTTGATCGCCTACCACAGTCAAAGCAGAAAAAGAAAATCTCCGTCCGCCCTTTACAACTTTGGCAGTTCTATTTAACTTTACAAGTTTTTCGACATACATCTTATCATTGTGCTGGTTATCGCGCCTTGATTCTTTTTGGTGACTCATAGCCTCTCCTAAAACTTAATTCCCGTTTGTCTTGCACCATCGGCAACCGCTTTTATCACTCCATGATATAAATAGCCGTTCCTGTCAAAAACAACGGAGTCAATATTTTTTTCCTTGAGGCGTTTTCCGATTTCTTCACCGACTTTTGCCCCAGACTCAACATTAACTTTAAGCGATCGAAAATCTTTTTCCAGCGTTGAAACTGCAACTAATGTTGCACCTCGTTCATCATCGATAACCTGAACAGATATTCTTTTATTACTTCGGAAGACCGTCATTCTGGGACGTTCGGACGTACCGAAAATCCTTTTTCGAATATGCATCTTTCGCTTAAATCTTTTTCTATCTTTATCGTTACGCTTTTTATCCATAATCAATTACCCTTTACTTCACACCGGACTTACCGACTTTGCGTCTGATAATTTCGTCTTCATAACGGATTCCTTTACCCTTATAAGGTTCGGGACCTCTTAATTTACGTACCTGTGAAGCAAATTGACCTACTGCTTCTTTGGAAGCTCCGGAAATTATAACCTTTAATTGATCAACTTTAACTTCAAGTCCTTCAGGAATAAGAACACAAAAATCGGTTGAATATCCCAAAGCCATTACAAGAAGTTTACCCTGTACTTCCGCTCTATAACCAACACCGTTAATAACCAATGTTTTACTGAACCCTGTACTTACACCCTTAACCATATTGTTAAGAAGACTTCTATAAAGTCCGTGATAAGCACGTGTTTGAAGATTATCATCTTTTCTGGAAACGATAGCTTCTGTCCCTTCAACTTTAATATCTACTGCTTCGGTATGATATTTTTGCGAAAGTTTACCTTTGGGTCCTTCAACAGTAAAACAGCCGTTTGCAACATCTACCTTTACCCCTGCCGGAATAGTAACAGGCAATTTTCCGATTCTTGACATCTAACAGCCTCCTACCAAATCTTACAGATAAGCTCACCGCCTACCTGATTTTCTCCAGCCGACTTTCCTGTTATAATTCCTTTGGAAGTCGATACAATAAGAGTACCGTATCCGTTATAAACACGTGGCAGACTCTTATATCCCAAATAAACCCGTCTTCCCGGTGTAGAAACTTTTTCGATACCGTGAATTACGGAAGCATCTTTATCATCGTATTTTAAAGTTACGCGGATGCCTTCGCCGCTGGCATGAGCTATTTTTTTACAGCCTTTAATATATCCTTCCGATTTAAGAATATTGATGATTTCCCATTTCATTTTAGAAGCAGGAACATCAACCGATTCGTGACCGGCGGAAGCAGCATTTCTAATTTTTGTGAGCATATCTGCTATAGGATCTGAAACACTCATTATCTACCTCCTACCAACTTGACTTTGTAACGCCGGGTATTTGCCCTTCACTTGCTAATTTTCTAAAGCAAACACGGCACATTTTAAACTTTCGCAAATAACCTCGCGGCCGTCCGCAAACTTTGCATCTGTTATATTGCCGTGTCGGATACTTTGCTTTTCTATTCGCCTGATTAATCTTTGCAACTGTAGCCATGAAATTCTCTCCTACTTCCTAAAGGGCATACCAAACTTTGCAAGAAGAGATCTTGCTTCCTGATCGGTTGCGGCAGAAGTTACCACATTCACGTTCAAACCGGAAATCCTTTCGATTTTGTCGAAATCGATTTCGGGGAAAATAATTTGTTCGGTAATACCTACTGAATAGTTTCCGCGTCCGTCAAACCCGTTAGGATTAACACCACGGAAATCTTTAACACGCGGCAAGGCAACATTTATAAAGCGGTCTAAAAATTCATACATTTTTGCACCGCGTAATGTTACCATTGCACCTATTTCATTTCCCTCACGAAGTTTAAAGTTTGCTATACTCTTTTTTGCCTTTGTTTTCACAGCTTTTTGACCCGTAATAGTTTCAAGGTCTGTTACTGCAGCATCAAGTAGTTTCCTGTTCGTGAGAGCCACACCAACACCCATGCTTACAACAATTTTTTTAAGTTTAGGAATTTGCATAACTGTCGTATAGTTAAATTCCTTTTTAAGCTCGGGCATGATTTGTTCTGTATAGACTTTCTTAAGCCGAGGTACGTAATTACTCATTATAACGCTTCTCCACACTTACGGCAAACTCTTTTCTTTTCGCCGTCCTTTATTTCGTATGCAATACGGGTTTTTCCGCATTTTTTACATATAATCATAACATTGGAAACAGAGATCGGAGCTTCGACTTCTACAATTCCGCCTTGGTCTTGCTGGCTTCTTTTTCGCATGGCTTTTTTTACCATGTTAAGTCCGCGGATTATAACTTTATTTTTTTCCTGCAAGACTTTTACGATTTCACCTCTTTTTCCTTTCTCTTTACCGGCAATAACTTCAACGTTATCGTTACGGTGAATTCTAACCTTTCCTGCCATAACCTCTCCTTAAAGAACTTCCGGAGCAAGAGAAATAATCTTCATGTAATTATAATCACGAAGTTCTCTGGCTACAGGACCGAAAATACGCTTTCCTTTAGGGTTTTTATTGTCATCGACAATTACGCAAGCATTATCGTCGAAGCGGATATATGTCCCGTCAGGCCGGCGGTATTCTTTAGAAACGCGTACTATTACCGCTTTTTCTACCGAACCCTTTTTAATAACCGATGTAGGCAATGCTTCTTTTACTGCTACAACGATTATATCCCCAATTCCTGCATATCTGCGTTTTGACCCGCCGATAACCTTAATACATTCAACGAGCTTAGCTCCGGAGTTATCGGCAACGTTTAATCTTGATTCAACCTGTATCATTTAACTTTACCCCCGTTTACTTAGCCCGTTCAAGGACTTCAACTAAACACCAAGCCTTTTCTTTACTGATAGGCCTGTGTTCCTTAATACGTACCGTATCTCCAATATGTGCCGTATTTTCCTCGTCATGAGCTTTGTATTTTTTACGACTCGATACGTATTTTTTATACAGCTTGTGAAGTTTTTTGGTTCGAACCTCAACTACAATGGTTTTATTCATCTTGTCGCTGGTTACTATTCCTACAAACTCACGTTTCCCTATTTTCTTTTCAGTATCTTTAGTTTCCACAGAACTGCTCCTAGTTTACGTTTTCGCCTGCCAATTCTTTTTGACGGATAAACGTATTTAACATCGCAATTTCGCGACGCATAATTCTTTTTTCGACAGGGTTGTCAAGATGACCTACAACACTGCGAAATCTCAACTCCATGTACTTCTGCTTTAACCCATTGCGTTTAGAAACAAGTTCCGAATATGACATTTCTTTGTATTTAGCTTTTTTCTTCATTATCATATCTCCTTAGTCGGCTTGGATTTGCTCTGCAAATCTGGTCTTAAAGGGAAGTTTGCTTCCTGCCAAAGTCATTGCTTCTTCCGCCAAATTTCTATCGACACCGGCTAATTCGAAAAGTATTGTTCCGGGCTTAACAACAGCAACCCAGTATTCTACGGCACCTTTTCCTCCGCCCATTCGAACTTCAACCGGTTTTTTTGTATAGGGTTTATCCGGAAAAACACGGATCCATAATTTACCGCCGCGCTTTACTTTTCGGTTTAAAGCAACACGGGCAGCTTCAATTTGTCTGTTTGTAAGCAAAAACGGTTCAAGAGCAACAAGAGCAAATTCACCAAAGTCGATTTTATTACACCTTGATGCTTCACCTTTTATTCTTCCGCGTTGAACCTTTCTGTGCTTTACGCGTTTAGGACTTAATGCCATAGTTACTGCCTCCCTGCCTGAGCGGCTTTTTCAGGACGGTTGCGTCTTTGTTTTTTCAACAAAGCACCGGCATCTTCCTTTTGGTCGCCGTCAAACATCATTCCGCTGTAAAGCCAAACCTTTACTCCGATTTTTCCGTAAGTTGTTTCGGCTTCAGCAAAACCGTAATCAATATCCGCCCTGAGAGTATGGAGAGGAACCCGTCCTTCTTTCATTTCTTCAGTTCTGGACATTTCAGCTCCGCCTAAGCGTCCTGAAATTCTAATTTTTATTCCCTGAGCACCCGATCGCATTGTATTAAAACATGATTGTTTTAGCACTTTTCTAAAAGAAGCCCTTCCTGCAAGCTGGCGTGCAACATTTTGAGCAACTAATGCAGCTTTTAATTCAGCCCTCTTAACTTCTTTTATTTTGATCTGAACTTTTTTGCCGAGTTTTTTTTGTATCTCGGCACCTATTTTTTCGATATTGGCACCTTTAACACCGATTATAACACCGGGTCTTGCAGTATGAATCATAATCGTAATCCTTTGAGGATGACGGATTATTTCAACCTCTGCAATATCGGCATTTTTGCATTCAGGAAGATTTTGAATCATTCTTCTAATTTTTAAATCTTCATGAAGCAAGTCGGCATATTCTCTGGGGCCTGCATACCAACGGGATGACCAAGTTTTATTTATCCCAAGCCTTAATCCTATAGGGTGTACTTTCTGTCCCATACTTATTCTCCTGCCTTTGTATCAACGACAACCGTGATATGACACATTCGCTTTAGAAGCATATCCGCACGACCCTTGCCGCGACACCAAATTCTTTTTAGCCTGGGTCCTTCATCAATCAAAACATCTTTAATAACAAGCATATCTTCATCAAGCTGTTTGTTTTGATAAAGAGCATTAGAGGCAGCCGATTTCATTGCCTGAGAAATCAAAACGGCACCCTTTTGCGGCATGTTTTCTAAAATTGCCATTGCTGCCGGATAAGACTTATGTTTTACAACCTTAGCTACGGGTCTTACCTTTGTAGGTGAAGCAATAAGAAACTTGGCTGTAGCCCTGTATCCATTTTTTTCTGTCATCTTAATTCACCTATTTTACAACCTTCTTGTCGGAATTTGCATGTTTCCTGAATGTTCTGGTAGGTGCAAATTCTCCAAGTTTATGACCAACAAGATTCTCGGTTATATAAACCGGGATCCACATCTTTCCGTTATACACCGAGATGGTATTTCCTACCATTTCGGGCATAATTGTAGAACAGCGGGAATAAGTTTTTATCGGACGTTTTTTACCCGACTTGTTCATCTCGTTTACATTTTTAAAGAGGCTTTTTTCGATAAAAGGCCCTTTTTTAACTGATCTTGACATTTATCCGCCTCCTACTTCTTCCGTCTTGAAACAATAAAACGATCCGACGGATTACGTTTCTTTCGGGTCTTATATCCTTTACAAGGCTGTCCCCAAGGAGTAACGGGATGTCTTCCCTTTCCACGTCCTTCACCGCCACCGAGCGGGTGATCAATAGGGTTCATTGCCATACCTCTAACTGTAGGTTTAATTCCCATCCATCTGGAACGTCCTGCTTTACCAAGACTTGTATTCATGTGATCTTCATTACCGACTTCGCCTATAGTTGCATAACATTTTTTATGAACCAAGCGAGTTTCTCCGGAAGGAAGACGGATAGTAACATATTCGCCTTCTTTTGCTGCAACCAAAGCTCCTGCTCCGGCTGAACGAACCATCTGCCCGCCTCTTCCGATTGTAAGCTCAATATTATGTACGGTAAAACCGACCGGTATAACTTCTAACGGAAGAGCATTAGCAACTTCCAAAGCCGCCATTTCTCCGCTCATAATTTTCTGCCCGATTTTTAAACCCTTAGGAGCAATGATATACCGTTTTTCTCCATCGGCATAAAAAATCAATGCAATATTGGCACTGCGGTTCGGATCATATTCGATTGTCCTTACAGTACCCGGAATACCATATTTGTTTCGCTTAAAATCGATTTGTCGGTATTTCTGTTTATGTCCGCCGCCTTGACCCCGAACTGAGATACGACCTCTTGAATCGCGACCAGCCCTGTTCTTAATCCCTCTTGTAAGAGACTTTTCGGGCTTTTGAGATGTAATTTCATCTTTCCGCAAATCAATTCGTCCGCGCAATCCGGGCGTTATCGGCTTATATTCTTTTAGAGCCATTTTGCTATCCCCTTAGCATAAGCACTTTAAGGCTTACGCACCTTCAAAAATCTTAATTTCTTCGCCTTTAGCAAGTTTTACGGTTGCCTTTTTCCATGATGAAGTTTTACCTTCTTTATAGCGAAGACGCTTAGTTTTTCCACGAACATTGCTTACAGTACAATCGATAACTTTTACGTTAAATAAACGGCGTACCGCTTCTTTTATCTGAATTTTACCTGCACGAGGGTCAACACGAAAAACATATTTTCCCTGTTCGCGAAGTTCAGTGCTTTTTTCCGTCAGAATCGGAGAAATAAGAATATCCGTATATTCCATATCTTATTTTACCTCCTTACATCCATAAAAATCTGAAAGATTTTTTGCGGCTGTTTCAAGCATTATAACTTTTCTGCCGTAGAACAAATCGTGGGCACGAAGTCTGTTATACGCCAAAAACGAAAGATGCGGAATATTTCTACCGGCTCTTTTAAGCATAGAATCATCATCTTTTAAGATTATAACGGTTCTTTCGCCTTTTGCAAAATTGTTTAAAATTTTTGCAAGCTCATTTGTTTTTCCGCTTTCAATCGTAAAATCTTCAATAACAACCAATCTGTCGTTTTGAGCCTTTAAACTTAATATAGACTTCATTGCTAATCTTTTTGCTTTTTTGGGCATAGAGTAGCCGAAATCTCTAGGTTTAGGACCAAAAACCGTTCCTCCACCTACAAGCAAAGGAGATTTTTTATCACCTCGTCTTGCACGTCCGGTACCTTTTTGGCTGTAAGGTTTAGTATTTGAACCGTGAACCTCAGCCCTACCCTTTGTACATGCCGTTCCAAGACGTTTATTGGCTAATTCATTGTTAATGGCATAGTAAACGACATCATCATTTACGGGAAGACCGAACACCTTGTCATCAAGATCAATGGTTCGTAATTCCTTACCGTCCGTTGAATAAACTTTCTTTTCCATGTTTACACCGTCCTTACCTTGCCCGCTTAACAGCCGATTTTAAAAATACTGTTGCATCTTTTTTTCCCGGAACAGCACCGCGAACCATCACAACACCCAATTCGGTATCGATTTTTACAATCTGTAAATTTTGAACAGTTACTTTATCGCTTCCCATTCGTCCGGGCATTGTCGTATTTTTAAAAGAACGACCGGGAGTAGTACACTGCCCTGTCGAACCTGCTTCACGGTGAAACTTGGAGCCATGACTTGCTCTACCGCCGCCGTAACCCCAGCGTTTCATAACACCCTGAAAACCTTTACCTTTTGAAATTGCCGTAATGTCTAAATACGGAACTTTTTCAAAAACCTCTACACCTAATTTATCGCCTACAGCAACCTCTTTATCAAAATCGCGAAATTCTTTTAACAGTTTTAACGGCTTAATATCCCCGGAAAACTGTCCTGCATAAGGTTTGCTTGTATGCTTTTCTTTAAGCTCACCCAAACCGAGTACTACTGAAGAGTAACCGAACTTTTCCTTGTCCTTTAGTGCAACAACGGTATTGGGTTCTACCTGAATAACAGTAACCGGCATAAGGTGTCCGATTTCGTTAAAAATCTGAGTCATACCGATTTTTTTTCCAATCAGTCCAATCATTTAAAACTCCTAAGGTACGCACCCCTGATTAAAGGCCGTCTACCATCTTTGTTATTGTTTAATTTCTACATCAACACCGGCGGATAATTCCAATGCCATTAACGCATTCATAACTTCCGTCGAAGGCTCTATAATATCGATAAGCCTTTTATGTGTTCTCATTTCAAACTGCTCACGTGATTTTTTATTTACGTGAGGAGATCGAAGTACCGTAAATTTGTTGATCCTTGTAGGAAGCGGTATAGGACCGCAAACCTTTGCACCTGCTTTTTGAACAGCCTGAACAATAGCTTTTGAGCTTTGATCAACCAATTCCACATCAAACCCGCGAAGTTTTACGCGAATTTTTTCCTTTGTCATCAATTCCCTCCGAATGGATACAAAACGGCACCCGCCCAATTCAATTACAGGTACCGTTTTTTCTGCATCGCTTATTCGATAATTTGAGTTACCTGACCGGAAGCAATAGTTCGTCCGCCTTCACGGATAGCGAGCTTTAAGCCTTGGTCCATAGCAATCGGGTGAATAAGCTCACCGATAATTTTTACGTTATCGCCGGGCTTAACCATATCGGTTCCTTCAGGAAGGTTTACAGTCCCTGTAATATCGGTAGTTCTAAAATAGAACTGAGGTCTGTAACCCGAGAAGAAAGGACTATGCCTTCCACCTTCTTCTTTTGAAAGAACGTAAATTTGAGCTTCGAATTTGGTATGAGGATGGATTGAACCGGGCTTGGCAAGAACCTGACCTCGTTCAACCTCCTTCTTTTCAATACCGCGAAGAAGAAGACCTACGTTATCTCCGGCTTCACCTTCATCAAGAAGTTTGTTAAACATTTCGATACCGGTAACAACGGTTTTCTTTGTAGGCTTAATACCTACAATTTCAACTTCTTCGTTCATTTTAATGATACCGCGCTCAATTCTTCCCGTAACAACGGTACCTCGTCCCTGAATCGTAAAAATATCTTCAATGGGAAGCAGGAAGGGCTTATCGGCATCTCGAACCGGGTCCTGGAAGTAATTATCCATTGTCTTAAGCAACTCTTCAATAGGAGCCGTATCTTCAGCTGTTGCACCCTCCTGAAGAGCTTTAAAAGCAGAACCCTTAATAATGGGAGTATCTTCAGGGAAACCGTAAGAAGCAAGAGTTTCTCGAACTTCTTCTTCCACAAGCTCTACCAAGTCGGGATCGTCTACAAGATCAACCTTGTTTAAGAAAACGATAATTGCAGGTACACCAACCTGACGAGCGAGAAGCAAGTGTTCTTTTGTCTGAGGCATAACGGAGTCAGGAGCGGAAACAACGAGAATAGCACCGTCCATCTGTGCAGCACCTGTGATCATGTTTTTAACATAGTCAGCGTGACCGGGGCAGTCGATGTGTGCATAATGTCTCTTATCGGACTGATACTCCAAGTGTCTGGTATTGATAGTAATACCTCTCTCTTTTTCTTCCGGCGCATTGTCGATCTCGTCATATTTTAGAAGCTTATCACCGTACTTCTTTGCACAATACGTAGTGATCGCTGCCGAAAGAGTGGTTTTACCATGATCAACGTGACCGATGGTCCCAACATTCATGTGAACTTTCGTTCTGTTAAATTTTTCCTTTGCCATGAGATCCTCCTAAAAGACGTAGGCAAGTCTAATATTTCCCGCATTAAAAATGACGAGATTCCAAATTAATAAACCGCCAAAAACCCGAAAGTTTAAAACGGCAAAACAGCCTAAAAATGAAAGTGAAAAAGCAATTATTCAGATAAGACAGAAGATATTTATCATTCTATAAACATCTTTATTAAGCACTATCCATAGAGTTTCGGATAGCATTCGGATCCACCTTATCACCACCTCACTTCGATGGCCGGTTTGGCATCCTGCGGAATTTTGTTTAAATAAACCGTTTTTTCAGTTTAAAAGCACCTTGCCTGCCAAAAGGCTTTACGGCGATGCAAATTCCTAAAGAACACCGAGTAAAAGATTCTTACTCAAAATATAAAAGGCTTTATACCATAAATATAAAAAAATGTCAATCAAAAAGTAAAGTTTTTTATAAATTGTAAGAAGTATTGCATGGAAACGGATATTTTCACTTTATAAAATATAATATATTTCTTTACAAATTATATAGCAGATATTTGAATAAAAATATAGTTTGTGATATAAATAATTGGGAATCTCTAAAAATATCAAGTCTGCCAGCTTGTTCTATACTAAAGAGCAATTTTTCATTAATCCTTCGAACGGATAATCTGCCGCAGCTGAGAGTAAATCAACTTTTAGAGCTTTCTACTTATTAAAGCATAACAAAAATTAGCCGAAAATAAGATGAGAGGAATTGCTTAAAATATGCCGGGAATAAAAGAGCTTAAAGAATTTACAACAGAAATCCACAGAATCGCCAATGAGCCGGAAGTCATTGCCAAATGGGGCGAGAGGTATGAAGAAATACCTTTACCCACCGAGGCTCCGATACCTGATATAAATATAGATAATTTATTCGATAACATTGCGGATATCCCCGAACCTGATCTAAACATTGAAGAACCACTGCAGGAACAGACAAGTATGGATAATACCAAAGAACAGCCTCTCGGCGATTTTGCCGATTTTGATCTTTCAGGTGTTGCTGACTCTGCCGATGAAACTCTTCCCGATTTGGAAGAGCCTTCCGGCTTTTTAGACGAATTAACCGATTTTCCGGCGGCTCCCAAACCCGCTTCCGCAGATATTCCGGAAGATAAGTTTGAAACTGTAACCGACCTGTTTTTTGATGACACGGCTGAAGATTCTCCCAAATTAACCGAAACGGCACCGGATGATGCCGATACAACCGATAGTATTGATGAAAAAAAGATTGAAGAAGAGGCTGACGCACAATATGATGCTATGATGGCAGCAGCCTCCGAAAACAGCAAAGCAGCTCCGACAGAAGAATTTTCTTTATTTAAAGAAGAAGCCGATATTGATGAGGATATAAACAAGCCTGCAGAAAGTCTCGCCTCCGATTATGCAGATGATGATAATACCGAAACGTTCGGGGAAATGCTTTCCAATATCGATTTGGATAATATCGCCGATTCAGATGGTGACGAAGCTGATGAAGAGTTGCTTGATGTACCCGAAGCTCTATTATCCGGAATAGATGATGAGGTCGAAGAAGCCAGAAAACA
>CAUTTN010000021.1:0-17833 GCA_963541225.1 uncultured Treponema sp.
TTCGGAATAAATGAGGTTAAGGGATATGATGTTTTTTTCGGGCATCATACTTGATGATTAAGCACTTAAACCGATTGAAAAAGGTATTACAAAATCAGGTACGGCGGAATTAGGAGATATTTTGCATTAAAATTAGGTGCAGGCATACGGTTTTAAGTTTTCGGTAAAAGCTGATTCATGCAAATATAGATTCTCGCTTATACAGGAAAGTTTAAACACTCCTAAATTGTCAAGGTTTTTAGACTGTAATTTTTGCCGACATAAAAACATAAATTATTAGAAAGTTCCCTGTATTATTTTGGAGTTTTTTGTAATATAATGAGTACCCTGATCTTGACTTTTTATTATTTTTTTTATACAATACGCTTTAACTACTAAAAATAGTTGTATTTGCGAAATCTAGGAAATACCGCTATTTAAAGAAGAGCCGAATAAAGCGGCAATTCCCTAATATACTTTTTTTGGAGGTTGTAGAAAATGGCTGTACCAAGAGCGAATACGTCAAAAGCTAGAACCCGCAGACGCCAAGGCATAAATATGAAACTTACTGCACCAAATCTCGTTGAATGTTCAGGATGCGGAAATTTAATAATGTCTCATAGAGTATGTCCTAAATGCGGATTTTACAAAGGCAGACAAGTTATTAATCCCGATAATATTTAAAGGAGCTATTTTTATGGATGATTTATTCAAGAAAATTCAAAAATTGATTGCAGAAAAATTAGAGATTGAAGAAGAAAAGGTAACTTTGGATTCTTCTTTTAGACAGGACTTAGGTGCCGACAGTCTTGATACTTATGAACTCGTTTATGCTTTGGAAGAAGATATGGGAATCAAAATTCCCGATGAAAAAGCAACCGACTTTGAAACAGTACGGGATGCCTACGAGTTTATCAAATCTCAACAATAGTTTACAATCAAACAAAGAGTTATAACCTTGTTTCCTAAAAGAGTTAAAATTGAACCTGAAAGGAAGAGGGAAATACAAAAATTTCAAAAGCAGACTGGAATTCGGTTTAGGGATTTAAGTCTGCTTGATCTCGCTTTCTATCATAGATCCTATTCAAACGAACATAGTAATTTTCATGAAAATAACGAAAGACTTGAATTCTTAGGCGATTCCGTTTTGGGGCTTGCTGTAGCCGATTATCTTTATAAATCTTTTAAGGATAAGAGTGAAGGCGAATTGGCAAAGATTAAAGCGACGGTTGTTTCTGAAGAGTCTCTTTCAAAAGTTGCTATAGATTTGGGTATAAGTAAATACCTTGTATTAGGTCGCGGAGAAGAGATGTCGCACGGGAGGGAAAAAAAGGCTATTTTAGCCGATGCTCTTGAAGCAGTTATCGGGGCTTATTATCTGGATTCCGGTTTTAAAGCCGTTCAACATTTTGTTTTAAAACTTATTGAACCATTTATTAAGCTGACTGTTCAAAAAAAATACATAGGAGATTATAAATCGCTTTTGCAGGAGGCTATTCAAAAGCAATTTAAAACTACTCCTAAGTATGAACTAAAAAAAATTGCAGGACCTGATCATGATAGAACTTTTTGGTTTTCCGTTATAATAAACGGCAATACTTATGGACCTCTTTCCGGTAAAACAAAAAAAGAAGCGGAGCAGACTGTAGCAAAGCTGGCATACGAAAAACTATATCTTTCACACGAAAATCTTGAATAAACAACCTCGTCGCAAAGCGTAAACAAGAAATGTCGGGGTATTGAAACCTCCGCACGAATAAATATAATTAAATAAAATGGCAGGCGGCAAAATGTCCTTTTTCTATTTCCTTTAACAAAGGTTCTTCGGTTTTACATTTATCGGAACTTTTGGGACAGCGTTTGTAAAATCGGCATCCTGAACCCGGATTTATTGCACTTGTTATTTCGCCATTTATATGAATGCGGCGGCTTAACATCGGATTTTCAATATCGGTACTTGGAATTGCCGAAATAAGAGCCTTTGAATACGGGTGAAACGGACTGCCGTACAAGGCGGACGTTTCTGCAAACTCTACCAGTTTTCCTAAATACATAACGCCTACCTTATCCGAGATATACTTTACGATCGATAAATCATGAGCTATAAAAAGATAAGTCATATTCAGTTCTTTTTGAAGTCTTATCAGTAAATTAATAATTTGTGCTTGGATTGAAACATCGAGCGATGAAATAGGTTCATCGCAAACTACAAATTCCGGCTCTACAGCTAAAGCCCTTGCTATACCTATACGTTGTCTTTGCCCTCCCGAAAATTCGTGAGGAAAACGGTTTGCGTGTTCCGGCATAAGACCTACGGTTTCTAAAAGAGAATAAACCGCACTTTCTTTTTCCGTACGCATTTTATATAAGTGATGAGCTTCCATGCCCTCACAAATAATTTGTGAAACGGTCATTCTGGGATTAAAGGAGGCGTAAGGATCTTGTAAAATAATTTGAGCCCGTTTTTTAAAAGCGTGCATTTCTTTTTTTGAAGCACGGCTCATATCTTTTCCGTCAAAAATTATTCTGCCGCCGTTTAATTTATATAAACCTAAAACGGTTCTTCCGAGTGTTGTTTTTCCGCAGCCGGACTCCCCTACAAGACCGACAGTTTCTCCTTTTTTGATCGAAAAACTTACATCGTCAACTGCATATACGGATTCTTTTCTGTTAAGTCTAAAATATTTTTTTAGATTTTGAATTTCGACTAACGGCGGTTGCATGACGGATTCCTTAGTTTTGCAAATTTATGTTGAAGCCAACAGGAAGTAAAATGACCGTTTTCGACAAAAGTTTCAGGAGGCGTTTTTTCCAGGCATATTTTCATACAAAATTCACACCTTTTTGCAAAAGAGCAGCCTATAGGTTTTTCCAGCATATCGGGATGATTTCCCTCCGGTACATAAAGTTTGTCTTTTTTTAGTTGATAAAGAGAAGGAACCGCTGCAAGTAAAGCTTTAGTATAGGGGTGTTGCGGATTTTTAAAAATATGGAAAGCAGACCCCCGCTCTATAATCTTTCCTGCATACATTACCTGAATTCGGTCTGCAACTTCTGCCGCAATTCCCAAATCGTGTGTAATTAATATGACGGCTGTGTTTGTTTCTTTTTGGATATGCTGAATAAGTTCCAATATGTCGGCTTGAATTGTTACGTCAAGAGCCGTCGTAGGTTCATCCGCAATAAGTATTTTGGGATTACAGACAAGAGCCATAGCAATCATTACACGCTGCCGCATTCCTCCCGAAAATTCATGCGGAAATTGTTTTAGTCTTTTTTCGGGATTTTGAATTCGGGCAAGCTCTAAAATGCGTATTGTTTTTTCGATGGCTTCTTTTTTCGTTATCTTTTTATGAATTAGGATACTTTCCATAATCTGTTTTCCGATAGTCATTGTCGGATTTAAATAGCTTAAAGGGTCTTGGAATATCATGGAAATTTTATCGCCGCGTATTTTTTCCATATTTTCTTCGGTAAGAGTTAAAAGATTTTTTCCCTCAAAAATAATTTCAGAGGTTTCTTGTATTTTTGTCTTTTTTCCGGGTAAAAGCCGGACGATTGAATGAGCGGTAACACTTTTTCCGCAGCCTGATTCTCCTACAATGACAAGTGTTTCATTTTTTTCCACTTTAAAAGAAATTCCGTTTACGGCATAAATTGTTCCTGCATAGGTTTGAAATGTAACCGCCAAGTTATTAACTTCCAGTACCGGCATTATTTATTTCTCCTTAAATGCGGATCCATAGCGTCTCGTAATGCATCGCCTATAATCTGAAGCGATAAAATTGTAAGACTTATAAAAAGAGCCGGAAAAAAGAGCTGATACGGAAAAAAAAGCATTGTTTTTTGTGCATTTGAAGCCAATACCCCCCAGCTTGTATAAGGAGGCTGAATGCCAAGCCCTATGTACGATAAAAATGCTTCACCGAAAATAAATGACGGAATGTTAAATGTCATGGCTATTATCATTATACTTACGGTATTGGGTAAAAGGTGTTTTATAATTATCTTTAATGAAGAGGTTCCTAAAGCCCGTGCAGCAAGAACAAAATCCTGATTTTTAATTTGCAAAACTTGTCCGCGTACCAGTCTTGCGGTAAAACACCAGCCTGTAATTGTCATAGCAACTATCATAGAAAAAATACCTTTACCGCAAATTAAAGAAACTAAAACAGCAATAATTAGATAAGGAATACTTGACAGTATTTCAATTATCCTCATCATAACGGTGTCGGTGCGACCTCCTGCATAGGCACATATCCCCCCGTAAAGCAGACCCGTACATATATCGGCAACAGAACCCATAATTGCAATAAAAAGCGAAACCCGCCCTCCCCTGCACACTCTTGTAAAAAGGTCCCGTCCCAGTTCATCGGTTCCGAACCAGAATTTTAAAGAAGGAGGTAAATTTTTTTCTTTCAAGTTGCCTGCCGCATTTGGAGAAGGTGCTATTACAGGACCTAAAATACAAAGTATAACTATAAAACATAAAACTCCGGAGAAAAAAATTGCCCGCTTACTTTTTTTAAAACGCCGGCTTACATCTTGCCAAAAACCGATACTTACTCTTTTTATCTGTTCGCCTTTTTTATTAAAGTAAACAGGAATAAAATCGTCTTCGGTTAAACCTTCCAATTCCGAGTCTGTTATATTATTTTCCAAATTAAGATTAGCGGATATATCGGTCTTATTCATCTTTTTTGTTTCCATGCTTAATTCTGGGATCTGCAAAGCAGTAGGCGACATCGACTATTATAAGGGAAACAATATATAAAAACGAAATAAAGATTGTTTGTCCCATAATCATCGTATAATCCCGTTCGGAAACGGAACGGACAAAATAAGAACCCAAACCCGGTACCGAAAATATATTTTCTATAACAAAGGTACCGGTAAAAGTAAAAGCAATTTGAGGTCCCAGCATTGTTATTATGGGAAGCGAAGCATTTCTTAAAATATGATTTTTAATAATTCTGCCTTTTGAAGCTCCTTTTGCTCTAGCCGTTAAAATATAATCTTGATTGATAATGTCCAAATAGCCGGAACGCATATATCTTGAGTATTTGGCAATAGGTCCTACGGCAAGGGCAAGAGAAGGCAGTACCGTAAATTTAAAACTTCCCCATCCCGTAATAGGAAAAATATTATACTTTATACCCAAATAATATTGAATAAGCTGCCCCATAACAAAACTAGGAATTGAAATACCTATGACTGCAATTAAAATAACCGAATAATCGAATTTACGTCCGCGGTTTGCAGCAGCAATAATTCCGAAAATTAACCCTGTGGTAACGCCGAACAAAAGAGCCTGAAGACCAAGACGTGCCGATATAGGTGCATGGGTTTTAATTACATCGGTAACAAGCCTTCCACGGTAATAAAGCGAAGTCCCCAAATCTTTACGTATAAAAAAATTTTTCCAAAAAATAAAATATTGTATAAAAAGAGGTTTATTGTAACCGTATTGCTCATAAAGTTCCAACCGCCGCTCTTCAGGCAGCTGTTCTGCTATAGTTTCTATAGGGTTTCCCGGTATAGTGTGTATGAGAAAAAATGTAATACTCGCTATTACAAACATCGTAAAAATTCCGTATAAAATCCGCTGAAAAATAAACTTCAACATAGAAAATTCCGCACCGATAGAATATCATAAAACGGACTTAGTGTAAATATTGATTGTGTTTGAGTTTATAGTATCTTTGAAAAGCTCTGCCTGATTTTTAACCGACTGTTATGAACTAATTTCTATATTTTCTGTTTTTTTTACAAAATAGACTTGACATTTTTTTAAATTCAATATACATTTTCAATTAATCATTTGAACATTTGCTCAAATGATTAAAGGACGTTTAATTGGAAATTACAGAAAAAAACGCTAAAAAAAATAAAAATTCCGAAACGGAAGACGATTTAATCGGGGTTTTAAATCCAGAATCCGTAGCTCATGCAAAAAGTAAAATGCCGGACGAACAAACTATGAGCGATTTAAGCGATTTTTTTAAGAATTTCGGTGATTCTACACGTATCAAAATTGTTTCGGCTTTAATTTCGGGCGATTTATGCGTTGCAGATATTGCAGAAGTTTTGGAAATGTCGGTTTCGGCTGTTTCTCATCAACTTAGAATATTAAGGCAGGCAAAAATATTACGCAGCCGAAGAGTGGGAAAACAGGTTTATTATTCGATAGATGATAACCATGTAGGAATTTTATTCAGTGTAGGTCTTGAACACGTTAGAGAAGGACGCTGACAAATAGTATAAGGAGATATTTATGAAAACGGAACTAAACGAGAACAGGTTAAAACACCATCACGGAAATGAAGAATCTTGCTGCTGTACACATGAGCCTCATAGCGATCATGGCGAACACCATGGGCATTCGCATGAACATCATAACTGCTGCGGAGAACAAGATCATGCAGAACATCATAAAGAAGGTTGCTGCACACATGATCATCATTCCTCTGATGGAGAACATCACAGACATTCACATGGAAAACATAACTGCCATGAAGAACACTGTCATACGGAACATCATCAGGAATGCTGTTGCGGTCATGATCATTCAAGCCATTCACATTCCGAACATGATCATTGCGGACATGGGCATGATTGCGGTTGCGGTCATACACATGTTTCTTCAAAACAAATGATTTTTCAATTCGGGTTTTCTGCCGTGTTTTTTGCGGTAGGAATTTTAAGTATGATTTTTTTTAACACCGCATATATTTTCGGTTTAAAAGCAGCTCCGATTTTCTTTGTGATTTCATGGGCTGCGGCAGGTTATCAAGTTGTTTTCGCTTCAGTAAAAAATATTTTACACGGAAAAATCTTTGACGAAAATTTTTTGATGACTATCGCGACTACAGGAGCCTTTATTTTATGCGAATGGGCTGAAGGGGCTGCCGTTATGCTTTTTTACAATTTGGGAGAATTGGTTCAGCATTCTGCAGTAGACAAATCCAGAAAATCAATTGTCGATTTAATGGATTTAAGACCCGATTTTGCCCGTCTTTATAAACCCGGCTCCGATATGCAGGAAGAAGATAATTGCGTAAACCCTGCAGATGTAAAAGTCGGTTCTTTAATTTTGGTCAAACCCGGAGAAAAAATTCCTTTGGACGGCATCATAATGGAAGGAACCGGAGACTTCGATACATCGTCTATGACAGGCGAAAGTGTTCCCAGAAGTGCTTCGGCGGGAGAAAAAGTCCTTGGCGGTTTTGTAAATCTGACAAGTGTTGTAATTATAAAAACGACCGCAGGGCTTGAGAATACGGCTGCCTCAAAAATGTTAACCTTAATCGAAACAGCTCAAAGCCGAAAGGCAAAAGTGGAAAGGTTTATAACTTCTTTTGCAAAAGTTTATACGCCGATTGTAACTATAGGAGCGGTTTTGATTTCGGTATTGCCTCCTCTTTTAAATTATTTTATTTTTTCGGCACCGATAAACGGCTGGCAAAGTTTTGCACCTTGGTTTTCCAGAGGGCTGGTATTTCTTGTAATTTCTTGCCCCTGTGCTCTTGTAATTTCCGTTCCTCTCGGCTATTTCGGCGGAATAGGCGGTGCTGCAAAACGCGGGATTCTGGTAAAAGGAGCCGATTACATAGATGCTCTATCCAAAACAAAGGCTGTAGTATTTGATAAAACCGGAACTCTTACAAAGGGTATATTAAAAGTTATGACATTAATGCCTTCCAAAAATAGCGACAAAGATCAGCTTTTAAAACTTGCCGCAATAGCAGAATCTAATTCTCATCATCCTATTGCAAATGCCGTCAAGGAGTGTGCTGCTCTTACTTTTTCAAAAGAAGATTATAAAAACCTATCCAAAATGAATTTGGATAATTATACCGAAATTGCCGGAATGGGTTTAAGCATGGATTATGATGGGCAAAATTTACTTGCAGGAAAAAAATCTTTTATAACGGAAAAACTAAAAACCGAAATTCCTGCCGAAGGTAATGAAATAGGCGGTACACAGGTTTACATAGCTTACGACGGAAAATATATAGGTTGTATAATTTTGACCGATACTCTCAAACCTGATTCAAAAGAAGCTATTTCTACTTTAGCGAAATCGGGAATTAACAGAGTTGAAATGCTTACAGGCGATAATAAAAAATCTGCGGAAAATATTGCTGCAGAATTGGGAATTAAATATTTTACCCCCATGCTTTTGCCTCATGAAAAGGTAAGCCGATTTGAAAAAATTTCGGAAGAAATAAAATCAAAAAATAAAAATGCTTGTGTTATTTTTGTCGGAGACGGTATTAATGACGCTCCCGTTTTGGCACGTGCCGATGCCGGAATAGCTATGGGAGCAATCGGAAGCGACGCAGCAATAGAAGCTGCCGATGTGGTTTTGATGAACGATAATCCCAAGCTAATACCGGAGGCTATCCGTATAGCCCGTTTTACAAGAAAAATTGTTTGGGAAAATATCGCTTTGGCTTTTATTATTAAGATAGGATTTTTAACTTTAGGAGCTTTCGGGCTTGCAAATCTTTGGGCTGCCGTATTCGCCGATGTAGGCGTTGCTTTGCTTGCAGTTTTTAATTCGCTTAGAGCAAAAAGGTAAAAAAACGATTTTCGGATAATCGGTATAAATCAACAACCCCGACACAAGCGTCGGGGTATTAAACCCTCCGCACGAATAAACGGAAAGTTTAACTTCGGCAGCCTAAATACCGGCTGCCGAAGTTAAGTGCGAATTTTGCTTTTTGAGAAAAAGAACAAGCGGTAAAACTCCTACTGTTTTATGAGCTCTTTCACCTACATTATGAAAGCACGAATTAAACAATTTCGAAAATTGCTCTTTTCCCAATTGTTTAATTTATAAGAACACAATGACGATTGGTTCTTTCAATAAAATAATTCCCCATAATCTTTTACACACTTGTAATCGTTACAAAGTCAGGTATTAATCGCAAATACAAAAATATATACCATTAAAAAACCTCTTCCATATCTTTTTGATTTATGTTATTATCATTTCTACGTATGGAAAATAGAAATATGTCCGACGAAATTTTTTCGTCATTGCTTTATCTTTCGCGTATATCTGCGGAAGAAAACGAACGCCGTATATTATCTTCTCAGGTCGGTAATTTAATAGGCTATTTTAAAATATTGGATAAATATGCGGACAACAGTTTAGATAATTCTATGTATGCAGCTCAAGACGAGCAGGCTTTGCGTTCTAATGAGATTAAAGAGAGTTTACCTCAAAGCGGTTTAAAAAAGATGTCTTCGGAATATATGGATAATTATTTTAGGGTTCCGAAAGTTTTGGGTTCCGGTTCTTAAAACGAGGTTTATATGATAACTGATTTAACATTCACTGAATTAAGAGAAAAATTGCAAAAAAGAGAACTTACTTCTTTGCAAATTGTTAAGGCTTTTAAAGAAGAATACGAAGCCGATTTAAAAAATACTTTGCCGCTGAACGGCTTTTTGGAATTTTTTGACGACGCAGAAGAAAATGCAAAAAAAGCAGATGAGCTTATGAAGCAAGTTTCTTTTGATGAAAAACCTCTTTTAGGTCTTCCCATTGCAGTTAAAGATAATATTTCAATGAAAGGCAAACTTTGTACCTGCTGCAGTAATGCAATGAAAGGTTATTATGCTCCTTTTAATGCTACCGTAATCGACAGGCTTGAAAAAGCCGGTGCTGTTCTTATAGGTCGTGTAAATATGGATGAATTCGCTATGGGTTCTTCGACGGAATTTTCTTGCTATGGACCTTCTAGGAATCCTGTAGATAGAGAACGGACTCCGGGAGGAAGCTCAGGCGGTTCTGCTGCCGTAGTTGCAGGTAATCAGGCTCCTTTTTCACTCGGAACAGAAACCGGCGGATCCGTAAGACTTCCCGCTTCTTATTGCGGTGTATACGGACTAAAACCGACTTACGGACTTTTAAGCCGCTACGGGGTTATGTCTTTCAGCTCTTCGCTGGATCAAGTAGGTCTTTTTGGAAAAGAAGCGTCCGACATCGGTTTGGCTCTTGCCGTAATGGCAGGTAAAGATCCTATGGACGAAACTTCGGAAAATGCCGATTTTTCTTCTTTACTAAATTTAAAAGCGTATTCGGAACAAGATATTTCGAAGATGAAATTTGCGGTACCTAAAGAGTTTTTAAATACGGAAGGTTTGGATACTGAAGTAAGAGTTGTTTTTGATAATGTCCGTTCATGGCTTTTAGGTTTGGGAGCCGTAATTCAAGAAGTTTCAATTCCGGTCTTGGAAGCCTCGATTGCAACTTACTATGTTCTTGCTATTTCCGAAGCGGCAAGCAGTCTTTCGCGTATTGACGGTATACGCTACGGTAACAGAAAGGATCCGGGTAAAGGTTACGATGAACTTTATGTAAAAACAAGAAGTGAAGGATTCGGTCCCGAAGTTAAAAGGCGTGTTATAACCGGAAATTATGTACTTTCAAAAGAATTTTCGGGAGACTGTTACGAAAAAAGTTTATCGGTTCGCTTAAAGATTGAAAAGGAAGTAAATAAAGTTTTGTCGGAGTATGATTTTATTTTATGCCCGACAAGTCCGACCCCTTCTTTTAAACTAAATGAAAAAGTTGATGATCCTATGGCTATGTATCTTTCGGATCTTTTTACAACCTTTGTAAATCTTTCACGAGTGCCTTCACTTTCGATTCCTGCAGGAAAAACAAAACAAGGCTTGCCGGTTGGAATTCAGTTTTGCAGTTCCCGTTTTTCGGAAGAACGGATTTTAAAACTTGCCAAAGCTTGGGAAGAAAGAAAACATTAGCTTCAGATATTGCGGATTATTTCTGTAATAAAAAGTTAATACCCGGCTGCTATACGACCGGATGGTCGGTTTAATTTTGGTATTTGTATAAATAAAGCCGCAAGGAAGCAAATGTCTTTCCTCGCGGCTTTACATTTTTTGATAACAAAAAAAATTAGTCTTCTTTGCTTAGCATATAATAAAGACTCTTTACGAGGATTCCTGTGGCTTTTTCTTTTAAGTAGCCAAAACTTTCCGTAATGTAAGCAGTACCTGCAATGTCAATGTGTATCCAAGGAATATCCTCCTTTGCAAGGAAAGAACCTACAAAAAGACCTGCAGTCATCATTCCGCCTAATTTTCCGCCTGAGTTCTTTAAATCTGCAACTTTTGATTCGTTCATTTTTTTGTAGTACTCGATGGTGGGCATTCTCCAGACAATTTCACCGGCTCTTTCATTTGCTTTTACAAGTTCTGCAAAGAATTCGTCATTGTTTGTAACGGCTCCGCTAACCTGTTCTCCAAGAGCCGACACGCAGGCTCCGGTAAGAGTTGCAAGGTCAATCAATTTTGTTGCTCCCAAATTATTGGTTGCGTAATAAACCGCATCGGCTAAGGTTAGTCTGCCTTCGGCATCGGTGTTAATAATTTCGATTGTTTTACCGCTCATTGAGCCGATAATGTCGCCGTTTCTAAACCCGTCTCCCGAAATCATATTTTCGCAAGAAGCAACAACCGCTACAACATTTACTTTTGCTTTTAGGTCTGCCAATGCGTGCATGGTACCGATAACCGTACCCGAGCCGCCCATATCCGTAAACATTGTAACCATACTTGTTGCAGGCTTAATAGCGTATCCTCCGCTGTCGTATGTCAAGCCCTTACCGACTAATGCAATTTTTTCATCGGAATCGGGATTATTGTAATATTCCATTACAATGAGTTTCGGCTCTTTTGCACTTGCTCTTGCTACGCTGAGGAAGGCTTCCATTTTAAGGTCTTCGATTTCTTTTTTGCCGTGAATTGTAACCTTTACACCTTTTGCTTCCAGTCTTTCTTTGGCAATTTGAGCCAAGGTTTCGGGATAGATTACATTCGGCGGTTCATTTACCAAATCGCGGGTTAAGAAAACCGCTTCCATTAGTTTGACGGCTTCGTCAATGCCTTTTTCTGCTCTATCTTCTTTGCCCTTGTCGGGATTGTAATTGACCGTTATTTCGGTTAATTCTTCACGATCGCTTTTAAACTTATCATATTTATAAGTTGAATGAAGCATTCCTTCTGCAATCGCCGAAGCTGTCTTATAAGTGCATAGGTTATTCAGCTTAGGGATATTCAGCTCGACTTCTGCGACCTTGTTTTTTAAAAGTTCGACTGAAGCCTTAAAAAAGGTTTTTCTTAAAACCTCCAAATCAATTTTTTCTTCCTTACCTAGACCGATAAAAAGATGAGCTTTAAGATTGGAATCAAGGCTGTAATATACTTCTTCCGCCTTACCTGAAAACAATTCTTTTTCTTTTAAGTAGGTAAGATATTCGCCTTCGATTTTGTCTTCGTATACCAACTGTGCAGCCACACCGCCGTGTTTTGCGATATTAAATTTCATAGTTCCTCCGAAATTTATTGTTTTAAAGTTATTTAATATAATATACACATTTTAAAACCCTGCTGCAAGATGTATGGCGTTTAACGATTTTTAAAAAGCAATTTGCAATACGTTTTAGCGGAGAACATAACCGCAAGACTCTGATAATTCTTGCGGTTGTTAATCGGTGATTTTCGTAACGGTAATCTACCTAGGCTTTTTTCTGTTTGTTTGCAGTTTTCTTTCCGTTTTAAAGCGGTCTATTGCCAATTCGAGTAAATACATTATAAGTTTTTCGTAAGGAAGCCCCGAAGCTCCGCACATTTTCGGAAACATCGATATTGAAGTAAAACCAGGAAGTGTATTGACTTCATTTAAATATATTTTTTTTGTTTTTTTGTCCAGAAAAAAATCGACTCTTGAAAGCCCTGTTAAATCTAAAGCCGAATATGCTTTAATTGCAGTTTCCCTAATTTCTTTTCTTTGAGCGTCCGTTATATCGGCAGGTATTTTTAATTCGGCTCCTTCAGGGTCCGTGTATTTTGCTTCATAATCATAAAATTTATGCGACGGAATAATTTCGCCCGGAATATAGGCTTCGGGTTTATAATTTCCTGTAACGGAACATTCTATTTCGCGAGCATCTATTGCCGCTTCAATTAATATTTTGCTGTCCCACAAAAAGGCTTCATCCGCCTGAGCGATTAGCTCATTTTTATTATGTACAATACCTACTCCTACCGAACTTCCGGTATTACAAGGCTTTACAAACAAAGGATAATCTAAATCCTTTTCGGCTTTTGCCAAAATTTTATTTCGGGTTTGCTCATTTTCCCATTCTATTTTTTTGACGGCAATGTACGGAACAATAGGCAATCCCAAATAATCCCAAACGATTTTTGTTTTTTCTTTATCCATTGAAAGAGAGGAAGCCATAACGGAGCCGCCTACATACGGAATATCAGCCATTTCGAACAGCCCCTGAATAGTACCGTCTTCTCCGAAGCGTCCATGCAATATAGGAAAGATAACATCAACCGGCAAAAAATTATCTCCCGATTTTAAACCTTTTTTTGTACCGCCTCCGGGAATGATATAGACTCTTTTTTTTTCGTCTTTTTTTATTTTTAATATTGCTTTGGGGTTTTTGATAATTCTATCCCGCTCTTCATCATCATGAAGATACCAAGCTCCGGTTTTTGTTATGCCTATTAAATAAAGTTTATGTTTTTTATTTATGGTTCTGACGATAGAAGCTCCCGATGCCAAAGATACTTCGTGTTCGCTGGAACGTCCTCCGTAAATTATTGCTATATTCATATTTTTCCTCTTATGTTTTATTATATCAGTCTTAAAAAAAATGTTCAATGTTCAGCTTGACAATACAAGTTTCTTAATTTATAATCAATCGTAAAATTATACCGTTTTACGGTAAAAGGAGTTTATGTTTATGGAAGTATTTTTACAAAGTTTAACCGATTTCGTTTCTAAAGCAAACGGATATGTATGGGGTGTTTATTTCCTTATACCTATTCTTTGCGGAACAGGTTTATTTTTTACAATTAGACTGAAAGGAGTTCAGTTTGCTAAATTCGGACAGGGATGGAGACAGCTTTTAGGTAATTTTTCGCTCATGGGCGAAAAAGCAGGTAAGCACGGTATGAGTTCATTCCAAGCAGTTGCAACCGCAATTGCTGCACAAGTCGGTACCGGAAATCTTGTAGGAGCAATGACGGCTCTTATAATGGGCGGACCAGGTGCTATTTTCTGGATGTGGCTTGCGGCTCTTGCAGGTATGGCAACCAACTTTGCCGAAGCATGTATTGCTCAAGTTTATAAAACCAAAGACGATTCCGGTCAGGTAGTCGGAGGTCCTGCTTATTATATATCGCAGGGATTAGGTAATAACGGCTTTTCAAAATTTTTAGGCGGTTTTTTTGCTGTTACTATTATTCTTGCATTAGGCTTTATGGGAAATATGGTTCAGGCGAATTCGATTTCGGATGCTTTCCAAAAAGCATTTAATGTACCTACATACATAACAGGTATTGCCCTTGCTTTAATTGCAGGTATTATCTTTATGGGAGGTGTTAAACGAATTGCGTCGGTCACGGAAAAAATTGTTCCTATAATGGCAATAGTTTATATATTCGTAGGTCTTATAGTTGTTCTTATAAACGCAGCTCATATACCTGCCATGTTCGGAATGATTTTTAAAGGAGCTTTTAATCCCCGTGCAGTTTGGGGAGGAGCCTTAGGTTTCGGTATGGCAAGAGCTGCAAGATACGGTATTGCAAGAGGTCTTTTCTCCAATGAAGCAGGTATGGGTTCTACTCCTCATGCTCACGCTGTTGCCGATGTAAAACATCCTGTTGAACAAGGCGTTTTAGGTATAGTTGCCGTATTTATCGATACATTTATCGTTTTAAATATTACCGTATTCACAGTTTTAAGTTCAAACGTTATTAAATTTGAAGGTTCCGAGCCTGTTACAAAAGGTATTCAGCTTGTACAAGAAGCTTTCTCTCAACATTTGTTTGGAGCTACTTTCGGATATACATTTATAGCCGTTTGTTTGTTGTTCTTCGCATTTTCTACAATTATCGGTTGGTACTATTTCGGCGAAACAAATATAAGATATTTGTTTGGAACAAAGGGTCTTATTCCTTATCAGATTTTAGTAGTAGCTTTTGTTTTTCTGGGCAGCTTATTAAAAATAGATTTGGTATGGGAGTTATCCGACCTCTTTAACGGAATTATGGTTATACCCAACTTAATCGGTCTTATCGTATTAAGCGGAACAGTTGCAACCTTGTTAAAGGATTACAATGCAGGAAAACCGTTTGACGCAAGCGAATACAAAAAATAAGCTTAAATAACCTTTATATAAGATTATAAAAAGGGTGTCGTTAAATACTTTTAATGATACCCTTTTTTATACATGTTTATGTTAATTATGAATTCAAATCAGATAAATAAAACCATTATAACAAATAATCCGCGTGTAAAAGAATTTTACGAAAACCATAATAGGGATTTTAAAAATAACGTAAGCCTTGTATTTACGGATTCAAGGGAAGATGTTTTTACAAAAGTACGCGATTTAATTCACTCAAACTGGAAACTTTTAAACCACGCAATGGCAGGAAATATTCCTCTTCATAAACATCCGTATAGAAGTATGGCTTTACAAAAAGAAGAAGAACTTGATACAAACTCGCTTGTACTTTGGGAAGCGGCAATGGAAAGAGTAAAACGCGGAAAAGTTCCTCCCTATCCTTCCGATGTTTTAAAAGATTTCCAGGAGCTTGATTATATTTTGTTTTGCGATAATTTAAAAATTTAATTTCAGCTTCAGCATCGCCAAAACAAAATAGCGTTACCTACACTTTAGCATTGTACATCGTGTACAATGCTAAAGAACGGGTCACTAAACTGCACCAAAACACCGCCTCTAATCTAATTTGTTAATTTTACAATTCCCGGTAATGGTTGCGGTTTTGAAAACTTTATAAATTTAAAGGGGTGTATATCTATTGCATTCGGATACCAGCCTTCAATAGAAAAAAGGTCTATAATATTAACACTTGCATTATGGGATAACGGTATAATTACGCTTTCTTCTAAAAGTATTTTTTCTGCTTGCGATAACTTTTCGAATCTTTTTTTAAATTGTTTTTCCCCACCTGCCGATCTTAGTTTAAGTTCAAATTCCCTGTTACGCCAATCCGATTCGTTTAAAGTCGAATCGGATCTAAACATTTCTAAAAAGGTCAAAGGATCCGCAAAATCGCCAATCCACGATATTGTACCTAAACTGTAATCTTTAATTTTTAGTTCATCATAATATTCGGAAAAAGTAAATGTTTTTACATCACAAGAAAAACCTAATTTTGCCCATGCTTTGGATAAAATATCTATCAGCTTTTTATGATATTCGGAATCGGGTATTTTTATCGTCAGTATTTTTTGGTTTTCCGATAAATCAAGTTTTTTTATTATTTGCTCCGCTTGAAAGAGGTCTTGTTCTTTTATGCCGTTTATTTCGGGATAACCTGCCAAGGGGAAAACCAAAGTAGAGGCTTTAATTATATAGCCTTCTCTTAATTCGTCATACGGAATTGCCAAAAGAAGAGCTTTCCGTACTTCTTTATTCTCTACGGTCTCTGAAGATGTTTTAAAGAAAAAGAATTCGGTTGCGAACATAGGGTCTATGTGAATATATCTTTGGTCTCCTATTTTAGAAAGAATATCGGCTCTGGAAAGCCAGTCTATTTCGCCTTTGTTAAATTTTTCGGCAGCTTCAAGCCCCTCCAGCTTGGTTATAAGATTTATCTTTTTTATCCGAACGGAATCTTTATCCCAGTAGTTTTCGTTTTTTACAAAATTTATTTGTTCATCCGTAAATTGTTCTATTTTGTATGCTCCGCTTGCAATAGGCTTGAAAGCCGTTTTGGCATTTTTGAGCTCCGCTATTGAATGGAATTTTTTTGCATCGTCGAGTTGTGTTTTATGTACAGCCGAAAAAGCATGATGACATAAAATACCGGGTAAATGCTCCGAAGGAGTATTTGTATAAACCACAAGCTCCGTTTCCGATTCGGCTCTTATACCCACTTGGTTTTTATTCTTTAACTTTCCCATACGGTAGTCGGCAGCACCGTCTATACAATCCAAAAGTGAGGCATATTGGTAATCCGCTTCCGGTGTTAAAAGATTAAGCCAAGAATCGACAAAGGTTTGTGCGGTTATGGGATCGCCGTTTTCAAACTTTGCTCCTTTTTTTAAAGTGAAATGCCATGTTCTTCCGTTTTTAACGGTCCAGCTTTCTGCAATACCCAAAACAGGCTGTAAGGTATAAGGGTCATAAACAAAAAGCCCTTCATATACGGCACTAAGTATTTGAGCTTCGTCTGCATTAAAGGCGACATGAGGATGGAGCATCGGTATTCCTTCAGAAAGATACAAAGTAAAATCTCTGTCTGTATCATCTGCCGTTTGTGTAAATAATACCGCTGAAAATAAAAATAAAATAATAGTTAAAAATATCTTTTTCATAAATTCCTAATCCTATAATTTGTAAATGCAGTAGTTTTTTATGCAATGGAATTCATTATATCTGCTTTTAAAATATTTTTCAATCAATGTTCATTTGCTGCCATAAAAATCAAACAGCTTCCAAGGGCGACGACTACAACAATTTACCCGACGTAGAGCATCGAGGCATTACTACAAAAATCAACATACTCCGACGCTTGCGTTGGGGGTATTAAACCCTCCGCACGAATAATCGTAAAAAGTACCGTATCCGAAAAAACCGAAGAAAACCTAAAAGCCTTTTTATCCTACATAAACGAACACATTTAAAACGGACACACTTGGAGTCGAAACACAAAAAGGAATATTGCAAGCCATAACCCAAAACTAATATCAAAACTCTCGCAAAACTGCACAGGACGTGCAGTTTTTAAACAAACTCCAAGCTGCAAATCGAGCAGGACGCTCGATTTG
>CAUTTN010000022.1:0-17731 GCA_963541225.1 uncultured Treponema sp.
GATCTAAAAAATTCGGAAGAAATAATTGCCACTCCTTACGATATGCCGATAGTCGGTTACGATACAAATACCGTAAACCGATTAAGGCTTTGGGAGGCTTCAAGCAATGACGGTTTTGATTTATCTTTTTTTAATAGCATGGATTATAGCAAAGCCTTTCAAAAACAAACTGAAGCCGAAAGCATTTCTTGTGTTTTATACCCGAATGATTCAGGTCCTTCGGGAAAAATACTCAGATTAAAGCAGCAGTATTTTTTTACTTCCGCAAGTTTGCAAGATATAATACGATCTTTTATTTATAGAGAAGGTACCGATTTTTCAAAATTGCCTGACTATGTTGTTATTCAGTTAAATGATACACATCCCGTAGTTGCAATTCCCGAACTTATGCGTATTTTAATGGACGATTACCATTTGGAATGGGAAGAGGCTTGGAAAATTACGACAAAGGTATTTGCATATACAAACCATACAATTTTGGCGGAAGCCTTAGAAAAATGGTCTATTGAAGTTTTTCAAACTCTTTTACCGAGGGTATATCAAATTATAGAAGAAATTAATAGAAGATTTTTAATTTTCATACGTCAAAAATACCCTAACGATTGGAAAAAACATGAAGAAACGGCAATTATTTTTAAAGGCTACATACACATGGCCCGTCTTGCAATTGTCTGTTCGTTTTCCGTAAACGGGGTAGCGGAGCTTCATACCGAAATATTAAAAACAAAAGAACTTTCAGCCTTTTATCAACTATACCCGGAAAAATTCAATAATAAAACAAATGGAGTAACTCAAAGAAGATGGCTTTTAACGGCAAACCCTTTGCTTTCTAAATTTATAAATAAATATATAGGTAAAGCATGGATAAAAGATTTATTTGAATTAAAAAAACTGGAACAGTTTATAGACAATGAAGATTTTTTAAACGAATTTTTGGAAATAAAATATCAAAATAAAATACGCTTGGCGGATTATCTCGAAAAAACGCAAGGCGTATTTATAAATCCCGATTCTATTTATGATGTACAAGTAAAACGCTTGCATGAATATAAAAGACAGCTTTTAAATATTTTGCATATTATTACTGTTTATAATAAACTTATAAATGATCCGGGGTATAATCCTCATCCTAGGACATATATTTTCGGTGCAAAAGCTGCTTCCGGTTATAGACGGGCAAAGGATATAATAAAACTTATAAATACTGCCGCAAAAAAAATTAATAACGATATAAGGGTTTCGGATAAATTAAAAGTAGTTTTTGTAGAGAATTATAGAGTTTCTGTTGCCGAAAAAATATTCCCTGCGGCAGATGTTTCGGAACAAATATCTACGGCGGGTAAAGAGGCTTCCGGTACCGGCAATATGAAATTTATGATAAACGGAGCAATTACTTTGGGAACCCTTGACGGAGCAAATATAGAAATTGTTGCGGAAGCCGGTAAAGAAAATGCCGTTATTTTCGGATTGACAAGTGAAGAAATCCACAAAATGGATATTGGAAATACCTATAATGTAAATTCCTATCTTGAAAAAAATCCCGAACTGAATATTGCAGTAAATCAATTAATAGATGGAACATATAAAGATGAAGACGGTCAGGTTTTTTCGGGAATTTACGATTCTTTAATATACGGGATAGAAGGGCAGCGGGCCGATGTTTACTATGTATTGGCTGATTTTGATGAATACCAAAAAGCTCAAAATAAAATATTATCCTATTATAAAGATAGAACCGATTGGGCAAGGAGATGTATTTTAAATATCTGCCGATCCGGAAAATTCAGTTCCGACAGAACCATCGAAAACTACATAAAAGATATTTGGAAATTAAAAAAAATTAAAATATAGTTTTTATGAAAACATTAGCCTATAGGCTTGTTAGCATGTGTTTTATAATCTTATTTCTATTTATGTTCCTTTATTAAAAAAGAGGAATTGTTTTCATCAATTTGGAGTTCGACCCATGAAGTTCCGTTTAATATACTTTTAATAACAAGTTCGAAGAATGAACCGTAATCGTAACGCTTTTTTCCCGGATGGTAATGCCCTGCAAAAAAAGCTTTTACATTGTAGCGGATAAAGCTAGCTGTTAAAATCGCCCGTTCTTTTGTGTTTAACATCACGAAATATGGTATACCTCCTCCATACATTGCATAGTGCGAAAACACAAATTTAGGATTCGGATCGGCTTTCATTTCTTCTACAAGATTTGTAAGTTGAGGTTCTCCCAACATTCCGTCTCCTGTATCGATAAAGTACCAAGAAAATTTGTGAGTTTTAAAACGGTAATAAGGTACATGAGGATAAACGTATTTTTTCCAATGTTTCCAACCCGAGTTATGAAGATCATGATTTCCTACAGCCGTATATACGGGAACATTAACTATTTCTTTTATTTTTTTAATAAAAGCCGCATACTCTTTATATTCATTTTCCTTTCCATGCTCTACAATATCTCCCAGCGAAATAATAAACGACGGCGATTCATTTGCATTTTTTTTATTTTGCAGCCACTCAAGAAATTCTTTGTCATACCGTCTTCGGTTGGCTCCGAAATGAATATCCGTGAAAATTACACATGTAAATTTTTTTGAAGACGGAATTGCAGGGTTAGCAGGTAAATCTTCTATCCCTACACTTCTTTCCGATACACTATACGGTCTATATAAAAATTCGTCTAAACCATGACCGCAAGAAATACAAAAGGAAACAATAAAAATTAAATAAATAATAGGGTATTTGCGTTTTATCATTTATGCCTCTTTATTTGGAATTTTAAAAGTAATTGAAACTCCCATCATAATGTTTGAAAGATATGAAGTGAGCGTAAACATATCCGAATATTTTACGGCAATAGAGCTATTTAATCTTATTCCGTGCTTCATGAACCAAGTTGTTTTTAACTCAAACATAGGGGTAAAAAATAACGGATAAGCATATATACCGTATGACGATATTTTAAAAGATAGCAAAACTTTGTTTTTTATAATACTTTCCAGCATAAGCGATAAAGCCAATGTATTGTCGATAATTAAGTGGGTATTTTTAAATTTATAAAAGTCGGTTAATTTTAATAAATATGATATATCTAAAGAAAGTAAAACTTTGTTTAGTTTGCCGGTAATAAGTCGGGTTCCAAGTAAAAAATTATTTTCTATACAATATTCGGTAAAAAGATTTGCATTATACAAAGTTTGAACGCCAAGGGAGAGTGATTTAAGTCTAAGCGGTAAATAAGTTCCGTGTATGGTAGTGCTTATAGAATCGGATCCTGTTTTTACTCCTAATACTGTTGAAAATTCAGGCAAGGTAAAATCGTACCTCATTGCATAAGAAAACTCTTCTATCTTGCCTTTTCTCGATAAATCTATTTCTGCTCCATAAGAAAATTCGTGCTTGGTTTTAAATTCCGTTTCGGAGAATACCGGAATATTAAAAAAAAATAAACATATAAAGATAATGAAAACAGCTTTCATAACATCTTATTTATAGCATCCCTTATTCAATAAGTCAAGTATATAAAACAAAATATTATCAACAGTATATAAAATAAAATTTAAATCCGAGGCAACTATACAACATCAAGTTCAAAGGACTCGAAGTAAATCCGACAAAGTTTTTATGGATGACCTGATATGCACTAATCCAAATGTTAAGTTTTATTAAGATTGTTCAAATTTTTTAACAATGAGTTTGGCTTTGTTTTTGTTTTCATGTACTAAAGTGAAAGTATGGCAACTACAGTAACAGAAAATGAACCGCAAAACACTAAAGCATGCACCTCAAAAACTACAACCGCTTTTGATGACAGCGAAATGGTTAAGTTGCAAATTACAAAAGAGGGATTGCGGTTTCCTTTGGGAATTGATTCAAATTCCAAAATTAAATTCATTTATGATGAAACGGGTATAAGCGGCATTTACCGAAGGTTTTTTAGATTATTCTTATTCAATGGAAAAATACGGAATTACATATCGTTTTTGGAAAAAAAGTTTATGATCGAACAACTATCGGAGCGGGAAAAAATAAAGGTTATGTATTTAGTAAACTGGTGTAATGCTTATTTCGAAATGAACGGAGCCGTTCCTGAATATTCCAAAAAAAATAACTGATGACAACAAAAAAATAAAAAATGAAAATATAGACAATTAGCAGAATCGGGAATGACTGCATTGAATATGACTTTTGTGTATAGAAAAACAAAACCGGTATATTCAAAAATAATTGTAAATCTTATTATTGTATGCACGATTTTATACTCAATAACAATTCTCATGGCAAAGGATGGGATATTCAAATTCAAGCAACGGTGTACTGTATTGATTCAATATACAATATAAATTTTCTACAATTTATGATATTACAATTTTTGCTCGGTTTGCTGCTTGTTGTGTTTACAGCCTTATTTAACAGATAATACTAAATGATGATTTCAAAACAGAAAGCGGTTGTAGTTAAATTTGAACTGTTAAAATTTATAAATAAAATTAACGTATTTTGCATAATATTCTTTATTACAAGGAGAGTTATTTTTTTAATTCCGATGATTTTTATACAATTAATTATTTCGATGAAAACGGTACTCACTAATGATATGTAATATAGTTATAAAAATAAAATATATCGATTAGAAGAATAGATGAACTCACCCAAAAATAAGATTCATGCATCAAAAAATAAGAGAAGCTGCAGAAAAAATAAAAACACCTTTTTATTATCGCTGTAATTATAACGGTTGGAGAGTACTGATACAAGGCTCTAAAAAATATTAGGTATAAAAAAACGGTAAAGATAATCTTATTTAAAATCAAAACCCACATCTAAAAGTTTTGTTAGCTTTATAGATGGGGTTTTAAATTCGGTTTTAAAAATTACGGTAAATCTTTTAATGCAATTAAATCGGGACTTTCATTTTCGCCTTCAATTTCGGCAACTTGTTTTAAAAGATTTTTTGCTTGTGAAGAAAGTTTTGACGGAATTTGTACCTGAATTTGAATATATAAGTCGCCCTTTCTTCCTAAAGATGCGGTTGGTACACCTTCGCCGCGAATCCTTAAAAGTTTTCCGTTTTGTGTTCCGGCAGGAATTTTAAGCCGTAAAGTTTTATCGTCAAGCGATTTAATATTTATATCTGCACCAAGAACTGCTTGTGTCATAGAAATAGGAGCGGCACAATAAAGATCGGTTCCGTTTCTTTCAAAGAAAGGATGAGATTGTACAAAAATAAAGACCAATAAATCGCCGTAGTCTCCGCCGTTTGCACCTGCACTGCCTTGTCGCGGAATAGTTATCCTTCGTCCGTCTTCAACACCGGCAGGAATTGTTATGATAATTTTTTGTTTTTTGCGTTCAATGCCGGAGCCATTGCAATGTTTACAAGGTTTTTCAATTATATTGCCTTCACCTCCGCATCGTTGACAAGGGGTTGCAATAGAAAAAAAGCCCGTATTTCTTCTAACTTGTCCGGTACCTTTACAATCGGGGCACATTTTCCGGGAACTGCCGCTTTCGCTTCCGCTGCCGTTACAAACGGAACATCTTTCATTTCGGGTATAACTTAATTCCGCTTTCTTTCCATAAACGGCATCTATAAAAGGGATTTGTAAATCATATCTTAAATTGGCACCTCTTGAAGGACCTGCACTACGGGAACCGGAAGAACGTCCGAAACCTCCGCCGAAAAAACTTTCAAAAATATCGGCAAAACCTCCGCCGCCGAAAATATCTTCAAACCCTTGGAATGCGGACGGATCAAAACCTCCGCCCATTCCGTCAACACCCGAATGACCGTATTGGTCATAAAGTCCGCGTTTTTTTTCGTCTATAAGAATTTCATAAGCTTCCGTAGCTTCTTTAAATTTCTCTTCGGCTTCTTTATCTCCCTGATTTCTATCGGGATGATATTTTATAGCAAGTTTTCTATAAGCTTTTTTTATTTCGTCGTTTGAGGCTTTTTTATCTACTCCCAAAACCTCATAATAATCTCTTTTAGATGAAGGCACTTAAGTCTCCCTTTTATAGTATAAAATGAATAAAGCGGGAAAAACATATTAATTTTTCCCGCCTGTACATGTTTTAATTATTACTTATCGTTTTCGTCATTTACAACTTCATAATCAACATCTTCGGCTTTTCCGGAAGTGTTTCCGCCTTGCGTATTACTGCTGTTTGCAGCTCCGGCGTTAGGATCGGCTCCTGCTTGAGCTCCTTGCTGTTTATACATTTCTTCAGCAATTTTATAGGCTGCTTGTTGTAAAGTTTCGGTTTTGGCTTTAATATCTGCCGTATTGTCGGAGGAAAGAGCTTTTCTTAAATCCGCTATGGCATCTTCAATTCTTTGTTTATCGGAAGCTCCGATTTTATCGCCCATTTCTTTAAGCGTTTTTTCTGTTTGATAAATAAGAGAATCGGCATTATTTCTGGCTTCTACTTTTTCTCTTTCGAGTTTGTCGTTTTCGGCATTGGCCTCAGCCTCTTTTACCATTCTGTCAATTTCGCTTTCACTTAAACCGCTTGAGCTTTCGATACGTATATGCTGCTCTTTTCCTGTTCCCAAATCTTTTGCAGAAACATGAACAATTCCGTTTGCGTCAATATCAAAAGTAACTTCAATTTGAGGAACGCCACGCGGAGCAGGCGGAATTCCTACAAGGTCAAAATTTCCTAAAGTGCGGTTTTGGCTTGCCATACCTCTTTCGCCTTGTAATACATGAATGGAAACCGCAGTTTGTCCATCGGCAGCAGTAGAGAATACCTGACTTTTTCTTGTCGGGATTGTAGTGTTTCTGTTAATAAGAGGTGTAAATACTCCGCCCATTGTTTCAATACCCAAAGAGAGGGGGGTTACATCCAATAATAGAACGTCTTTGACATCTCCGCCTAATATACCGCCTTGAATTGCAGCTCCCATAGCAACAGCTTCATCGGGGTTTACTCCTTTTGAGCCGTCTTTACCGAAAATTTCTTTTATTATTTGAAGAATTTTAGGCATTCTGGTAGAACCGCCTACCAAAAGGATTTCGTCGATTTTGTCGGGACTGACTCCTGCATCTTTTAATGCTTTGCGACAAGGCTCTTTTGTTCTTTCGAATAAATCTTCTGTCATTTGTTCGAATTTAGCACGTGAAAGACTTTTTTGCAGGTGCTTAGGTCCGTTTGCATCGGCTGTAATAAAGGGAAGATTTATATCGCTGTTCGCAACCGACGAAAGCTCTATTTTGGATTTCTCGGCAGCTTCGCGTAAACGCTGTAATGCCATTCTGTCCTGCGATAGATCAATACCCGTATCTTTTTTAAACTCGTCTACAAGCCATGTTACTATCCGGTTATCAAAGTCATCTCCTCCGAGGTGCGTATCTCCGTTAGTGGATTTTACTTCAAAAACACCGTCTCCCAATTCCAAAATAGAAATATCGAAAGTTCCGCCGCCTAAGTCGTAAACGGCAATTGTTTTTTCTTTTTTAGAATCTTTATTAAACCCGAAAGCCAAAGATGCGGCTGTAGGTTCATTTATAATTCTTTTTACGTCAAGCCCCGCAATTTTTCCTGCATCTTTGGTAGCTTGTCTTTGAGCATCATTAAAATAAGCGGGAACGGTTATAACGGCTTCGGTTACTGTTTCTCCTAAATAATCTTCCGCCGTTTTTTTCATTTTTTGCAGAACAAAGGCGGAAATCTCCTGTGTGGAATAAAGTTTTCCGTCAATGTCTATCCTTACATCATCGCCTTGAGGAGTAAGTTTATACGGTACGCGTTTAGATTCTTCTGTCAGCTCATTAAATCTGTGTCCGATAAAACGTTTTACCGAATAAACCGTTTTTTCAGGATTTGTAATCATTTGATTCTTTGCAGGTTGTCCCACAACTCTTTCATCTTTGGACGTAAAACCTACAATAGACGGCGTTGTTCTTCCTCCTTCAGAGTTTTGAATAACAATAGGTTCGCCGCCTTCCATAACGGCAACACAAGAATTAGTTGTTCCTAAATCGATTCCTATAATTTTTCCCATTTTTAGTAGTCTCCTAACTGTAGTATATTTTCTTTATAAATTATTTAATTTTTGTCTGTTTTATCACATTCACCGCAAGGTTCTTTTTCTTCCGGTTTTTCGTCTTTTTTTTCTTGAGGCATTAATACCATTACTTTTGAATGACGTATTACCCTGTCTTTAAGTTTGTATCCTTTTTGAAGTTCTTCACCGACTTTTGCCTCATTTACATCAGGCGATTTAACCATCGATACTGCTTCGTGTATATTAGGATCAAAGATTTCGCCTTTTGAAGGATAATAAGTAAGCCCGTATTTTGAGCTGAGCATTGAAGTCATTTGATTTTTTATCATAATAACGCCTTCCGCAAAAGCGTTAGCCGAATTTTCGGCAGACTGTGTTTTTCCGGCTTCTATTGCCCTGTCAAAATCATCCAGTATTTGAACCAAATCCAAAAGCAGGTTTGTGTTTGCATAGTTTATAGCTTCCTGCTTTTCTTTAATCATGCGTTTACGGTAGTTGTCGAAATCTGCAGCACTTCTAAGATTTTGATCCTGTAAATCTTTGCACTTAGCTTTAAGTTCTTCAATTTCGGTTACAAGTTCGTCTGTTTTTTTTTCTTGTTCAGCCGTTTCTGCCGAACAATCTTTTTTGCAATCGCTAGTTTTTTCTTCTTCGTTAGTTGTATTTTCGTTTACCGAAGCGGAAAAATTTTGTTCAGGCGATTGATCTTTAATGTTTTCTCCTTCGGAAGGCATTTCTTCTGCCTTCTTCTTATTATGGTGTGTGTTCATTTTGTCTCCAAAGTATTTTAGATGTGATATATGAAGATATTTTAAAGATACTAATAGATCACATCTTAAGTCAAGTGTTTTTTATAAAAAAATATTAATAGTCTTCCATATTTTTTAATAATCGTATAAACTGTTTAGATATGAAATTTAACTTTATAGGTCAGACTACCGCTCAAAGACGGGAGCTTATTTTGACTGCCTCGCCCATAAAAACTTTATTGGTTTTATCTATGCCGGCGTTGATGATGGCTATGCTTCAAGCGATGATGCCTTTTACCGACGGCCTTTTTATAAACCGTTTAACGGATCATGTAACTGCAAGTTCGGTTAATTTTTCGCAGCCTATTATTTTTATTGTTTTGGCATTGGGACAGGGTTTAAGTGTCGGTGCTTCTGCAATTATCGGTCAGCTTAACGGAAGAGGCAATATAGAAGAAAGCCGGAAAGTTGCCGTACAGATATTTGTTTTCGGATTTTTAATAGGTCTTCTTTCCGTACCTCTTTTATTTTTTATAGGGTTAATTATTACTTCATCTTTAAAAAGCGAAATTGCTCCTTTTGTGTTCCGTTATATTTCTTTGTATTGTCTTGTGATGCCGTTTAGTTTTATGGAATCCATTTATAACGGTATAAAAAATGCAAACGGAAAACCTGAAGCTCCGTTTATAAGAATGATTATAATGCTTATAATAAAAATTTCGGGTAATTTTATATTTTTATATTGGCTTGGGTTAAAAATAGAAGGCTGTGTTTTTGCTTCGCTTTTAGCAAATATAATTGTTGCAGGCTGGATGTTTTCCGATTTATTTTTAAAAAAATCTCCCGATAAACTTACTCTTAAAAAATTCCGTTTTTCTGTTCCTACTTTAAAAGAACTTTTACGGATAGGTTTTCCTGCAATGATAAATTATGCTTTTATTTATGTAGGATTTTTTTTGATAAATAAAGAAATGGAGCCGTACGGACCGGTTATTTTAAACGGGCAAAGTATTGCAAATAATATTTCCACTATATGTTTTAATATACCCGGCTGTTTTTCGGCTGCGGTAACTACTATGGTTAGTATGCAGATAGGTTCTGAAAATCCTGTTAAGGCAAAAAAATCGTGTTTTTTAGGCTGTATTGTAAGTGCCGTAAGTGCCGTTATATTGATAGCAATAATAGTACCTTCTTCGCCTTTTTTGGTAACTCTTTTTAAACCGAAATTGCCTGAAATAGGCGATATTGCAGTTAAAGCTCTTCATATTTATACATATTCGGTTATCGGATTCGGGCTTTGTATGACAATTCAGGGAGCCTTTATAGGTTTAGGTAAAACAAAAATTCCTTTAATGCTGGGCGTTTTACGAATATGGTTTTTAAGGTATATTTTTATCATTGTTACCGAAAAATATCTTTCTTATTATTCCATTTATTGGGGAAATCTTTTTTCGAATATTACGGCAGGAGCATTGGCAGTAGTTTTAATTTTAAATACAAAGTGGGTTTCGGCAATCAAAAAAACGGATAACGGAACTAAAACGGCTTGATTTTTTTCTTAAAATATGGTTACCATAACAAAAATACATTAATAACCTCAATAACTCCTGCTCGGAGCGTATTAAACCCTCTGAACGAATAAAAAGGCTGTTAATGTTAGTTAATTACAATTTTAAATAGGAGATTTTTATGGTAAAAAAAATTATTGCGTTATTTTTTATATCGGCAGTAAGTTTGGTACTTTTTGCAGAAGAGGCTTGCAGATTTTATGACAACTACGATATTCAGGGAATAAGTGTTTCGGTTCAAAGCAAAAAAGAAAAAGATGTGTATAAGCACACTATAACCGTAACGTCGAATAAAGCCGAGTTTAAAATAGTCGAATTTAAAATAGACGGTAAGCAGGTAAAAGTAAAAGATTTAGATCGAAGCCCGATAAATGTTATGGTCGAAGCTTTTGGTAAGGTTTCTTTTATTTATACGAGTACCGAAAAACTTGAGGCTTCTCAAATTCGTATAAAAGGAATATGCTGCAAATAAGTTTAATTTAATACGGATTTTGCAGGTTCAGGCTTTTCCGCAAAAAGAAAGCTATGGTTTATGGCTTTGACGGGACAAGCCTTAATACACTCACCGCAGCGGATACATTCCGGGCTATTCGGTTTTTTATAGGTCGGAATATCCAACTTACATGTACGTTCGCATTTTCTGCATTTTATACATTTATCGTTAATTTTAAGGCGGTATAAACTTATAGGGTTAAAAATACCTAAAAAAGCACCGAGAGGGCATAAATACCGGCAAAAAGGACGGTATACCATTGTCGATAAAATTGCTACAATAACGAGTACTGTGAATTTTAAGCCGAATAAAGCACCGACAGAAGAAGCCAGCATTTTGTTAAGAGACATAAGCGGCAATGCTGCAAACAACACTCCCGAGGGGCAAATGTATTTACAAAAGTAAGGATTACTTATTCCGTATTTGTCCTGTAAAGCAAATGGCAAAATAAATACGAAAAACGCAAGAATTAAATATTTTAAATATTTAAGAATTTCATTTAGTATTTTAGGTACTTTAAATTTTGGAAGAGGGATTTTATCCATTAAATCTTGAAACAAACCGAAAGGGCAAATGTAGCCGCAGAAAAGTCTTCCTGCGGCTATTGCAAACAGTGATAATAAACCGACTACATAAAACGCAAAATTAAATTTAGAGCTTCCGATAGTAGCCTGAATAGAACCTATAGGGCAACCTACAAAAGCTCCCGGACATGAATAACAGTTTAGAACAGGCATGCAAACTTTTTTCACAGGTCCCCTGTAAATTTGACCTTTTAAAAATCCGGGTAAATTACCGTTAATGGTAAGCATACCAAGAGCCTGAATCATATGCCTTTTTTTATTAAGCGTTTTTTGAGTTTTCTTTTTAGCCAATTCCTATACACTCCAAACAAATATTTATAGCTTTTTTTAAAACTACAGAAACTTCTCCGCGATATATACCGAAAATAGTAAAACTTAGGGCTAAAATAATTACCAATACTGCCGCAATTTTTTTGTTCATTTGTAACCTTTTATTTCTTTACGGCTTTTAAAGCTTTTTCCATAGCTTCGGTAAATTCGTCAAGGTCACGGCTTCCAATGATGATATCATTGACGGATGACGCTATAATATTCCCTTTTTTGTCTACAAATATAGTTGTAGGCCAAGCTTTCAGATTGTTTAATAGCATTTTTAATGTGTCATTGTACTGTACTATAGTGTATTTACAACCTGCATCGGTAATTAATTTTTTTGCAGTTTCAAGGGCATCTTGTTTTTCTGGGCTTACATCACCGGTAATGCCGATTATGTTACAACCTTTATCCTTAAAGGCTTCATAAAGTTTGGCAATTTCGGGTAATTCGGCTCTGCATGGAGGACACCATGTTGCCCAGATATTTATCATTGTAACATCATACTTTGCAAGGATATCGCTTGTTATCTTATTGCCTTCAAGGTCAATGGTGTCAAAGGTTAAGCCTTTTATGCTTTTTACCATTGCAGCTTCGGCAGAAACAGGATCCGTACATTGAATTGTAGGAATCATGGGTTTTACTTGCGAAATCATTTCTTCATAAATTTTAGCGGACTTTTCGCTTAAACCTTCGGCATTAAAATCTGCAATGGCTAAAACTTGTGTGAAATTTTTGGTCTTTCTGATGACTTCGTTATTGGGAAGACCCGTAAGTTCGGCAAGTGTTTTTTTACCGATTAGGGGTGTGCGCAAAACGACGAGTTTATAAATCGGTTTAAGATTGGGATCAATCTCTTTTTCTATCATTTCGATTTTTTGATCTCGGCTTAATTGTTTGTTGTTTACAATTGCATCATATTTTTCATTTAGCTCATCGGAAGCAAATTCATACAAATAAACTTTGTATACGACTTCATCGGTTTTTTTGTCCTCTTCTCCTACGCGGCTGTCTGCATTAACGTTGTCTTTGTAGGTATCAAAGAATGCGGGACGGTGCAGCTTAAATCCGATGGGTTTAAAGAATCTCCATCCTTCTTTTTTTTGGGCATCGGTAAGTTCGAATTCTTTGCTGCTTGCTTCTTTGCTTCCGCCTGCGAAGACGGCTGCCGTTATGATAAAAAAAATGACGGCTGCCGTTATGATCTTATAGCATTTTTTCATTCAAGTTCCTCCTCAAATAAAACTTGGAATAGAGGCATTACAGGGAAATGCCTTCTTTTGAACAATCCTTTTTATAACGGAATGTTCGGTTATGTAATTGTAACATGGTATATGTTTTTTTTCAAGAACAAATTTTTAAAAAAGGCAATAAAATTTACAATTTTATTGCCTTTTTTAAATTAAAATCTTGTTTTTACGGTTTTTTGAATACGCTCAATTGTTTTGGGGATTCCCAGTATTTGAATGGAGCCGACAAGGGGCGGACTTATTTTGCTTCCCGTAACTGCCATTCTTATAGGCATCATAAGATCGCCCATTTTGATTTCAAGGTTTCCTGCTTCTTCTCGGAAAATTTCTCCGGCAGTGTGTTCATCAAGATTTTCAATTTTGGGCATAACTTCTATCGCTTTTAAAAGAGCTTTTTTTGTAGTTTCCGCATCCAGTTTTTTAGGTATAATTTCTTCAATCGGCGGGATTTCCGGTTCTTCAAAAAAGAAGCGCACCATTCCGCTTATTTCGCTTAGAAGATGAAGCCGTTCTTTTACCAGAGGCATAACTTTCATAAGGATTGTTTTTTGTTCCGGAGTAGGGGTTAAATATGTTTCATTTTCGAATTTACAGCCTGCTTCTTTTAATTTTTCTTCGTCGATTTTTCCAAAAAGTCCGGAATTTGCGATATACGGCCAAGTAAGGTCGAAAAGTTCTTCATCGGTTTTTTCCCGAATATATTGCCCGTTAAACCATTCGAGTTTTTTATAGTCAAAAACTGCCGGCGATTTATTTAGATGTGCTGCATTAAACAGTTTTTCCAATTCGGACAGGCTGTAAATGTCGCGTCCGTCTTCGTAGGAGCAGCCAAGCATTGCTACATAGTTTATAACGGCTTCTTTTAGATAGCCTTTGTTTCTGAATTCGTTACAGCTGGTAGCCCCGTGTCTTTTGGAAAGTTTTTGTCCGTCGTTTCCCATTACCATTGGAAGATGACAAAATTCGGGAGGTTCCCAGCCGAAGGCTTTATACATTATTACGTGCATGGGTGTGGAAGGAAGCCATTCTTGGGCACGCATTACATGTGTTATGCCCATAAGGTGATCGTCTACGATGTTTGCAAGGTGATAGGTCGGAAAACCGTCGCTTTTTAAAAGTATTTGATCTGGATTAATGTCTTCATTTTTCCATTCTATTACACCCAAAAGAGTGTCATTAAATTTGGTAGTGCCTTCAAGCGGAACTTTAAGGCGGATAACGTAAGGGAGACCTTGATTCAGTTTTTCTTTTATTTCTTCCGGTGTAAGGCTGCGGCATGCCCTGTCGTATCCGGGCGGCATTTTATTCATAGTTTGAATTTTTCTTATACGGTCAAGCCTTTCGGAGTCGCAAAAACAATAATACGCAAAGCCTTTGTCTACAAGTTCTTGGGCATATTTTTTGTATAAATCGAAACGCTGCGATTGTACATAAGGTGCACAGGGACCTCCTTTTTTGCCGCCTTCGTCCCATTCAAGACCAAGCCAGTCGAGTGTGTCATAAAGATTTTGTTCGTATTCTTCTCCATAACGTGTACGATCCGTATCTTCAATTCTCAAAACAAATTTACCGCCTTTGGAGCGGGCAAAAAGATAATTAAATAAAGCAGTTCTAACCCCGCCTATGTGTTGAAAGCCGGTGGGTGATGGGGCATATCTAACTTTAATCTGCATAAGAACCTCCCTATTTTATAAATTGATAGCGTTGTAGTATACATTTTTTTTGTATTAGATTCAAGGTATAAAAAATAATTTTGAAATTAAACGATCACCGTTTTAAGACGGGGTATTTTTTAAAGTTTTATATAATTTCCGGTAAGGCACTATCGCCTGCAATTTTTTTTATAAAAACGGCAAGACATGCCCCCGAAATAAGACCTAAAAACACACCCGAAATAACGGCGAGTTCGGTTTTAAAAATAGAAAATAAAAAAAACGAGATAATAACTGCAAATATTACGGGAATAAAAATAGAAGCAAAAGCCTGATGTTGTGTTTTTTTTTCTTCTATTTGGATTTGAACAATATCTCCTGTGCATATTTCTTTTCCGCTTTTGTTTATTGCCGTTATTCTATTGCCTGAAACTGCAAAAAGCCCCTTTTGCTTTTTTCCCATACCGCAGCCGGAACATGAAGAACAGTCTTTTATTCGTATAGAATTTTTATCTTTTATTTTTATGGAACATGATTCTTCCGTGGCAGAATTATCCAAGACCAAATTATACTTTTTGGCTCCGGTTGTTTTATCTTCAAATACGGCAATTACTCTTCCGGATTTCCGCATAATTTTACCTCCTTAAAAATCCGCTCCGTTTTTACGGCACTGCCTTTTTCGTCAAGTTCTATAAAAAAACCTTGAACAGAGGGCTTTTCCCAAGTAGTTTTGCCAAATTCGGTAAGACAAGTTCTGTATTCTCTTATTTTATCTTCTACGGCATATCCGCCTACGGAATTAAGACTGCCTGTTCTGCCGGCGTCTGTTATATATGCAGTTTTTTCGACTATTCCTGCATCGGATGTCTGTACTTTTGTACCTGAGCCTACTACTGCGGAAACTTTTCCTGCAAGCATAAAAAGAAGGGTTTGTTTTTCTGCTGTTGCGAATGAAGCAAAATCGATTATTATAAAGTCGGTAATTTTTTTTATATGATCTAATAGAGTGTCAAAGCCCGTGTACGGGTTTTCTGCCATTAGTCTGTGAAAACCTACTCTGCCTATCGCAGAAATTACAACCAATTTTTCGTCTTTATTTCCATATAATATTTTAAAACCATTTCCCGGTGTTTCTTTAGGAAGGTTGAAAGGTCTTAAAACATAGGTCATTTTGTCAAGATACTCTACCAAATCTTTTTTTTGAAAGATTAAATCCCCGCCCGTAATACAGTCTATTCCTAATTTTTTAAGATACCCTGCATGTTGTCTTCCAAGTCCGCCTGAAGCAGTTGCGGAATTTGCATTTGCAATTATAAAATCGGGAGAATATGTTTGCTTTAATTCTTTTATTTGTGTTTTTACGAGCCACATACCGGCTTTTCCGGTAATTTCTGCTATATATAGGATTTTCATTATTCTTTATAATTTATATCTTTTAAAATTTTAGAACATTTTTCTGCAAGTTCGGTTTTACCCAATTCCAAATATGTGTCACGCAGATTGAATACGGCATCTCCTAAATCGGGTTCTAGAGTAATTGCCGATTCAAAAGCTTTTCCGGCTTCTTCATATTTTTGTTTGCAAAATAGAAGAGTACCGTAATTATTCCATATACGTCCGTTTGAAGGTTCCAGCATAAGAGCTTTTTGGTAGGCTGTTTCGGCTTGATCCAGTTCTCCAAGTTCGTATAAAACCAATCCGAGGGAGTCCCATGCGTCCGGTACTTCGGGATTATATTTTATTGATTGGGCTAAGGCAAATTTACAGTCATTTTGCCGTTTTGCGGCATAATAACTCAATCCAAGGTTAAGCCATATAAGACTATTATAGGGTTCTAATGACAAACCTTTTTTTAAACAGGCAATTGCTTCATTGTGAAGTCCCTGCATTGACATGCTTACGCCCGTATCGTTAAAAAATTGTGCGGATTCTTTCATTTTTTATCCTTATAAAATATTCCCGAATAATTCGAGAATTAAATTCATTGCTTCGTTTTTAGTATAAGTATTTTGAAGTTTTATCAACGCTGTGTCAACTATCTCTCTTGCATATTTTTCGGCTTCGGCAGCGGCTCCTGACGATAAAAGCATTTCTATTGCTTCCTTTACGGCATGGGAATTTATACCTTCATTTGCAGCTTTTTTAAAAAGATGTTTTAATTTTTCTTTTTTAGAAGGGTTTTCTTTAATAAATATAATAACCGGAAGGCTCTTTTTTCCCTCCACTATGTCATCACCTCTATCTTTACCGAAATTCCCCCGGGTTATATTTTTTACATCATCCAAAATCTGAAAGCCTATTCCGAAATCGATCATAAGATTACCGTATGCCTTAATTTCGGATTCCGATTTTCCTGCTGCTATAAAACCTATTTCACCTGCAAGTTTTGCAAGAGAACCGGTTTTTAAATTTGTCATTGCAATGTATTCTTTTTGTAACGGAATATAGTCTTCTTTTGAATGCCAGCCTATATCCATCGATTGCCCCAGATGAAGCCTTGCAAGATTATGAAAATAAAACTTTCCCGCAATACTTTGTATTTCTTTATCAATACGGTTATTTAAAACATAATTGGCAGCATGAAAATAAAGCCACGAACCCGCATTTATTGCTTCGCCTATTCCGTATTTTAGATGAATTGCTTTACCGCCGCGTCTTGTATCCGAATTGTCTTCTATATCGTCATGGATTAAACTTGCGGTATGGCATAATTCAATAAGAGGTATTAAAGGATATACATTTTCGGCTTTACCGCCTGCAAGCTCGCAAGACAGGACACTTAAAAGCGGCCGCCAACGTTTTCCGCCTCTTTTCATAAGTTCACGTCCCGGTTTAATGAGTTCTAAAAGATATTCCGAAGTCAATCCGTCGGGCAATGTATCAAAAGATATATTTTGCCAAATTGTATCTATTTTTTCGGGTATAGAAAAATCAAGTATGGTTTCTATTTTTTCAAGTCTTTCTTTTAATTGAGGATTCATAATTTCCGATTATACTATTTAATCGTTTTTTTTCCAAGTATCTTTAAAAATCAAGTTTTACAAATTATGAGGATTGCTTATTTGATTGTATTTTCGTAACAGGTGCGAGAAAATACAAGCGGGCATCT
>CAUTTN010000023.1:0-17454 GCA_963541225.1 uncultured Treponema sp.
CAGCCTTATCATTGGCTGCCAATATCAAAGCACGGTCTTCCGTTGAACTTCGTTCTCCCGATTTAAGGTTAGGTTCTCCGTTTGCCGTAAGGTTATTGTCTTTATCTGCCGCATCCGTTACTTTCAACTTTATCGTTTCAGCCAAAGCGGGCGTTCCCGTTGCCCACTCATATTCCCATTCAACATAGTGACCGGTATTACTGAATTTGCTCGTTTTTACATTTAGATCGGTAGAGCTTGTCCAGCTTCCGTTGCTGAAGTTTGCATTAACATTGCTGATTCCCGCTCCGCTTAATTCAAGCTTTTTAAGACGGATATTATCGTAGGCAATACCGCGAAGAATTACCTTACCCGAAACACATGGAACTCCGGCACCGAGAGAACTTATTCCCGATATTTCGATATGACCGGCAGGTTTTAATTTTCCATCACTACCGGATTCATATTTAACGCTGCTCAGTTTAATATCTTCTCCTGTAAGCTCGGTTTTATCGCTGTTGTAGAAAAACGGCATAATAACGCCTGTAGGTTTCGTACCGTCAGTAACTTCCAACCCGACAGTAATATTCGCCTCTGCATACCAAGGAGGAGTTCCTACAGGATTATTAAACGCACCGTCTGTAACTTTAAGGAAAAGTTTTTTCTCCGGATCATCTCCTATATTGAGTTTACCGCTTAAATCGAGGGTTACACTATATTCACCGGCTGTTATTTCGGGTGTTCCCGAGGCAATACTTACTCCGTTAATGCTGTCTTTATTTAAAGATACGGTTGCATTTGCACCGTAACCGCCTTCAAGGATAACTTCCAATTTGGATTCTGTCGGATTTTTAAAGGTAAAAAATTTCGCAACATCTGCAGCTCCGGTAAAATCTCTTTTGTCATTAAGGGAGCCGAAATTTTCAATGGTAAATATTTCTTCAGCTTCATAACTGCCGTTACCCGATAAATCGGTTTTAAAGACAAGTTTTTTAATTTGAACGGGCTTATTTTTTACTTCAATATCGCCTTTACTGCCTTCATATACATTACCGCTTCTGTCGGTAATCTTATATTTTAAGATTCCTTTTCCGTCTGCAACATTATCAAGTTTTATACCGCCTTCCCAAATAACCTGACCGGCTATAGACCTTTCTATCTTATTGGCAGGATCGGAATACGAATCATCAATTACGGTATGAGCTGTTGCTGTTCCGTTTACCTCTATCCAAGCTTCAATTTTTTCAACACCGGCACCGTCATCATTTGCAACCCCCTGAATCTTCCATTTATTATCTCCAATATCGGCATATATAAGAGAAACAGGTTCATACACCATGTAATTATATGTACCGGCAGTAATTGCAGGAGAAAATTCTATGGAATTACCCGAAACACCTGTAACACTCACAACAGTATTTTTAATTAACATCTTATACTTTGTAGGAGCATATCTAATTTCATTTGCAAGACTTGCATTTAAAAATGAAGAAGCCGAAAAATTTCCTACGCCGGGAAGACTTTTTTTCTTTCCGTAATCTCCTATAGGGTTTATTTTGTCGAACCTAAAGGTAAAAGTTTGCTCTGCCGAAAGATTATGCCCCGTATTTTCGACTATACGGACAGTTACACTAAAGGTTCCGGCACTTATGGCATCAGCGGATAGGCTAGCAAAGTTAAACGGAATATTTAGTTCATAGTTACCGCCTCCTACATCCGTAATCCATCCATGTGTTTTTGCCGTATTAAGATCATAATTTATACCGCCTTCCAATTCGCTCGATTTAATCTCAACGGATTTTAAACCGGATGCATCATATAAAGAACCTTGTAATGTTTCATTATTTTTTACCCACATATTGGGAAGATAGTCTTTGGTACCTACCTTGACGGCATTAGGGCTTCCTATAGTCGGAGCGTCTTTATCGACGGTTATTTTAACAGGTAGAGACCAGCCTCCGGATGTTGTACCGTCTTTATGTTTTGCCATAAGTCTAAAATAAATATCGTGGGAAGACCCGCTTGTAGGATCAAAAGCTTTGTCACTGTTAATGGTTATACGCCAGTTTGCACCACCCGAAGCCGTACCCGGAATGGCTTGTCCATTCCCGCCATTATACCAGTCTGTTACAGGAATACTACCGGTACCGCCGAAACTGCCGTCAGCACTGCTATTAAAAGTTCCGCTTTTGGAAAACTGTATAAAAACCTCACCTACATCTCCCGGTCCGCCGATAGCAACATTTGCAGTTCCGAATATCTGAATTGTACCGCCCAGTCTGGAATCTGTTTGAGGCGAAAGTACGGTTATTATCGGTTTTTTTCCGTCAGGATCAAATAAAAAGTTATGTTCATAAACTTTTTTGTTCCCCAGTTTGTCTTCCGTTAAAACATAAAACGGGATTCTATAATAACTTCCCTCCGAAGTTCCATATTGACCGGAAGGTATAGTACTAAGGTCAACTTCAAAACTCCATGAACCCGGAGTTGAATTCGTCATCCGCTGCCAATGATTTTTATCATTGGTAACGCTATATAAAGGAGTATTAATTGTAGGTACCGAACTTTTTTTCCCTATTATGTACATGGTTTTAAGCTCATTAACGCCTATACCTTCATCAAAAATTGTACCCGTAACCTTTATTTTGCCTGCTTGAGGATAGTTAGAATCGGGATTTGTTACGGTTATTTTCGGTGCCGCATTATCCACTTCAAAATCTGTATCGGCACGGTCAAATTTGCCCTTTTTGTCGACTGCATAAAAATAAATAATATGATTACCATGAGGCAAACCTTGCATAACCGTATCGGTTATGGTTCCCTTATATTTAGTTCTTGTGGTATCTGTAGGATCCAAAATAAGCCGTGTATCGGAAGTACCGGCTTCTCCGCCTATTTTAAAATAAGCATCTCCATTACCTAAACCCGTAATAGTTAAAGTAAAGTCAAATCCTTTATTTTTAAACCCGCTCGGTCTTATAGGTCTGATTCTAGGACCGTTTCCTACAGAAAGAAGGCTAAAAATATAATCGCCGGTCATTGCGGAGTTATTTTCGTCATAAGGGGCATAGTCATTGCCGTCAACATCCTTTCCTTCAATTTTTATAAGATAAAGCCCCTCTGTTTGAGGAAGGGTATACTTTATTTTTAAACCGCCGTTATCCGACTGCACCACCTTATTGTCCAAATGGCTTTGAGTTAAATCGGCAAAATTTAAACTGCCGGCTACTTCTAAATTCTCTAATTTAAATTCTTTTAAATTTTTAAGCTGATCATTAATATCGACAGTATCCGCATTTTTGTTTCTATACAATTTAACCGACAAACCGCTTTTCTTATAGATTTCAAGATCAAAACCCGAAAATAACGGAGTTCTATCTTTATTCCGTATTAATTCCAAGAGTAATAGGGCAGCACCGGTATCGCTATAAAGGACATTTGAAACTTTTCCAAGATCTAAAAACTCTCTGGCTAATATTTTTGCATTTAAAACTTTAAAGCCCGGCGATTTTCCGGGATCCAAATTAAATGCAGAAAATTTTTCTTCCGCACCTTCCATCATAATACGTTTAGAAGCCAAAAGCTCTCTTACAAGTTTTGCTTCCGCATCATTATCGTCATATAATCTTTTTAAAAGATCGTCGGTTTCTTTATTCGCCGACTGTTTTTTACCTGCAAAATAATCGTTTATAACCTCTGCAGTAAAACCTTTACTCATTATATCTGCATATATTTGATCTTTTAAATAATACCAGCCGGATTTGTTTCCGCTGCCTGAGGGTAAACCGTCGGAATATAGTCTCGAATTATCGGCTAAAAATAATTTAGCCTGAATATTTTTGTTTCTATCTTTAGCTTGTAAACTATATAAACCATCGGAAGAACCCTCCGCTGAAATATCGACTTTTATTGTTTTTCCTACAAACTTTTTTACAATATTTATATTTGAATCGGGAACTTCTACGCCAAGTTCTTCAACGGTATTTTCCTCTCCGGCTTCTCCGTCTACATAAAAAACCGCTCCGTACTTATCGCCCGAAAAACGATCATCACTGCCGGCAACTACGGAAGGTCTTGAAACAATAAAAACAGGCGGAGTATTGTCTATTTTATATGAGCGGTCTATTACCGTTGATTTTCCGCTTTTATCTTTAATTGTAACAATCACCGTGTACTCGCCGTCCACAATCGGATATTCTTTTACAAGAGGATGTCCTGCACGTATACCGGTAGAATCATTTGAAACTTTTATTATCCAAGAGACCTTACCGGCACCCACAGGTGTCAACTCCGCATTGTAGACCGCAGTTTTAACCTTAGTTTCGTTGTTTTCAAATACAGCAGAAACCGAAGCTATAGCATCATCATCGTTTGCTTCACCGGTTATAATAAATGAACCGCGTATAGGATTTGCACCCAATTCGGGATATATTATTTTACAATCATGAGGTCGTAAAATATCGACACTGCCTCCTAAGGAAACTGTCGGTTTACACGAATTGGTAAACACGACAAGACCCAATAATAAAAATAAACTTAACAATTTTCTTTTCATAAAAAACTCCTAAAATATGTCTACTCTTATACCGGCAGAAATATGCGGTATAACCGATTTAATGGTAGATTTTTTACTCTTTGAATCTACGTCCGTAGGTATAAACCATAATTGTCCTTCCGTAAATAATGAGAAAGAACTAAAATATTTTTGTTTATGAAATTTAACACGCGGAAATTCAATCTGCGTAAGTAATGCAGATAATACTTGAGGTTTTCCGCTTTGCGTGTCGGTAAATAGCGAAAACTGTGCTCCCAAAGCAAGATTCATATATAACCATTTCCAATCAGGTCCGAAATAATGACCGAAAGGCATTTCAAATATGTTTGCCAACAGTTTTAAAGAAAAAACATGTCCGCCGTATCTGATTTGCTGATTACCGTGTATCTTATTAAACTGACTTTGCAAAAACTGTCCGTAATGAAGTTGAAGTTTTACATTATCATCAAAAAAGCTCAAACCTACACCCATATTCCAAAGTGTAGCACCCCAAAAAGCCGTCTCAAAATGTAACCCCTGTATAAATTTGGGCAATTCATAGCTGGCTTTATCGCCTTTTCTTAATGAGGCTTGAATACTCTCTACTTTTACATTATCGGAAGCCAAACCGACAAAAGTCATTTCACCGTTATATCTGCCTCCGCTTCCGGGTGCAAGCAGTGTAATTTCAGGCATATCGTTATCTACCCTTATTATGGTTCTGCTCAAAGCAATTTCATTATTTTCCATCACTGCACGCACCAACAAAAAGTGATACCCTTCGGCAAGGTCTTCGGTTTCCAATCTATATTTCCATTTGTTTCCGCTTTTTACGGGTACAAATGTTTTACCGTTATTAAAACTTATCTCTACCCGCTTTAACCGCTTTGCTTTAAAAGCTCTTTTTTCTTCTATAGGTGTATCTTTTGCCAAAGCAGAAACTCTTTCTTCGTCCGAAACATTGTATCCTGCACGACCTTTTAAATACGGTCTTTCAATAGCAAAATCTCCCATAGCAAAATTGTCTATTGTAACCCAAGGTCCTGAAACTTTATATTTTATGCCGTGAACTTCGGAGGAAACGACTTTGTTATTAGGTAAAATACCTTTTATTTCGATTTTGTGATCTCCTTCCGTTATTAAATCGGAATTTAAATTAAAAGCAGCGTATGCGGTTTTAGAAATTTCGGTTGTTGCAACTTGGTTGCCGTCAATAAATAAGGAAACTTGCTGTATTTTAGATGCAGAGTCAACTCTACCATAAATATTAAATTCTCCGCATACAGTCTCTCCGTTTAGCGGATATAAAAGTTCTATTCTATCCTTATCTTTTTTGCGGTAAACATCAAAATTTATTGCGGCTTCACCGGTATTTCCGGCTTTGTCAACACCGCTTATTTCCAAATTGTACCTGCCTTCGGCAAGAGATGAGATGTCTATTTCTTTTGAAATAAGATTTACCGTTTCCAATTTTATATTAGCCAAATTTGCAGGCACGGTCGTACCGCTTAAGCTTTTAATTTTTAGTTCGACACCTTCAAGCGAAATGTTGTCGTTTATTTGACCGGAAACAAAAAGTTCGCCATCGAGTTTAGAACCCGGCAACGGGTATTCAAACCTTAAAACAGGCGGAGTATTGTCTATGTTTATTAAACTTGAGGATAAAGATTCCTGCCCGTAATTATCGGTAGTTTTTATAAAAACTACATGCGTTCCATCGCCTATAACCTCAGTATTGACAGTGTATTTCCAGTTCTCCGTGCCTTCCGTAAGGCAAAAAAGGTTTCCGTTATTTATGGATATTTCTACCTGTTTAACCCCGTTTTTATCGGCAGCTTTACCCAAAATATTTATAAGACCGCTGGAAGTAGTAGCTATATCGGGAGAAGTCAAAGCCGATGTAGGCGGCTCTAAAGAAACTCTTATTTTTCTGGAAACGGGATTACTTTTTACTCCGTAAATATCTTCTCCGTAAAGGGTTATTGTGTGTTCATTGTCCGTAAGAGATGATAAGGATATAGGTATTGCGAAGCTATTATTTATATCAACGGATTTGTAAGCCTCGTTATCAATTTTGTAATAAATTCTTGCCGGAGCGTCATCATCATAAACTATGCCGGATATTTCAAAATCCTTATTTATTACCGCATTTTCCATAGGTAAATGAATTTCTACAATAGGAGAATCCGAAGAATTGTCTATTTCAAAATTATAAGAATTTATAAGTGTTACGTTTCCGGCTTGATCCGTGAACCTGAATTGCATTTTTTTGCTTATAGGCTCTTGTGCCGAACCTATAACAATATTCGGTAAAGTGTTATAGTCAAAACTTCTCCATACACCCGATTTTTCATCCGCCGTGTATTCTGCCTTTACACCGCAAAATTGATCGGATACCTTAAAAGCAGCCGTAATAGAGCCGTTTACCTTGCTTTCCTGTAACGGCAAAACCATAGAAACTTCGGGAGCCATACCGTCTTTTATAAAGACACGGGATTCGGATGTTACCCCCCCCCTTACATCTGAAGCCTTAATAACAAGTAATACGGGTCCGTCCGGAAAGCTGCTTAAATTTACCGTTTCTTTAAAATCGGAACTTAATTTTCCTGATAATAAATTTTCTTCGGAAAGCCCAGTCAAAGTATATTCCACGGAACCTACACCGCTTTCATCGGTTACATTACCCGAAAAAGTGATTGAGTTTTTAACAAAAGACGGAACTATAGGAGCATCAAGAGATATTTTGGGCATGGAAACATCGCAAAAAATATTAAATGCTTTGCTTGTAAACGAATTTCCCGTGTTGTCTTGTATTTTTAAACTAAGGTTTTTATATGTTCCGTCTTTTTTTGCAATAAATTTTACCATATTACCTTCAAATTCTACCGCAACATCCTTTGTTCCCAAAAGCTCTACCGAATCTATAGAAGCCCCGGAAGCATAATATACGCCGTTTAAATATCCTTTTTCATCGGTTACGGCAAGATTATCGGAAGTTAAGGCTCCTTCGGCTAAAACAAAATCTTGTTTTATTTCGGAAGTTTCGGTTTCTGACGGATTTATAACTGCTATTGCAAGTTTTTGTCTTGTAGTTTTTCCAATTAAATCCACAGCCGTAATATCGGCAGTGTGTATGCCGCTATGCGGTTTTGCACCTATACTTGTTTTTAAAACATATTCTTTAATACCCTCTTTTATAGAAACCGCAGTTTCTTCTTCATCATTAAACTTTACGGAAATTGATTTTAATCCTGTTTCCGATTTTATACGAATTGCAGTAGATGCTTTAGATTGAGTATCATAATATGGAATAACCGTTTTTCCGTTTTCAAAAAGAATTGAAGGAGCCTTACCTGCGGTACTAAATTTTATGATTTGGGGAGTACCTGCAATGCCGCTACTGTTTACAGCGTATATCGTAAGCAAATGTTCTCCATCCGATATTTGAGACTCTATAACTCCAAAAGCTCCAAAATTAGTTTCAACTATTTTTTCTTCGCCTTTATCTATTCTATACCTAACTTCGCCTATTCCCGTACTGCTGTATGCCAGACCGGAAATAAAAACGGCTCCGTCTTGATTTGTGTCCGGTTTAGGACTTATAACCGAAAGCATAGGTTTATCTTTAGTTTTGTCTATATTTACGGTTTTCTTTGCTTTTACGGTGTTGCCTGCAACGTCCATTCCTACAATTTCGATAACGGCACTTTTTCCGCCTGTTTTGCTTAAATCAAATTCTTTAACCCAATATTCATTTCCCGGGGCAATAGGAATATCTCCGGAATCTTTTCCGAGTATCCATTTTAAAGATTGAAGACCTACTTTATCAAAAGCCCTGCCTGCAACCGAAAAAACACTTCCTTGCATTGTATTGTCTTCAGGATATATAAATTCTATTTCCGGCGGAACATTATCTACAAAAAACAAAAATGTATAAATTCCGGTTGAACCTTGCTTATCTATTGCTTTAAACCAGCATACATTAGGACCATCCTGAATAGCTTTTGTATTTATTTTTAATTTAAAACCTGATTGTTTTGTTTTTTTATTGTAAGAAAGTTTTATTTCCGTAAAATTTTCGCCGTTGTCAAGCGAATAAAGAAGCCGCTCAATGCCGTTTCCGTCTTCGACTGTTCCTTCAAGCGTAATTGTTCCCGAAACTAAACTGCCTATACCCGTATTTGTAACATTTATTTTAGGCTGCTGCCTATCAAGATAAAAAAACGTTTTCGTACTTTTTCCCTGCACTCCGTTTATATCTACACCCCATACTTCTATAGAATGAAGCCCCTCGTCAAATGTTGAAGTATTAAGATAATAAGACCAAAATTCTTTACCCTTTGCACGGTATATATCGCTCCCGTTATCTATTTTTAATTCTATGCGGTCTACTGCATCATCGTCAATACATGTTCCGATTATGTCTATGTTACCCGTAATTTTAGAGTAAGCCGAAGGATTTGCTATATGCGTAACCGGTAAATCCGAATCAGGATCTACATAAACATTAAAAGGTCCGGCATAACCTTCATTTCCTGCCTCATCTTTGGCAGTTATAAGAACATTGTATTTTCCTTTTTTCTTGGCGGCAATATCTAAAGTTTCTTGCCAACTTTCGACCGAAGTAATGTCTATCGTATCTATATCTTTTGAACCTCCGGCATATAGATTTAAAAGTATTCCTAAAAATATAAAAACGATTAAAATTCTTTTCATAAAAACTCCAAATTGTCTAACTTTAAAATACACAGTTTCCCTATCGGCAAATACAAACCAAAACTTTAATATTTGCCTAAAAACCGTATAATATGTAATAAAATGTATCGAAAGATAATATACTCTAAAATATTCAAAAAGTCAAATTAAAAGGATTTTTTTATAAAATCAACAGCCCGACGCAAAGCATCGGACTATTAAACACTCCGCACTAATAAATTTTTTAAACAGAATGTAGACTTATTGCGGTTATATTATTTTGTATACATTTTTTGTAAAAGCTCGGCAGCGTGTTTATTTTCGGGATATTTTTCTGCAATATATTGAAAAGTTTTTACAGCTTCTTCTTTTTTACGCAGACGCATTTGTAATATTCCCTCTATCAGGAATGTGTCGGGATTTATTCCGAAAGTTTTTCTTGCAGCTTGTAAAAGTTCTAAAGCCGTTTTTGTTTGCGACATTTTATCCAAACAAAAAACAAGATTATGCAGCAATATTTTTTCTTGAGGTTTTATTCTAAGCATTTTTCTGTAGAGGATTGCCGCTTTTTGGTATTGACCTGCTTTTCGGCAGAATAAAGCAAGTTCAGGTATAAAGTTGGACTTAGGGCTTTGTTCCGCTAAGATTTCAAGTTGATTTGCGGCTTCTTCCCACTTTTCTTGTTTTTCCAAAAAGAGAACAAAATCGCGTCTTATATAAATATTTTTGTTCCATTTTAGAAGGTAATCGGTATATGCCGAATAAGCCTCGGTATTAAGACATAGGTTTTCGTAACAGGCAATTTTACCTATAAGCGATTCTTCGTTTTCCGGATTTAGAAGTAATGCTTTTTCGTACCAGTTTAAAGCAATGTCCGGCATATTTAGTTTTACGTAAATGCAACCCAGAGAATTAAAAATTGACGAGTCGGCTTTTCCGTTTTGAATTAAAGATTGAAGGTGCGGCAAAACTTCTTCGGGCGGATTATCAATATGAGCAGCCGTAATTATTTTGTAATAATAAATATCTTCAGGATCGCAAATTCCTAAGGCTTCGGCACGTATAATTTGGCTGCTCAATTCTTCCCAGCGGAAAGAACTTTGAAGCGTAAGCATAATACCGTAATGCGGGAAAGGATTTTTGGGGTCATCATTTAAGGCACAGCGGTAATGGTTTAAAGCTGTTTCCGCATTGCCTAATGCCCGCTGAGCTTCTGCCGCCAAAAGGCGTATTTCGGTATTACTGCCGAATGTCCGGATATAAACACGGGCGGCATAAGCCGCTTTTGAAAAATCGCCTTTTTCCAAATGCTTTTTTACGGCACCCATTGCTATAAATTGCCCCGTAATTCCGCTATCCGGTACTTTTATTCCTAACTCCGTCAAATCGTATATTGCACCCTCGGTATCACCCATTTCGAGTTTGATCATTGCAGGATAAAGTTTTAAGGCTATATCGTCAGGAGCAAATTCCAAAGCCGCCTGATATTGTAATAAGGCTTCGTTTAAATATCCTTCCGTTTTTAGAGCTTGAGCAAGATAAAGACGCGGAACAACGCCGTCGATATTGTTTTTTATTACAAAACCGAACATTTGTCTTGCCGTTTCGGCATGACCGTTTTTTAATTTGTGTACGGCTTCAACAAAAAGGGAATTTAAATAACCGTTATTGAGTTTTATATCATTGGGAGCAAATTTTAAGGCTTCTTCAAAAGTTTTTCTGGCAAGAGCTGCTTTTTTTGCTTTTAAATAGGCAAACCCAAGCATGGCACGGGCTTCAAGACCGTCGGAATTTATCCGCAGACTTTTTTCCAAAAAATAAGCGGCTTCTTCAAAACGTTCAACAAAAATATAAGCCCTGCCTAAGAAAAAAAAGCCTGCATGGTCATCGGGACGGCGTTTTACATAAGCTTTTCCGAAAGCAATGGCTCTGCCGTAATTTTTTTCGGCAGCCCAAGCTCTTGAAAGATATAAATATATTTCGGGATTACCTTTTTTGTCGGGATAAAAAGGTGAAGAAATTTCGGCTAAGCCCTCAGCCGCTAAATTTTCCAAAATGCGGATTGCGGTTTTATAATCTCTTTTTTTTCCTGCATTTACGGCTTCGGAAATAAGAGTTTTTACGGACTTAGCCATTCGGTTTTATTTTTTTCCGGCTTGAACCAAAGTTACGGCGGAAGTTGTTATTATATCGTCAACAGAGCAGCCTCTGGAAAGATCGGAAATCGGTTTTGCAAAGCCTTGTAAAAAAGGTCCTAAGGCTTCGGCTCCTGCTATCCTTTGGACAAGTTTATACCCGATATTTCCCGCACCCAAATCGGGAAAAATAAGAGTATTGGCTCCGCCTTTTACAGGAGAACCGGGAGCTTTTTTTTCCATTACCGACGGTACTATGGCACAATCAAGCTGGATTTCACCGTCAAAAACAAAATCGGGTTTTCTTTCTTCAAGAATTTTTACGGCTTCTCTTACCCGTAAAATATTTTCGTCTTTATCGCCTCCGGAACCCTTTGTCGAAAAAGAAAGCATTGCGACTACCGGTTCCGCTCCTGCAAAAGTGCGGCAGCTTTGTGCGGCAGAACAGGCTATATCCGCAAGTTGTTCTGAAGACGGCATTGGAATTACTGCACAGTCCGAAAATATAAACACTCCGTTTGCCCCAAGTTTAGAATTTTTTGTATCCATCAAAAAACATGAAGAAGCGGTTTTCATTCCCGGTTGTGTTCCGATAACTTTTAAGCCGGCACGAAGAACGTCTGCCGTAGTATTTAATGCTCCGGCAACCATTGCGTCTGCCTTGCCTTGAGTTAACATCATTGCTGCAAAACCAAGATTTGCACTCATCTCGGTCTTTGCCTGTTCAGGAGTCATTCCCTTTGCTTTGCGTTTTTCGTAGTAAGCATCTGCAAAATAAGAAAGCCATTCGGATTTTACCGGATCTATTACGGTAATACCGTCAAGACTTACACCGGCTTTTTGTGCGGCAGCCTTAACCTCATCGGCATTCCCTATCAAAAAAAGTTCCGAAACAAGAGCTTCATCAACTATTGCCCGTGCAGCTTTTAAAGTACGCTCTTCCGTTCCCTCAGGCAAAACCAGTCTGTTACCGAACTCCTTAGCCTTTTTTTTCATTTCTTGTACAAAACTCATATTTTCTCCCCTTAATAAAGTATAATTGAATTGGAATCTTACACCGGATATTAGTATTTACGGCATATTTTAATTAAGAGGATATTATCATTTTTCAAATTTTGTGTCTAGGTAAGTACCGGCTAAAGTCAAAACGACTATCTTTAAAACACGATTGGATTTTTAAAGAAGTCCTATTTTTTTTTGCGTAAAAGATAAACAAAAAACGGGCCTCCTATAATCGACATTAATGCACCGACAGGCAGTTCGATTGGAGAGGCTATAGTACGAGCAAATGTATCGGCTATGAGTAAAAATATGCCTCCGTTTAAAATAGAGAACGGCAACACATATTTATAATTAGGTCCGGTAATTAATCTTACAATGTGAGGAACTACTAAACCGGCAAAACTTATTACTCCTACAAGCGATGTAGAAACAGCAGCAAGAAAAGATGCCGTAAGAGAAATTAGCATTCGGCTTTTGGTAACATTTAAACCTAAATTTATAGCTTTTTCGTCATTAAACAGGAGAATGTTGCAAGAACGTATCGAAATAAATGCAAAAAATAATCCAATTGCAGAATAAGGCAGAATAAGGCGTACATCATACATGCTTCTTCCGGCAAGACTTCCGCTTAACCAAAGCATTATACTTTGGATTTTATCATTATTCAATATTGTTATGAGGTAAGAAGCTCCCGCAAAAAAAGCATTTACCGCAACACCTGCAAGAATTAAACGGACGGTTTTTATTCCTCGTTTCCATGCAAGCAAATATGCAGTTAAAGCAGCAATCATTGCCCCGACAAATGCAAAAGCCGGAGCAATAACTGCAAATTGCGGAAATATTAAAAGAGCCGACAAAAGCCCTAATTTTGCTCCGCTTGAAATACCGATTATTCCGGGATCTGCAAGCGGGTTTTGAATAACCGCTTGAAACAAAGCCCCGGATGCGGCAAGACTTGCACCGACAATCAATGCCAAAATAATTCTCGGCAACCGGATATCCCAAATAATTATAGAAAATTCGGAATTATTGTTTTTGTTAAAAATAATTTCGGAAATTTCCTGTAAGGGGATTTTGGTACTGCCCAAAGATAAGGAAACAATTACGGAAATAATTAAAACCATACAAGATATAAAAAAGAAAATGATTATTTTCTTCCGCCGTAATTCCGAAATCATAATTTATTCGGTCTTATTCGCCGTAGATAAGATTTTTTAAATCTTCTACTGCATGTGAAATTTTTATGTTTCGGGACACTGTATAAAGTGCACTATCCAAATCATAAATTCGGTTTGTCTTTACGGCATTTACTTTTTGCCATATTCCGCTTTTTGCAAATTCCTCTCGTAAACTGCCGGCACTATCTTCCGATTTAGTGTGAGTAAGACGTATTATAACGTCGGGCTGATGTTTTACTATTTCTTCTATATCGATAGGAACATAAGTTTTATCGAAGTTGCCGATATCGCCGGCGATATTATGTATTTTTAAAACTTCCATCAAACTGCCGGTATAACAGTTTTTTGTTCCCATCATTAATTTTTTAGGAGAGCCTAAAATCATTAATACTTTAGGGCTTTTTTTACCGCTTATGGATCGTCTAAGCTCAAGAACTTTTGCTTCTATGGTTTGAATAACTCTTTCCGCTTCTTTTTCTTTTGACGTAATAACTCCCAATTGTTTAATCGAGTTTAAGCATTCTTCGTAAGAATCGAGATTAAAAAATTCCGTTTTAATTTGCCGGTTGGCAAATAATCTTTCTATAGTCGGTTTTGAACCTACCGAAGAAAGATATAAATCGGGATTTAATCTTTTTACGGTTTCAAGATCGGGCTGCATTGGACGGCCGATTTTTACAGCATCTTTATAACGATCCGGTACGGGATGACGGCTTGAAGGAACCCCGACAACATTTTTATAGCCTAAATCATCAAGGATTTCTGCCAAAGACATTGTTCCTGCAATAATGGAAAGTTCTTGATTTTTAACGGTTCTATTCGGAAGGGCTGCAGCATCGTCTGTTTCATTTTTTGAACAGCCTGCCATAGCAAAAATAACTGCAATAAAAAAGATAAATTTCTTCATAGGCAGGTATTCTAATTCTAAGCCATAAAAAGGTCAAGACTTCAAATTACCCGTTCACGGAAGCCGGTTTTTAATTGGTAATTTACCTATATATTTTTGTACCTAACCTTTTTATAATGTTTTATACCGCAACAATATTTACAAGTTTATCTTGTACGGTTATAATTTTCTTTATCTGCTTGCCTTCAATATTGCGTTTGGCACCCTCGTTTTCAAGGGCTTTTTTTTCGAGTTCCTCTTTTGCTGTTCCTATTTCCGCTTCAAATTTTCCGCGGACTTTTCCGTTAACCTGAACTACAATAGTACACGTTTTATCGATACAAAATTTTTCCACATACATAGGCCAGTGGGAGTAAGAAATTGTTTCATCGTTACCGAGCTTTTGCCAAAGTTCTTCGCTTAAGTGAGGAGCATAGGGGTTTAAAAGTTTGACAAAATTATACCATACATATTTCGGTATTTTTTTATACTTTGAAACCTCGTTTACAAAAATCATCATTTGACTTATAGCCGTATTGAAGTTTAAGGTTTGAGTATCTTCCGTAACCTTTTTGATGGTCTTATTCAATAAAGAAGTTAAAGCCTTTGTTTCATCGGTGGATGTGTCGTTTACGGGTGTTTCGTATATTTCCCTTTCCGATAAATTCCAAACCTTTTCAAGAAAACGATGAACGCCTATTATGCCGTTTGTATTCCAAGGTTTTGAAACTTCCAAAGGTCCTAAAAACATTTCATAAAGCCGTACGGAATCGGCTCCGTATTCTTTTATGATTTCATCGGGGTTAATTACATTTTTTAAACTTTTCGACATCTTAGCTATAACTTGTTCAAGTTTTTCACCCGTTTTTTCTTCGATGAATTCCGTTTCGGATATTTTTTTTACTTCATCCGTAGGAACCAAGGTTTTATTTTTCCGCATGTATGCAAATGCCGTTATCAAGCCTTGGTTTACAAGTTTTTTAAAGGGTTCTTTTACCGAAACCAAATTAAGATCGTATAAAACCTTATGCCAAAAACGTGCATAAAGAAGATGTAAAACGGCATGTTCCGCCCCTCCTATATAAAGGTCAACGGGAAGCCAATAATCGCATTTTGCTTTATCTGCAAACACTTCCTTATTTGCAGGATCGATGTAGCGCATATAATACCAACAAGAGCCTGCCCACTGAGGCATGGTATTGGTTTCCCGCTTTGCCGGTTTTCCGCACTTTGGGCATGCGGTATTAATCCACGAATCGACAGAGGCAAGGGGGCTTTCTCCTGTTCCGGATGGAGCGTAAGTTTTAACTTCCGGGAGGGTAAGCGGCAAATCTTTTTCATCGACGGGGACTATGCCGCAGCAAGGACAATGGACTAAAGGAATAGGTTCCCCCCAATAACGCTGTCTGCTAAAAATCCAGTCATGCAGTCTGTAGTTTACAGCCCGCTTTGCAATACCTAAATTTATAAGATGTTCCGTTATTTTTTGTTTTGCGTCTTCCGTCTTTAAGCCTGTAAATTCGCCTGAGTTTACACTTATGCCCTCCTCGGTCATGCAGGTTTTAGGTTCCGCAGAATAATCGCCGGAAACTCCTTTTTTGTTCCATTCTTCTTCAGTTATAACAACGGTAATTTTAGGCAAGCCGAATTTGTTTGCAAATTCCATATCTCTTTCGTCATGAGCAGGTACAGCCATTATTGCCCCTGTACCGTATGAAATTAAAATATAATCCGATATCCAAACCGGTATTTGTAAACCTGTTGCAGGATTAACGGCATAGGCACCGGTAAAAACACCGGTTTTATTTTTTGCAAGATCTGTTCTTTCAAGATCGCTTTTTTTTGCTGCTGCCTGAATATAATCCTCTACTTCTTTTTTTTGCTCACCGGTCGTAAGAGATTTAACCAAAGAATGTTCGGGAGCCAAGACCATATAAGCCGCACCGTAAATCGTATCGGGACGAGTTGTATAAACTTTTATCTTTTTATCCAAGGGTTTTCCGTTCTTATCTGTAACGGCAAAATCGACTTCCGCCCCCTCGCTGCGTCCTATCCAATTTTTTTGCATTTGTTTTATGGATTCGGGCCAATCCAAATTTTCAAGACCCTTTAAAAGGGGTTCGGCATAATCGGTAATTTTTAAAATCCATTGCCGGATATTTTTATGCTCTGCTTGAGTACCGCATCTTTCACAATGACCGTCCTTAACTTCTTCGTTTGCCAAACCTGTTTGACATGAAGGACACCAATTTACGGGGGCTTCTTTTTCGTAAGCTAAACCTTTTTTATAAAGCTGCAAAAAAATCCATTGAGTCCACTTATAATATTCTGCTGTGCTTGTAGAAATTTCCCTATCCCAATCATACGAAAGTCCCAATGACTTTATTTGCCGCCTAAAATTGGCTGTATTTTTTAGGGTAACCTCGTGAGGATGAATACCGGTCTTGATAGAATAATTTTCCGTGGGAAGCCCGAAAGAATCAAACCCCATAGGATGCAGTACATTATAACCGTTCATGCGTAAAAATCGGCTATAAATGTCGGTTGCGGTATAGCCTTCAGGATGACCTACATGAAGCCCGTCGCCTGACGGATACGGAAACATATCCAATACGTACGCTCTTCGCTCTTTAGGATAATTCGGATCTTCAACAACTTTAAAGGTTTTATTTTCTTCCCAATATTTTTGCCATTTTTCTTCGATTTGCTTAAAAGGATATGCTGCCATTATATGCTCCTGATTACTAAACCATAAATTCTTAATTTAAAGAATTATAATACATTAAAACAAGAAAAAATTCAATTATGGACTAAGCTGCGAAATCAACACCCCCGACGCAGAGCATCTGGGTATTAAACCCTCCGCACAAATAAATAACTGTAAATTGAAAAAACAAGCTCCCTTATTGCTTTTTTTTTTCATTTGATGTAACATCACAGGACGTTGCTTGTGAGAATCTCATTTACAACTTTGGGGAATTAGCTCAGTCGGTAGAGCGATTGGTTCGCAATCAATAGGTCGTGGGTTCGATCCCCATATTCTCC
>CAUTTN010000024.1:0-16641 GCA_963541225.1 uncultured Treponema sp.
ATAACTTTACAAAACATAAAATCGTCCGTAAATGTTAAATCTTCAAACCTTTTCATGGTTTTTTATATAAAATATAAAGTAATTTGTCAAGTAAATAATTTTATATCTTTGTGATCATCAAAAACTTTCATTATACTTGTACCGTCTTTATAATTAAAATCTTTCATAGTAATTAGTATATTAACGGGAATATTTTTATTTGTGCGGAGGGTTTAACACCTGACGATTTTCGTCTACGCTTCTTGCGTCGGGGTTGTTGATTTCCGGTCTTTGTAAAAAAACAAGCATAACCCCGTAACGGGGAGCTTTTACTGTTTAAAACCATCAACCTGTTCTCAGCTTATCGTTACTGTTATAAGCGTTCATTAGCCTTTTTCAACCCTTGACCATAACTTAAAAATAGGGTAAAATATACACGTATTTAGTTATTAGTAAGAATATACATCATTTACTACTATATATATCGGAGTTTTCTATGGCAAAAATGATAGCTTTGTTTAATCATAAAGGCGGTGTCAGCAAGACTACTACATCTTTTCATTTGGGATGGTCTCTTGCCGAGAAAAATAAAAAAGTTTTACTCATTGATGCTGACCCTCAAAGTAATTTAACTTCTTTAGCCTTATCTATTCCTGATGAAGAGTCATTTGAGAGCTTATACAATCGTAAGGATAGTAATGATATATATTCTTTAGTTAAGCCTCTTATGCAATCTGCAAGAATTGAAATTAGTAAAAACGATACTATTTCAAATATTGTAGAAACAAGCTGTAAAAACCTTTTTATTCTACCCGGACATATTCAAATTGAAGAATTTTCCAATCAATTAACTCTTGCTATGTCTATGGGTGTGTCTCCCGATTTTTCCGTCTTTAGGAATTTCCCCGGGTATCTTAATTATGCTTTTAGGAAAATGGCAGAGTTTAATAATATTGATTATATCATTATTGATATGGCTCCAAGTCTGAGCGCCCTTAATCAGGTTCTTGTTATGGGGGCTGACTATTTGATAGCTCCATGTAGTCCCGATTTTTTTTCAGAGATAGCAATAAAAAATCTAAGCCGTATTTTACCGGAGTGGCAGAAAAAATGTTCTGCATACCCTTTTGACTCTCTATCGTTAAACTGTAAGCCTGTGTTTTTAGGTGTTATTCAGCAAAATTATAGACCAAGAAAAACAAAACAATCTGATAACAAAAACACCCCGACACAATCATTCCAAAAATGGGTAGATAGGGTAGGTAAGACGGCAAAGGATATTCTTGTTCCCAAGTTGATTGAAAGGGGGATGTCTATTACAGATAGCCAATTTTCAAGTGTGATTACAGGGCAAACTCCTTTTAATTTATCGCTTATTACTGATTTTAATTCTCTTATAGCAACCAGCCAACTATCGAATAAGCCTGTATTTAACTTGGAAGAGGATGATATAAAAGCATATTCAAATACATACGGTGCAGCGATGGAAACGACTAAAGAGAGTATAGAAAAGTTTCGTACTTTATTTACGAAACTTGCCGATGATTTAGAAAAACTTATGAATATTGCCAATATTTAACTACTTGTAAACGCTGTAAAAATAGGGTAGAATATCTTTTATAAGGAGAATATAAAATGAAAAAGATTGCTTTATTTGGGTTGATGGTTTTGTTGTTTGTTGGGTGCCAAATGTATAAAACTACGGATGTAGTTATTGAAAATAAATCTAACGAACTTGCTACTGTTAGTGTTAAAAATTTTAAAGAGGGGACAAAACAAATCTTAAATCAAAATTTTGTAATTCCGTCTGGACAAAAAATAATTTTGCCTTTTTATGATAACGGCGAGGCTAATCTCGAAAGCATAGGCAGAAATTATTTTAAAAAGGTTTCTAGTGCTAGGTACGAGATTTTAAATTCAAATCCTATTGCTGTAAAGGTTTATAACACCACATCAAAAGATGTTAAAATTTGGGATATAAACAATTTATTTGATAGTACTATAATTTTGAAGAATAGTGAACAAATGATACAGGTGTATAATCCTCAAAGTATACAACCAAAAGCAATAAATACTGATGGGATATTAGAGGTTAAAAGAGTTTATTCTAATGATGGTAAGCCTACAAATAAATTAAGAATTACGTATTAAATTTTATGTTTTTACAAATAACCTCCCATCTTCTTCATAAACGGTTCCTTTTGGCAAATCTTCTTGATTACCTTTAGATAGGTTTTTTGATCGGAAAGTTTTACATCCCTTTTTTGAAGATAAACTATAATTTTCTGTTATTTTTTTAGTAATTTCATTTTTGCAAAGCATTTAAACCGTTTATCATTTTTATTATAAAACCTTTCCGATACACCATCTATTATAACATTTCCATCTTTATCTTCTTTTTGAGTTGCATCAATAAAATAGATGTTATTGTTGATAGTTTTAATGTAAATTCCTATATGGGTGGGTATATCATTATTATCTTTTTCGTCCATAAAAATTATATCACCTTCTGCAGGTGTATCTGTAAATACTACATAATGCTTAAAAAGAGCCTTAACATTTGCATCTTTAAACAATAAACCATATTTTATATTATCAGAAATGGCATATCTATAACACTGTACAACTAAACCGGAGCAATCAATCTCTATTACGCCTGTATGTAAATTATCTCTTCCGCCCCATACATATTTAGTATTAGCATTAGCATATTTACGAGCATAGAAAGCCGCTTTTATACCAATTTCATTTGAAACAGAAATAGAGAATTGGCAAGATGTAATGATAATAATAAATACACATAATAGAATTTTCTTTTTCATAATTACCATCCTATATAAAATGATGAACAAAAAGATTCACCGGAATCTTTTTGAAAGGTCGCTTGTGTTAAATACCCGTGTTGATTATACATAGGGTAACCGTTTAGCTCAAACTTATTTTCAGTTAATCTTTCAATAAAAACTACAACAGAATATTGCCAACCGCCCTTTTTTTCATTATAGAAGCAACCTCCTCCAAAAATATTTAATCTTTCTCCGATATTTATTCTGTCTTTAAAAACATTAAACCATTCATATTGATAAGTATATGTCATTTTACCCCAATACCATGTATTTAACAAGCCTTTATTTGGTGTAATTTTTCAACCCTTGACTATGTTGTAAAAATAAGATAAAATACCTTTATAAGGAGAATATAAAATGAAAAAGATTGCTTTATTTGGGTTGATAGCATTGTTGCTTGGTGGGTGTGGAAAAATAGAAAAAGGAGTTATGACTATTGAAAATAAGTCAAGTTATCCGATTGATATTGAATTTGCTCAAAACTATTCTTCCGAGACAATCACGCTTCGACCGAATGAAACAACCAGCCGTTCTTGGGAGCGATATTTTCATTGTATTATAAAAAAACCGAATATAAACATCATAAAAAAACAAGAAACAAAAGAAAAAATATCGATTTTTGACAAGAATGATTTAGTATCTTATAGAATTATAAATAATTTGCCTAAATCTATAAAAGTTAATGAAGAGTGGATGGAGTTATATATAAGACTCTTGGATAAAGAGCAATATCTTTTATCCCAAAATAATAAATATGTTAATTATATTGATATAGATGCTACAAAACCTTATAATGATATAACTTTATTTAGACCTATAACCAAAGATAATATTTTTATAATGTGTCTCGATAAAAATAATAATGAAGCGAAGTTTAATTTTAAATATGAAAATGAAACAACTCCTAAAGCATATCATGTAATAGAAAAAGATGAAGATTTGTTTTTTCAAGAAATTAGCGATGATGGAAAAAAACTAGTTATTTCCAGAATAGAAGTAAAAATAATCAATGTAAAATCTGAATATATTGATGAAAATGGGAATAATAAAGCTAGTATTATCCCCACTATTTTCATCAACAAAATTTAGATGATATAAACTTGATGTCCATGACTATATAAAGTTCCTTATTATTTATAACTTATCATGCCCCTTAAATTATAACAAAAAATGACTATTTTACACTTGCCTTTTAGCCTATCACAAACACCAAAACCGTCTTATTTTAAGCCATAAACACCACCTAAAGACAACAAAAAAGCCCCCGTAATTGGGAGCTTTTACTGTTTAAAACCATCGACCTATTTTCAGCTTATTGTTACCCAAACCTACCGTATACGCCTTGCCGACAAACGGCTTTGGACAGTCGCTGTTTGAATAGGCTACCATCTGTAACCCATTGCCGAATTGGGCAGCGAGGTAATTATCGGCAGTTTCAAAATTAGTTATGCCAGAGCCAGTGAGAATGCCTTCGGCTGCTAGGACGTAAAGAGATCCTTCGAAAAGTGCAGAAGCCTTAGAACCAGCTAATACTATTTTGTTAGCCTGAGGGTAATAGCAAGCATTTTCAATACTGAAATCATGAATAATTTGATTATTGATATTATTTGTTATATTTTCTACTATAGTATCTTTTCTTGAATTGACTGAGTATACAAGCACTAGGTCTTTATCTGTTTTGAATATATATCTCATATGTTTTATATCAGCTCTATGGTGAACCCAGTTTTTACCATCCTTAGAAGTATAGTATCCAATAGACTCTTCTTTATTTGTTCTACGCCAACAATAAAAAACCTTGTTATAATGAATAATACTAATAAGTTTATTATTCAAATGAGAAAGTTCCGATGGTGTTACATCTTCCCATAAAATACCTTTGTCATAAGATATAGATAAACCATCATAGTCACCTTTATAAGCAATAACAATATTATCATTTGCACATAAAAGTCTTCTTTTAGGTTTATCTTCCGGTGGTTGTATTACAATAACATTAGGAGAGGTGTATATATAATGTTTTTTCCCTGTTCTTATGTTTGTAAAACCTAGATTTGTAGCTTCTTTGTCAAAAATAACATACCAATCATCACCTTCTTGATAAGCCCCTAAAGTTCCTTCTTTAGTCCAATTAGTGCCATTTGTTGAACTATAATATTCGTTGGTGTTCCTTTTTACTGTATAAAATTTATTCTCGTAGGCTGTTACATAGTCATTTATTTCTATATTGGATATTACTTTTCTAAAAGTTTTTAAGCTGTCATCGGAATAAACAAGATCTCCGCCCCCTACTGATAACGCTTTCTTTCCATTTGCTGTTACAGCAGGAGCTTCACGCCAGCCGCAATCAAGATTTTCAACCTTGTTAGCCGATATCACGCTCCCCGCCGGAAGTTCATAACCGCCGCCAGCTCTTACGCAGCCTGTTAAAAATAAACTTAAAATACTTGCACCTGCAATGTTTCTAATCTGTTTTGTCCGCATTAATTCTCTCCATATTTCTATATCTTTTCCATTATGATACCCCTTATAAGATAGTTCGTCAATACCGAAGCTAAAAGGTTCGTTCGGGTCATACTGCCTGTAGTTATGCCCCATAAAAATCATCTGGTCGCTGACTTTAGGATTAGAACTTACAAGACTTGCTACGGACTTTTGGAAGTACACAACTTGAGCCGATAAGCTCTCAACGAAAGCCTCTAAAGCAACAAGTTTATTGGCAAACTGGACGGCAGGAATATCTTCACTTTTCCCCATTTCCTTACAAAGGTCTAAAGCGTCTTGCAATGTAGCCTGTGAATATTGCGGATTGTTTGTTTCTTGCCATTGCACCCCGTTCCATTTGTAACACACCCCGACCTTCCAATCGTCTACAGTCTTACCGGATAATACCCAATCGCCCGGGTTGGCAATCCGTCCGCCCGTTATTTCGCCTTTTGTGATTGTTACGACACTGTTAACCGGAACACTTTCAACTACGCCTAAGTATTTCGGCGTTGCATTGGCAAGTACATTATCGGGGTTTTGCGGACACACCGCCCAATCGGCAGATGTATAGTTTTTAACGGGGTATTGCGGATTATGGTATAACCATAAGATTTCTTGTTGGGTAAGTACTTTATCAAAAACTAAAACCTGTGCCATAAAACCTTTGTAAAAACCATAGCTTAAATGCCATGTACCGAGTGTTAAAGTTTTACTTTCGTATTCTGTATCACGGTTAGACGTTCCTATAAGTTTAGTATCAATAAATATTTGAACCTGCGTTTTAGTTATAGTAACCACAAAATGTATTAATTTGTTTTTTTGTAATTCATACCGAAATGTTTCATAAGGATAATCTACAAGAATATTATTTTTAACGAAAGGCGTTATACCGTTTATTTCAAAAATATGATGATAAGCATCTGGTATACATTCAGGTTTAAAAAACATGCTTATAGTAATTTCTTTATCAAAAATATCTTTTTTTGTTTGTAAAAAACCACCGTGTTTTTTTAAACCTTTGATATTGTTTTCGGTCTTAGGCAAAATATCTTTAGAACCTTTTATATATAGGTGGTTTTCGTTTCCGCTTTTGTCAAGAACAATATCGGTAATTTTAGAAATAATAATTTCTTTTAATGTTACGCTATCTTCTTCTTTTGGGATATAACTACTAGAACCGTTCATCCATATACCGCAGTAGAATTTTTTACCATACGGTATATAAAGACAATATTTTTTTTCTCCCTCAAGTACGGTTTGAAAAAGAATTTTTGACCAGTCTTCATTATAAACACTTAAAAAAGGATTTGCATTTCCTGTAAACGTACAAGAAGTTTCAATAATGATATTTTGGTTATTAGGTACTTGCTGCCCGTAAAGAATGGTGGGGTTTTTATTTTCAAAGATGGGGGAAGAATTTTTAAAAATAATATTTTGTGGCTGTATTTGTGAAAGTTCTTCAAAATCATAGTAACAAACGGGATTAATCGGCATCACTGCATTTAATAACTCCCATTCGGTACCGTTCCATTTGTACAATAAACCTTGGTAAGTGCCTGTTTGGTTTTTATAATCGCCTTTTATGTCAAGGGATGATAAAAATATACAACCCTCTTTAGAATAAATATGAATGGTTCCTGCTTCAATTTCGCAAGTATAATCCGATACCATGTTATTTACCGTGCTTGCAATACTAAATAAATATAAGCCCCTTTCTTTCAGACCTTCAATTTCCGTTTTTAAGCCTTTAACATTTCTATAGTTATACTCGCTGCTTCCTTTTTCTTTCCACTTGACGATATAATTTTCTTCTACGCCTTGCCAAACAAGAACGATTGATCTATGTTTGCCGTAAGCGGTAAGACCGAAAGGTTGCATGGCGTAATCTCTCATATCGGGGTATTTTTCTTTTTTGATTAAGGCTTCAATCGGATTAAATAAAAAACCGCCGATACCGAATTTTTGAGTTAGATTATTCTCTTTGTATGATATATTTTCCTCTTCAACCACTACATCATAAATTGTATTTGTTTCGGGGTGAATCAGGGATACTTCATCAAACAAGCGTATGGGTAAGACTGTTTCAACTTCAAAGACAGGCTTATCGTCTTTCCGCTTTTCTTTTAAAACTTCTAACCCCCGTTTTTTTAATTCTTTTTTAGTTTTTATTTTTGTATCGGTAAAGACATCTTCTACTGTTGCCATATTATCATAGGTTCCTGTTTCGGGAATGCGGACATAAAGCCGCTGTTGTTTTTCGCCTTCTCCGTAACAATGTAAAACATTAACCTTTTGTATATTTGTTTTTAGTTCTTTTATGTTGGTATTGTTTAAGTGCCGTGTAATTTTATCTCCGGCACGCAGCATATAGCCCGCTTTTTTCTTTTTATCTTTGATTAAAGATTTTGAAAACTTAAAATATACCTTACCGTCTTTAAAATAACAGACGGTGTCAAAGGGATATTTTTCTCTTATCTTTTGGATTGCTTCCCAGATTGTAATATTCGATAGTTCTATACCTTCAATCAATTCTCCCATATCGGCAGGGTTTGATATTACATTAAACTCCGTCTTTTTTCTTGTAATAATTTCAAAGGCTCTTATTACCGGAGTAAAACCTCTAACGGTTCTATCTACGAGTACATTATTTTCGTTATAAACTTTATGTGTTGCAAAGTCATTTGTCCAATCGGGATTGACGTATTTTAAAATAATACGAACCGCAACATACCTTTTATCGCTTGCTATGGGCAGTCCTGAAAAAGAGCTGTCGTTTTCAACACCTCTATTGATTGTTAATATAGGCACGTTGGAAAAATCGACTTGCGATATATCCGTAATAGGAGTATTTGAAGATACGGATTGAATGCCTGTGTATACTTTTTCTCCGGTTGTTTCTACCCATCTAATGTATCTTTGGCTTATCGCCTCGCCGCAATCAAAGGCAAAAGTTATTTGTCCCTGCTCATAATATCTTATACCGTCTTCGACTTCGTGATAGTCTAAGTGAATATCTCCGTCTTTTATTTTATTTAATGAGACATTTACCTTTTCGATGTAATCGGTAAAATCTGCGAGTGTGGATTTTCGGATATAGTCAAAGCCGTATATTGCGTCAGCTAATACAAAACTCAAAGGCTGTTTATTCCAACCTCGCCAGTTTTCAGGCAGCCGATAGTTTTTAAAAAGGCTTTCCAATGTTTTTACGCTTGTACTAACTCTTTTTTCGTTGCTCGAATTTTCATTTAGTACAACTGTTTTTATTTCTTCCGTTCCCTTGTAAAGAGTTGCATATTTGGCATCTTTTGGGTAGTGTATGAGTTCAATTTTACCCGTACCTTCTTTGTTTCGTTTTTGATTAAAGTTCCATCCGACTTCGTAATCTTTACCTATTCTTTCGCCGTTTTCATTATAAAAAATAACCATTATTTGTACCTCGCATTAAATATGAATTTTATATTGCCTGATGTTTTTATTTTTATTTTGTTTTCGCCTTCTACAAAATAAAGCGGATTTATAACGGCTTTATTTGATAATCTTACCGATATATCGTCACCGTTTAAATAAAGCAAACCGTCTTTATATGTTAATTTTTGCCCTGCCGGAATAATAATTTTTTTGTTTACTTCGAGAAAAGAATTATTACACTCGATAAGTAACCCTTCAACGCTATCTACTCCGTCTATTTCTACAGTAGGGGAGGCAATATAGTTTCCGTCATTTTGAATAGTTATAGTTTTGTTCCCGCCTGTTACAGTTTTTTCTTGAGGTTCTCCATAGCCGAACGGGTCCGGTGCTTTTAGCATAAAACTTATATTGAATACTTTAGCGAGTTCTATACCGTGATTATAATTGATTTTAATACTCCCTATTAAACGACAAAGATAAAATATTTTATCGTCATCATCCCGATAAACTTTTAATTCCCGTCCCGTTAAAATAGACGTAAGCCTTGAGCGTTCTTTTTCTACGTCTTCGTATTTTTCGGCAAAGATAGTTCCCGAGCAATTAAAAGAGCGGGTAGAGTAGACTGATTCTCCAAAAGATACCTCGCCGTGCCTATCGTTTATTTTTGCCGTACGATTTGTAATTTGTACCGAATTATCGCTTACGGTTATCCAAACGGGAATATCCAACATTTCGTTATTATAAAATATTTTCATAGTTTTTTACCCCTCAAGTGCCTGTTTAACCATTTCACTAATCAAACCTTTTAAGTCCGTGTTTTCCGTTGCCGTAATATATATTTGACTATTATGTGAATTATATGTTAAAGAGTTAATTATAATTTGCGTTGCCGTTAAATGCTGAATTGTTGCATCTTTTAAATCTATGCTTTGGTTGATTGTTGAAAAGCCTTTTTTTATTGTTTCAAGAAAAGCATCCCTATCTGCTCCGGATAGCTGCTGTATGATATTGCCTTTAGATTCTGTTTTGATTTCAACGCCGCCTTCCAGCGATTTTGTAAAATTTGCAGCTTCTGCCATCATTTTTTCTAAACTGTCATAAAGAGGCTGTAACTCGCTTATTCCGTCTTTTACCTCTTCGGCAGTTACCTTGCCGTCAGCCACGATACGTTTTATTATTTCGTCTACTTTTGCTTTAATACCAGCACTCTCAATAGCCGATTGGATAATAGCTTTTTTCATTTCGGAGGCAAAAGACTTTTTAAAACTACCCCAGTCGGCATTGTATGCGGCATCTCCCAATGCCGAAGATAGGGCGGAGGATATTGTTTCTCCTACTTTTTTCCATTCCGTATTTATATTGTCGGTAGGAGCTTCTATACCGAAAGCTTTTGCTAATTTTTCAGCATGTTTTTTTGCCTCCTCGCCCATCGTTTCAAGGCTTTTTTCAAAATCTTCCATCGACATTTTACCTTGTTCGACAAGATTTAAATCTTCCGTGATTTTTGCAAGCATGGAATTGAACACCGCTTTTTGTACAACCGCTTCATAAAGTGCGTTTTTCATTGCTTTTTTAAAGGCTTTCATGTCGCCCGTTTTTATGTAAGAGGCTAAAGCATTATCTAATCCTTGTACATAATTTGATATTCCGTCAATTTTATCAAGATTTATTCCTTCTTTTTTTGCTTGTTCTTCGAGTGCTTTTTGTATTGCCTGTTGTAATCTCTCAACAGTTTTTTTATCGCCTTTTGCTCTAGCCTTTTCTATTTCCTCATAAAGTTGCCCTACGGTTTGAACCTCTTTTTCTATATATTCTTCCTGTATTTTTTGTTGCCATTGTATTTCTGCAAGCCCTAGTGACCAAAAATCAGACCAACCTCTTACAAATCTCCCCCATCCTGTTCTTGAAGCAGCCTCGCCCTTCGTAACGGTTCTCTTTCTGATTTTATCCCTTGTTTCTGTTGTTTCGAGATCCTTTGCCTTTTTTAAAAAATCATCTATCTTCTTTCTCTGCACCTCAAGACTGCCTATATCCAGAGCTTTTTCCCAGTTTAAATGATTTTTATTAACTCCGTATATTCGCTTAATAATATTTTCAAAAACGCCGGAAATATTGTTGTTCAATTCATTAAAACGTTTACGTTCAAGTTCATCTGCTTTTTTGTTCGCTTCGGCAACTTCTTTTTCAACCTGCTTATTTAAAGCTCCTACGATTTTGGTTGCCATTTCTACGGCGGCACTTATGCCTCCCAATACGGCTTGTGTGATCGGCTCCGGTATCATTTTTCCTACCTGTCCGATAATATCTCCTGCGGCAGCTATGGCAGACAAGCCGTCAACGCCGCCTTTTTCTATTGCGCTTGCAATTACATCTGTTAATGTATTTGCTATACCGATAGCTCCTTGCAGGTAGGTGTTTGCAACTTCAGCTGTTGCGTTTTGTGCTTGCATGTCGGCATCTTTATTAACTTTGTTTCTTTGTTTTGCTGCATTTGCTTCGATTTTTGCTATTTCTTCGGCATTGTCTTTTGCCGCTTCTATTTTTGCCCGTCTGCTTTCTTCAATAATTTTTAAAAGTCGTTTTCTTTCCTCTTCTATGTTGATAAGCTGTATTTGAAGTTTTGATTTGCCGATTTTTTCGATGTCGCTTAAACCGTTTTTGATTTGCGAAAATGACAGTTCGGCTTCGTTTATATCTACCCGTATATTTTGTGCTTTTTCTTCAAGTTGTTCGGAATACGCTTTTGCAGTCTGCAAATCCTGATTGAGAGCTTCAATTTCTGTTCTGCTTTTGCCGTTTTTTTCCGCCTCTTCAATCCGAGCTTTTGTTTTTGCAATTTTATCTTGCGTAGCAATTATTTCTTCTTGCGTTTTTTTAAGCTCTGAGCGTAATTCTTTTTGTTGTTGAATGTATTTAGCAAAACCGCCCAAACCCAGCAGCTCTGTTTTTTTAAGTTCGTCCGCAAGAGTTACCCCCGAACCTTTTTTTGTTTCCGTCTTTTCTCCGGTTTCTTTTTCTTGTTTTATTGCGTTTTCGATGAGTTCCCGCCGTTTTTCAAGATATTGTTTTCTTACCTCATTTTCGTTTTGCCCGTATTCTTTTGCTTTTGATATTCTGCTTTGCCAGAGTTTATCCAGCTCCGCAATTTGTGCTTGGTAGGAATTGTCTTTTATTCCTGTGCCTGTAACTCTTTCTTTTTTCTTGAATTTATCACGTAACTCTATAGCCTTTTTAAGGTCTTCAGCATTAAGTTTTATTTTGTTTCCATTGCTGTCAACAATATTTTGAAGATCTGCGGTTTCTTTTATTTCCCTTTTTAAAAACTCATAATATTCTTTACTTTCGTTGAATGTTTCTCCCTCAATTTTTTTCCGCTCTTTTACTGCATTAATCCCTACTGTTTTAAACTCTTCCCATTTTTGCATTAAATCATTTATAGCTTGTTCTTTTGTTTGTGTGATTGGCTCTACAGGATTATTTAACTCATTAAGGGTTTGATTAAATTGTTTTTCTTTTTCTTTTAATTCGTTAAATATTTTAATTGCATTCTCTTGTTCATTTTTAATATCTACAACTTTCTGATACTTTTCTCTTGCTTTTGTTAATAAATCATTTTGCTTTAATAAATATTTTCTTGTATGTTCCGCCGCTCCGGCTTCTCCATGTTGAAAAACCGAAAAGTTTACAGAAAACTTGTTTGAATGAAAATCTTTTAATATTTCGGCTCTTAATCTTTCTACTTCGACTTTATTGTTGTCTTTTAGATTTTTGTCGAACTGTATAACCTTAGTGTAAAATTGGTCAAGTTTTGTTACATATTCCTGTTTTTTATTTAGTGCGTCAAATGCGCTTTTTTCTTCCCCTTTATAAGTTTTAGCGACAATCTCTGCCTGTTTTTTTCGTATCTTCGCTTGCGTAAGAGCCATTTCATTTAATGCCCTTTCACGTTCTAGTTTATTTTTTATAGCTTGCGTTATCTTCTCTTCATTTTCTATAACTGCATCACCTTGTTCGTTTAATTTTTCCGTAACACTTGGCACCAGCTCTTTTAATTGAAGAAGAAGTTGATTATACCTCGCCTGTTCGTCTGCTGTTTTCTTTGTCTTGTTTTTTAAACTTTCGTATTCTGTAAAAAGTGATTGTATTTTGCGTCCTTCATCGCCGGTTTTTTTTGCTTTTTCTTGCAAACTTTTAACTTCTTCCACGCCTTTTTTTGCACCGTGTATATAATCCTCATGTGCCTTTCTAACCTGTGCGATTATGCCTGTTGCTACTGCTCCGGCGGCGGCTACGGCTGCTCCCCAAATAAGAATAGGATTTGCCGCCATAACTGCATTTAGTGCCGCCCATGCCGTTTTTATCTTTGTAACATTTGCGGCTATCAGCAATAAAGGTCCTGCAATTGCAGCAATTGCGGCAAAGCCTTGTCCGGCAACCTGCAAACCTACGGGCATGTCGTTGATGGCTTTTAAAACCGCAGTAATACCTTTTGCAAATATGTTAACTGCCGGAATAACATTTGATGTTAGCGTAATCTGTACAGCTTCAAAGGCACTTGCCAATTCTGCTTTTGTATTTGCAAAAGAGGCGTTTTGTATATCCTGCATTTTTTCTGCTGCCCCATCGGATGCTTGCAATAAGCCGTCCATTGTACGGATTGCTTCTCCGCCGCCTTCAATGAGCTTTGACATTGCACCGCCTGCAATATCTCCAAATAGCTCGTTTGCCTTGTTTATATCTACTTGTTTTTCTTTTAATCTGTCTATAATATCCGCAAAATCATTTGTTTTAGGATTAACATCGTCATAGGTTAATCCGATACTTTCAAGTTTTGATTTAAAATCATCGGTACCGCTTGCGAGCTTTTGTAAGCCTGCCCTAAGATATGTTCCTGCCATCTCTCCGCCGTAACCTGTATTATATAGTTTCATCAAGGCTGCGGTTGCTGTTTCAAGTTTTATATTTAAGCCCGAAGCTACGGGACCGACATACTTCATTGAATAACTCAACTTAGTCATGTTAGCTTGCGACTTACTTATTGCCATTGCATAAACATCAGCAATATGTGAGGCTTTATCCGCCTCTAGGTTAAACTGTGATATTGTAGAGGCTATAGTTTCCGATGTAAAAGCCAAGTCGCTGCCCGTAGCCCCTGCAAGGCGTAATACACCGTCAAGACTGCTCATTGCTTGCGAGGCACTTTGTCCGGCAGACCCCAGATTGTACAAAGCGTCGGATGCTTGACTTGCACTAAAGCGAGTGGTAGCTCCCATTTCTTCCGCTTTTTGTCTCAACGCTTCCATTTCTGCACTTGTTGCCCCCATTACAGAAAAGGTATTTTGCATTGACTGTTCAAAACCGGTAAATGTATCTAAGGCTTGTTTTCCAAAAAGAGTTAAGGGTAGGGTAATGCCTGCGGATAATCCAAGCCCTATTTCTTTCAGTTTTTTGTTTATCTTATCGACTTTGCCGTCTATGTCTTTTTCCAGCCCCCATGTAATTTTTTTAGCCTTGTCTGCATTTTCTTCAAAAGGGGTTGTTTCTAAAACTAATCTTGCAGCTAAATCGCCTGCTACTCTTTTTGCCATTTCTGCCTGTCCTTTGTCCGTTATGTGTCATCTTCACTAAAAAGATTATCCATTTCTTTTTTAAATTCTTTTTCTCTTTTTTTCTTTTCCCGTCTTAATTCTTCTTTTTTTTCGTTCAGTTTGTCCGCAGCCGCTACCGCTACGAGGCAAGCCTCATCAAAAATAAAGGCTTCAAAATCGGTTAGGTTTTTTATGTAGCTTGAGGGTTTTGTCCTCCAATATTTTGCAACCCGTCCAATCCGCTCGAAATTAGCTGTGCCGACTTTTTTTTTATCTCTCGCTCCCATTCGCCTAAATAAAAAAGAAACACATCATCAAGAAAGTTTTTAGGAATAACGTCTTCCCGTTTAGCTTCTTTGTTGCCTAAAAGTTCTGTGATTGCGTCGTAGCATTCGCGATAAGTCGGATAAACCATTGTCCGCTCTGCAAGTTCATAGCGGAATTCGTCTTCTTCCTCTTTCAGCTTTTTTAAATCGGTTTCAGGCATTTTTAAATCGTCCGCACCCAATATGCCGGTTAAGCCTTTTAAGAATTGATAAAGAACATTTGGAAACCGCCCGCAGGTTAAAAGTTCCTGAAACCCGATTTTATGAATAAAAAACTTTTGCTTTTTACTGCCCCAATAAAACTCTGCCCATTCTCCGCTTTCTATGGCGATGCGTGCCGCTTTACGTCCCGATTTTTTTTCAAGCTCTTTTTTGAACTTTCTAAACTCCGATTTTAAAACTCTTTCTTTGTTGATTTTGTTTATCAGCTCTTTTATTTTTTGAATGAATGTTTTCATTTTTATTTTTCCTTAAAAATTTGATTTTGTTTGATTGATAAAAACCTGCTGCCCCATTTACAAAAAATGAGGCAGCAGTACGATTACTCTACAAACTTCCCGTAGTCGCTTTTTACGATTGTTTTTGTAAACTTTAACGGTAAATTACTGCGTTTGTTTTCTCCGCCTGAACCCTGTATTTCTACAGCGTTGAAGTCGCTTTCTTTTGCTTCCTCGTTGGGGGCAGAAAAACGGCAAGAGGGATACATTACCATTTTCATTTTGACAAAGTTCCCTTTTTGGTTTTCTCCGCCTTCGTATTGCTGTGCAAAATAACGGACTGCCAAAAGAGGAGGATCTCCTGCATTATCAAAATACATCTCCCCCGTTTTTTCGTTGTAGGTGTTGCCTGTCATAAGAGAAAGCAGACCGTCATCAATTCCCGAAAGAGAAAGATTGATGTTTATACCCTTGATTTTATCCGCCTCTTTGATTGTACAGCGTAAACCCTTACCGCTTGTAGCATCTACGGATTTTCCGCTTTCTTTTTCAAAGTCGCCTTTCGCACTTTTGATTTCGTCGGTCAGCACCCAACCGGTTATACCGAGTAATGCGGCAAGCCTTCCTTTAAACCCGATGGGAGCAAAAAACGGCAGTTTTTCTGCACTCTGCGTTTCATTGTCGATAATTTTTAAATACTCATCGTCATAGTCTGCACCCTTATCGGTTTTTGACGCTTTAAGTTTTATCCCCGCCGCTGCAAGGTTTGTAAAAGCGGTGTTTAAATCCTTTACCATTTCGGTAACCGTTACCGCTTTTTTGTTTACCGCTGTTGAAGCAATTGTAACCTCCGCTTTTTTCTTGCCGTAAAGAATGCCTAAGGTTAAATCGTCGCCTGACCAGCTGTCGATGTTAAATGTTCCCGCCTTGCCTACAATGCCGCCTTTGTGTTTGCGTTTTTCGCCTGTTGCGGGGTGTTCGTCTTCCCAGTCATTAGGAGACGGTACGCTTGCATCGGCGTTAAGAATGGCTACAGCTCCGCTTGCTACAGAATATGAATATTCCGTTTTTTCTTTTTTCATTTATTTACCTCCTGAAAAAAATATTTAAAAACAAAAAATTGTTTTACTTTTTTACATAAAATCATTGCCGAATAATGGAACGTGAAAATCTATTTGTTTTGTTACCGCATCCCATTCGTCCGCCATAAACTCGGAAGCACATCCTGCAAACTCTATAAAAAATGCCGAACCCTCTTTTCCTGTGTTTGCGTCCGATATTCTGTTTAGGTGTTTTTTATCGAGCGTTTTTATTACTGTTTCGCAAAGAGTATCGAGCATTTCCATGTCTCCGGCAGGAGCAAAAACGGTAACACTGAAAGACCGACGGTTTCCGAATGTTCGCGTTTTTATCATGCTGCCAAATTCCAAAAGCAGATACGGAGGTTTTTTCTTTTTGTTTATATTGCCTATGTGATAAACTTCAAAACCCGCATTTTTTAATGCGGCATATACTGCCTTTCTCATTTTCTTATACCCTGTTTATAGCAACTCCTATAGCTTCTTGTATT
>CAUTTN010000025.1:0-16619 GCA_963541225.1 uncultured Treponema sp.
ATCGATATGAGTCCGTCCGGTTATGAAGATACTTCCGATATAGAAAGTATTAAAGCTGACGGTTTTATGGATTTAAGCCCCGTTGAAGATATCGAAGAAGCTGAAAGCAATAGCGGATTTAAAGGCAGCGAAGACTTTGAACTTTCAGATTTAAGCAATATTGATGATACGGAACAAAACCAACCCCCGACCTCTCCCGAACAATTCAATTTTAATGATGCCGATATTCCCGAACTAGATGAACATACATCATTTGCTATTGATGACGGCATTTTAAACACCGAAATGGGAAGCGGTATGGACGAATTTTCGATACCGGAAAGTTTTACACAATTCTCGCCGGATAAAAAATTTAAAATACCCGAAACAAAAAAAGATACCGACGAAGCAGAATATGAAGGAAAGATTCCTCTTTCTATAAATGAAGCCGATTATGATCACTTTATATCGAGGATTTCGTCGTTTCCGCTAAATGTAAGACTTGAAATCCAAGATTATCTTATAAATAATGACGACTCCGAGCTTAACAAAATGGAGATTGTCCATCTTATAGTAACGGATGTGTCTCTTAAAAAAATAGCAGCAAAACTTGAAGACATACTGGATAAACCCATTCCTATTCCTAAAGGATTCGATAAAAAATCATTTGAAGAATACGAACAAGAAAAAAAGAGTTTTAAATACAAGTTTATTCATAAAATACTCCCGGCAGCAATTTTGACCGGCATTGCGGGTCTTCTTATTTTCTCTTTAACCGTACTGGGCAGGCAGTTCATATACAAACCTATAGTTGCAGAAGGTATTTACAGAGAAGGTTTCGATGCAATAGAAAACGGTAAGTACATATCCGCAATGAACCGCTTTGACGAAGCCGGACAATATACAAAAAAACGGAGCTGGTATTTTAAATACGCAAATGCTTTCCGTGCAAAAAAACAATTTTTATCGGCAGAAGCAATTTACCAAAGACTTTTATTCGATTTTAAGCATGACAAACAAGGCGGAATTGAATACGCCGAAATGATGAGTAAAGATTTAAGAAATTACGAAAAAGCCGAAACCATATTACGAAGAAGAGTTTTGGATTATCACATAAATGACGAACAAGCTCTTTTGAGTTTGGGCGATACATATCTTGATTGGGCTGACGAACAGCCGGAAAAATATGCAGAAGCAAAAAAGACTTATGTTTCTCTTATAAATATGTATGGAGACAAAGACGTTTTTTTAAGCCGAATGATGCGATACTTTATACGCACCGATAACCTGGCAGAGGTTCTACCCTTAAAAGATATTTTTATGGGAAAAAAACTTGCAAGCGAAGACTTGGTTGAGCTTAGCGGTTATCTTTTAGAAAAAAGATACGAACCTAAACCATCGGATTCTGATAAGCTGCGAGCTAAAATAGAAGACGTAAGAGAACTTTTAGAAAAATCTTTAAAAAATGCTCCCGAAAGCCCCGAGGCAAAATACAATATGGGCAGTTTTTTTATTTATAACAGAAAACCTAATGCCGCAAAACAATATTTGGAAGAAGCCATAAGTATTTACGAAAACAGTAATCAGATGACACCCAGACGGTTAATAAAACAATTAGACTCTATGAGGCTTTACGGCGATCTTATTTCCAACGACAAAAGATATAACGAAGCTCAGGAAATATATGCAAAGGCTTTAAGTAAATACAAAGATTATACGGCAGAAAAATTGATTTATCCCAACAAAATTATCGGAAAACTATACGAAAATTACGGCGATATTTTATACTTTATTTCGCGTAATGCAGCAAACGATTATGACTATGACGCTGCTTTAGATGCCTATGAAAATGCCGTAAAAGAATTAAACGACACTCCTTCAATTCGGTATAAAATAGGATATATTCACTATAAAAAAGAAAACTATATCGAAGCAATGAAAGCGATGACCCTTGCTTACAACGAAAAACCGAACGATAAAAATCTTTTATACGGCTTTGGAAATATCCTATTTAAACGTGGTAACTATTTTGCTTCACAAACTTATTATGAAAAACTAATGAGCTTGCTTGAAACCGAAAGGATGCGTAAAGGTATTATTTTTCCGCAAACACGTCCTGACCATGCCGAATTCGTAGAAGATTATATGCATACAGCCAATAATTTGGGCGTAGTCTTAAATAGATTGGCAAAACAAAATGGCGACTCAAGAAAGAACGGAAGAGCAATTGCTTTATTTGGCGAATCTTCCAGAGCATGGGACGCTTTAAATAGAAATCCCGAAACGATGATACGTTCCAAACCTGTAAATTTGGCTTATGCAAATATACAAAATGCCGTAAAACCGCGTTCGATTTTTGAACCCGAAATATATGCAGATATACCTAAAACTCTCGAAAACGAAAAAATTCTTCAGCAGTTGGAAGACAAATAAAAAAATACCGGTAAACAAAAATTATATTTACCGGTAAAGAAAAGTTTAAAATATATGTTATTCTATTATTTGCACTTTTAGCAAGTTGGTAGAACCGGCTTTTCCTATAGGTATTCCAGCTGTTAATATTACGGTATCCCCTGTTTTTACATAACCGGCTTTTTTTGCAATTCCGGAACAAACATCAAACATATTATCCGTAGATTTTATGGGCGGAGCAAGTATAGGATAAACGTCCCAATCCAACGAAAGTTTTCTCATAACTTGAGGCGAATCCGTAACAACAATTACTGGTACTTTGGGTTTAAACTTACATATAGCTCTGGGAGTAATTCCCGACGCAGAAGCCGTTATAATAGCATTAGCTTCAAGAGCCAAAGCCGTAGAACAAGTTGCACGTGAAATTGCATTTGTTATAGTAGTTTCATGCAAAGATATGTTTTCAACAAAAAGTTTATCGTAATCCAGCGTACTCTCTATAGAAGTTGCTATAGAATTCATCATTGCTACCGTTTCTACAGGATACTCCCCTGCGGCAGTCTCTCCTGACAACATAACTGCCGAAGTGCCGTCCAAAATAGCATTTGCAACATCCGTAACTTCGGCTCTTGTAGGTCGTAAATGATGAGTCATGGACTCAAGCATTTGAGTTGCCGTAATAACCGGTTTTCCTGAAAGATTGGCTTTGCGTATAAGTATTTTTTGCACATGAGGAATTCTTTCAGGTTCTATTTCCACACCTAAATCGCCGCGGGCAACCATAAGACCATCGGCAACCTTTAAAATAGGATCTATATTATCGAGGCCCTCTTGATTTTCGACCTTTGCAATAATACCGATTTTACTGTTATGCTTTTCTAAAAGTTTTCTTATCTGCATAACATCATCCGCATTTTGCGTAAAAGATGCCGCTATAAAATCTATATCATTTTTTATACCGAATTCAATATCGGCTATATCCTTTTCACTCATATAAGGCAAATTAACCTTAAGTCCGGGAATATTTACACCTTTTTTACTGCTTAAAACTCCCGAATTTACTGCGACACATTCAATATCGGTATCGTTTAAAATTTCTATGACCTGTAATTCAAGCAAGCCGTCATTTATTAAAACTCTGCTTTTAGGCTTAATTTCTTTTGGAAGCCCCTTATAAGAAATGCTGCACATAGAATTATTTCCCAAAACATCTTTTGTAGTTATAACATATTCCTGCCCTTGAATTATCGTTACAGGTTTTTCAAAAACTCCCAATCGTATTTCGGGACCTTTAGTATCCAGCATAATTGCGACAGGCAAACCCAAATCTTCTCTCACCTTTTTTATTCTATCTATTCTGACTTTGTGTTCTTCATGAGTACCGTGAGAAAAATTAAGTCTGCATACATTTAATCCTGCCTTAAACATATCCGCCAAAATCTGTTCGGATTCCGAAGCCGGTCCTATAGTACAAACAATCTTAGTCTTTTTCATATAAAAACTCCATTAAAATTAAGTTTTTAAATTTTAACATAAAAAAGAAAAAAAATCAAATACTTATAATTTGTGAAAATTGAAAATCAACAATTCCGACGCAGAGCATCGGGGTATGCTGTTCTCATAAAGTGGTTTCAGCCGGCTTTAATACCCGTTGTTATGACGCAGAGCGTCGGAATATTAACCCCTCCGCACGAATAAAGCAATCATTCAAATACTTAATTTTTAATTGTTGTTTTTGTTTAAAAAAAATGTTAATATATAAAAATGAAAAAAATTAGGCTTACCATTACAGGCATAATTTATATGATTTTTTCCATACTGCTTACAGCCTTTGGAATTTTTAATGGTGAATTATTGACAACAATATGCGGAAGCGGACTATTTATATATTTTTTACAAACTTTTATTTTTATGCTACTCACTTCCGCTATATGGAAAAAAACTACCTGCAAAACCGAATTTGTAAACAATAAAGTTTTTATAACACCCTACCGTAATACGAAAAAACTTACAAAGTTTCCGTATTTGTTTCCGGGTATTTCTGCCCTTTACGGATTCAATTTTTTTATCGATAAAATAACTCATCGTCATCTCAATATTGAAATACAACTAAAAAAAAGAGGAATAACCGAAGAACTTTTTTCCGATAACGAAAGAGGCGTATTCACTTTACAAAAAGAATATATTTTTATTTCGGATATTGCAGGTTTTTTTTACATCAAATTTTTTAAAGAAGAAAAAACTACAGCAAATCTTACTTTTTTACCGCAAATTACCGAAGTTGAAAATTTTAAAATACCTAATTTTTTTATGCCATTATCCGGCAATAAAATTAACATGCGGCGGACAGATGAAGTTTATGAAACCAGACCTTATGTTCCCGGAGATGATATACGCAAAATAAATTGGAAGTTATATGCTCATACGGATGAGCTTTCCGTAAATCAGGGAGATTTTATGCCGCCGCCTCAAAAACTTTTCACCATATATATCAAAGAACCTATTTTAAAAAAACATTCTTTATTTAAGGAAACAATGTTTGACGAATTTATAAATAGGGCGGCATCGGTGGCAATATATCTTTATACATTGGGATTGAGTTTTAATTTTTTATTTTATGATTTTGAAAAAAACGAATTTATTTATAAAACCGTTTTGAATGATGATGAAAACGGAATTGAAAAAATAAAAAATTATTTTGCAGTTCCTCAAATAAAGATTTTAAAAAATGCAATAAATAAAAAATCCGAAATTAATTTAAAATTAAACGATTTTATTTTACAAGAAAATTTAGAAGAAAAGAATCCTTTCCTTTACTTTATTATGCCTGACGGTCATAATATAAAAGAAAAAAAGTTTTTTGAATATTTATCCGGCAAAGATAATATTATTTTTTATTTAGGTCCTATTGTTGAAATAAACGACAATAAAAATATGCTTTATAATTTTTTATTTAACACTCGGAAAATAAAAAAAATAAATAAACAAAAAAAGATATTGAATAATAAGGTTAGCACACAAAAAAATGAAATAATTACAAGAGGCTTTTATGGATGTGAAATTTAAGATATTTATGCTTTTAAGAACATGTTCAATTATGATTTTAAGCTATATTCCTTCATTTTATTTTTTTGAAGTTTTACCTCCGTTTGTATTGCCTTTATGGTCGTTAATTATAACCTATTTATGCTGTAAAATAGAAAAACATAAAATAAAATTTTCAGCTTCATTTATTTTAATAAGCTCTTCCTGTATCATATTTTGGCTATTAGTTTTATTAATATGTAAAATTGTATCGCATGAATTTTTTGATATATTATATCTTTATCTTACTGCAATAATTCCTTTTATAATCTTTCAAACATTTTTTATAAGTTTTATTACAATAATTTTTTTAAAGAATAAAAAATTCCAATATTATGAACCTATAATATTTTTTATTATTTTTTGTCTTTTATTTTTACCGCAATCAAATTATTCGTTAACAATATTTGAATATCCGATTTATGGTGCAATATTTGCATCCGTTTTTTTTATTTTGCAACTTACAGGAATATTTTTTTATTTAAATTTTAGAAAAAAAATAATACGTTTCTTTATTGTTTTTTTACCTCTTTTAACCGTAATTATATTTTTTATTTTAAAAAATTATACTGCAATGTCAATTGTAAACAATGGAGGACTTTTAAAACAAAATTTTTTCAAATTCGACTTTTCAAATTATCTTACCTTACAACATGAAATCAAGATAAATGATGACTTAATTTTAATTACACACTTTGATAAAGATTTTTCTCACAACATGTTAAGACGTCTATACCTGTCGGGCTGGGATCCTGCAAAAGGGTTTTACGAAAAAAAAGCACCAAACGAAAAGCAGCAATTATATTCGGTGCCTAAAAATGAAAAACTAATTGCTCATACAAAATTTGATTTACGACAAAATATAGAACAAGAATATTTTTTTATAAATATGCCTCCGTCGTCTTTTATATCTATGGATTATCCTACCAAAATAATTCCGTATCGGATATGGGATAGTTTAAAATTTAACGGAGGTTATAAAGTCTTCAGTGATGCCGTTTATTCTTTTGCAGATGACATTTATAGTTTCGATTTTCCGTCGGGAAATATTGAAGAAGGTTTAAATAAAAAAGATTTGGAGTTTTATACAACAATCGATGATAAAACTTTAAATCTTGTACATGATAAAGCTGTCGAGCTTACTGCCGAGGTAGAAACTTATTCGGATAAAATTCTTGCTATTCAAGAATATTTTTTAAATGGAGATTTCAGGTATTCATTAAAGCCCGGAAAAGCTCCCGACGGAAACCAACTAAGATTCTTTTTACAAGAAGCAAAAAAAGGTTATTGCACATATTATGCTTTTTCGTTTGCTTTAATGTTAAGAAGCATAGGTATTCCGGCCAGGGTTGCAGTAGGGTTTTTTGTTCAACCCGAATCTGGAATTTTAAATTATTATCCTGTCCGTTCCAATATGGCTCATGCTTGGACTGAAGTTTTTTTTCCTTATATAGGGTGGATTAGTTTTGATGCAACAACTTCAATATTAGCAGAAGGAGAAAACTTGAATTTTAGTCAAAATGCCGGAGGAGAGGAATTTAATTCTTTATTGACCGAAATTTTGGAAAAACGTAATGATATAAAAATAATGGACTTAATCACAGAGGATATATCTTCAACAAATAATATAAAATTATTTTTTAAAACGAATAAAAATATATTTGTTTTTGCTGTTTTACTATTTGTTATATTTGCTGTTTTTGTTTATAAAATTTATCCGTACACAATAATAAAATTTTCTAAGAATAATCGAAAGATTATTTTAACAATAGCCGGTATCATACGGAAAAAAAGAATAACAAAAGATACGGATATTGCCGTAAAAATTTTAGTTCAAAAGGCTAAATTTTCAAATCTTTGCTCTAATGAAGACGTTCAGGATGCTTTGAAAATTTTTAATGCTGTAAAAAAAAAGGAGAAACTTTAATGACGAAAAAAATTTTTAGTTTTATATTTTTATTTTTTTCATTTCCTATTTTTTGTTTACCTCTTGATGATATTATTAAAAATGCAGATGAAGCAATTAATGCCGAAAATTGGGAAAAAGCATTAGAAATATTACAAGAAGGAATAAAAGAATATCCTACCGCCGATCAGCTTTTACTAATGCTTGGAACAATTTATTACAATAAAGAACTATTTAGCCCTGCATATAAAACTTTTAAAAAAGGACTGCACATAAATAACAGCAATACATCTCTTTTATACTATGCTTCTTCTTCTGCCGCATTTTTAAATAAGCCTGATGAAGCCCTCGAATATATAAAAAAATATGTACAACTTGTACCCGAAGACCGTTTCGGATGGGCTAATTACGGATGGCTTTGTTTTAAATGCCATAAGGAACAAGAAGGAATAAATGCACTTTTAAAAAATATAAAACAGTATGGTGATGATGCTTCAGTTTGCAATTCTTTAGGGACTTTATACAGTGAAATATTCGACTACGAAAATGCACATAAGTTTTACTCCAAAGCAATAAAAATTGCAAATGCTTTAAACCGTAAAGAAGCTGTTTCTATTTATAGTTATAATAAAGCTATACTGGAACGTCAGTTTTATAAATTTGATCAGGCATTGGAGGATGCTAAATTTGCTTTACAAATGCATGAGCGTAACTCAAGTTACATGATGATTGCAGAAATGGAAGATCGCCGTAATAATTTGAAAAAAGCATTATCGGCATATATTCAAGCAGCTGCAATTGACGATACCCCGCTTGCAGCATTGGGCATCGCCGATACTTATTTAAAAGCCGGTCATACAGAACAAGCTGAAGAATATATTCTGTCACAATTACAAAATAAAAATGAATCATGGATATCTAATTACGGTTTAAGTGTAACAGAATTCAAAAATACATTGTACGAACTTCAACAAAAATTATATGAACAAAAATATAATTATGAAAAAACTCGTCTTACAGTAAATCCTCTCGACTCATTAAAAAACTTAAAAGATAAAATAAACTATAAATTGAAATCTAATTATTATGATTCATTGCAGAGGACATATAAGTTAAAAGCTGCAAAAGAATATAAGATACAAGCTCCTTCAGATATAAACAATCCTTTATATGTATTACGCATAAATAGTTATTATTATCCGGCATTTAAAGACAAAGGTAAAAAAGCATTAAAGTATTTGGAAAAATCCGAAAAGATAGAAACAGATTTAATTCCTAAAAGTGCTGCAAGCTATATTGCCGAAAAAGGAATTTATTTAAAAGATTTATCACTTATAAACAAAGGCATAAATAGTATAGATCAAGAATGGGAAAGATTTTTATTAAAAGATCTTTATGGTGAAGGTATTAAGATTGCAATAAAAAAATCGCCTGAACTGTATAATATATATTTGGAATCTATGTACGATATAAATCCTTCAGGTTTTTTGGATTTTGATATAAAACTTCCGGTAAATATAAATGTTGATGTTAAAACTTTACAAGTTTCTGAAAATAAAATTAAAAAACTAATAAAATCTTCAAGATTTATATATAGACCCGATTCTAAATTTGAATTATATATAGTGCATAAAAATAGTATCTTAACTTTTAGATTGTTAAAAAAAGGCGGCGGTATTCTCTATGAGAATAGCACAAAAATAGAAAAATTGAGTTTAAATAAATTTAAATCTATTATAAATGAAAATGTAAAAAAAATCTTTTCGGTAAAACTTTAAGATAGCAATTATAGACAAATTTATTTTTTTTAGTATACTGTAACTTATGAATACAAAACAAATTGTAGATGAATTAAAGAAAAACATTTCTTTTATAATAAAAGGCAAGGACGAAGTTATAGAATTATTTATTTCCGCTTTTTTGGCAGGGGGACATGTTCTGCTGGATGATATTCCCGGAGTAGGAAAAACTACAATGGTTAAGGCTTTATCAAAACTTATATACAAAACGGATAATGATGGGCATGTACAACAAGCCGAGTTTAAAAGACTCCAATGCACACCGGATCTTTTACCTTACGATATAACAGGTGTCGATGTATTTAATACAAAAAACCAAACTTTTGAATTCTTAAAAGGTCCCGTTTTTTCCGATATATTTTTAGCTGATGAGTTAAATAGAACTCCGCCTAAAGTTCAGGCAGCCCTCCTTGAGGTCATGGAAGAAAAACAAGTAAGTATCGGGGGAAGAACTCATAAATTGAGCGAACTTTTTTTTACAGCAGCAACACAAAATCCGGTAGAAACACTTGGAACATATCCGCTGCCGCCTGCACAGCTTGACAGATTTATGGTATCTTTGTCTATAGGCTATCCTGATGATGAATCGGCTTTAGAGATATTAAATGGAAATTCGGGAGCTTCATTTTTACCCGAATTAAAACCGATAATAAATATCGATGATATAAAAACTTCCCGCTCAGAACAAAAAAATGTTTTTTGTCACAAGGCATTACTAAAAGCGATAATCGATATTTGTAATGCTACAAGAAATAATTCCGAAATACAAATAGGAGCTTCTCCAAGAGCATCAATTCAACTTTTGCAGTTTGCAAAAATTACGGCTCTTGCAAAAGGCAGAACATGGGTTGAAGATACCGATTTAAAAATTATTACCCCTCATGTACTTTCTCATAAATGTATTTATAAAAATAGAAAGAGTAATCCTAAAGATTTAATAGGAAGTATTACTGACGATATTATATTATCCATGAATAAAAAAACGGATTGGACAAAAGAAGGTTAAAAAAATAACCGTATTTTCGGTTAATTTTTTTCGGCTTCTATTATTCTATCCTGACCCGATAAGTCTTTATAAATTATTGAAGAATGAAATCCTGCATTTTTAAAAATACTAAGAGCTTCTTCCGAATGATATTCTCCAACTTCGGTAAATATTTTACCATGAGTATCCAATGCAGTAAAAGCATTTATTGCAAGAGGTTTTATTAGATCAAGCCCGTCTTCACCGCCATCTAAAGCAAGGCGGGGCTCTTTTCTTCCGTCTGCTAAGATTTTTTTTGTGATAATAGACGGAACATAAGGAGGGTTTGCAGTTATAAGATCATACTTTTTATTTTCCACAAGATAAAATATTTCTTTTAAATCCGAATTAATAATAAGTGTATTTTGTAAAATAGGATCGGGCAAAATTGTTTTTGCATTTTTTTTACATACTTTTAATGCAGAATCCGAAATATCGGCAAGCACAAGTTTAAATCTATATTTAAAAAAATTACTTATATCATTTTGTAAAAAAGAATACTTATTGTTTATGTAATTAAAAAATTCTGCTGCGACGGATATTCCTATACAGCCTGAGCCTGTACAAATATCCAACATATAAAAAGTTTTTTTTATATGTTCGGGGCTATTATATTTTTCTTTAAGAAAAAAAATTGCTTTTTCTACAATCAACTCGCTATCCGGTTTTGGAATTAGTACATTTGTATTTACAAAAAAAGAGTGTTTATAAAAATCTTTTAAACCTGTTAAATAAGCAATAGGCAATCCGCCTTTTCTTTTTTGCACTGCTTTTTTAAATTCATTTTTAAATTCGGAAAAGTCGAAATCTTTATGTGCTATTACCCATGCTCTTTCTTTTTTTAGGATATAAGAAATTAAAATATCGGCATCAAGTAAAGCTTCTTTTATTCCATAGTTTTTTTTATTTTCTATTAAAAAAAATGAAGAGAGAAAAATATCACCCGCCTCACGGCGGGCTTTTTCGATTGTGTACATTATTTTTCTAAGTTATGATTTGCTGCATGCATCATTTCTTCACGGGCGGCAATACAAAGGGCATCAACAAGTTCTGTAAGGCTTCCTTGCATAATTGCATCCAATTTGTAAAGAGTTAAATTTATGCGGTGATCGGTTACTCTGTTTTGCGGAAAATTGTAAGTTCTGATTCTTTCGGAGCGATCGCCTGAACCTACTTGCGACTTTCGATTTTCTGCCCGTTCAGCCTGCTTTTTACTTTCTTCCAAATCATAAAGCCGGCTTCTTAAAACCCTCATTGCCTTTGCTTTATTCTTTATTTGACTTTTTTCATCTTGACAAATTACTACTAAACCTGTAGGCAAATGCGTAATCCGTACCGCCGAATCCGTTGTATTAACACATTGTCCGCCGGGCCCGCCCGCACGCATAACATCTATACGCAAATCTTCTTGTTTGATGTCGATTTCGGTTTCCTCAGCTTCAGGAAGAACCGCTACGGTTACTGCACTGGTATGTATACGTCCGGATCCCTCTGTCTCCGGCACCCGTTGAACTCTGTGCACGCCCGATTCATATCGTAAACTACCGTAAACATATTTTCCGGAAATAGAAAAAGTTATTTCTTTATAACCGCCCAACTCTGTTTCATTTAAAGAAATTATTTCGTATTTCCAATTTTTTGTTTCCGCATAATGGGTATACATTTTGAATAAGTCGGCAGCGAATAAAGCCGCTTCCTCTCCTCCGGTACCGCCGCGTATTTCCATAATTATATTTTTTTCTTCAAGCGGATCAGGCGGAATTAAAAGCATTTTTAAATCGGCTTCACTTTTTTTTAAAGCCTCTTCCAAAGCATGTAATTCTTCCCGTGCCATATCTTTTAAATCCGGATCGCTTTCTTCCTGAATAAGAGTTTTAGAATCTTCAATCTGTTTTTCTATTGAAAGATAATTATCGTATTCCCCCATTAATTTTGAAAGATAAGAGTGTTCACGCATAACTTCTTTGTATTTTAAAACATCTTTTACTAAATCCGGATTTTCAATTTGCTTTTCCGTTTCTATTAATTTTTTTCTTAAATTATCCAAACGTTCTTTCATAATATTTTCCTTAAAATAAAATTTTATAGTTTATTATACACACTTTAAAAACTTTGTTAAATTTTTAGAAGCTTATATAATCTTAAATTATTTGAAAAATTCTATATCTGCAAATCCAATTAAGCGGATTTGCAGATGAGACATCTTTAATTCCAAAGGATGCGAAACAAATCTAATCGGGTTTTTCCGGTTGCCCGTTTATTAAATCCATATATATTTGAGAAACTTTTTCTGCAAATTTATCCGAAGATAATTCTTCAATATTTTTATAAGCAGCTTTTGCATATTCGTTTAAAGCCGCAGGATTTTTTGCAGAAAAAAGTATTTGATCTATCAATTCTTCTTCAGTTTTAAAAAGAAGCCCCGACTTTTTATTAAAAATAATTCCATCGATATTTGTATCGTCATAGACAAGTACAGGGGTTTCGGAGGCGATGGCTTCAAAAATTGTAAGCCCTTGTGTTTCCGTTTTTGATGGGCTTATAAAAAGATCCGCTAATCTGTAATACACCGGAACATGTTCATTCGGAATTCTATCCGTAAATATTACATTAGAATTTAACTTTAACGAATTTACGGTTTCTTTAATTTCCTGTTTATGAGGTCCATCTCCTACAACGATTAAATTTATTTTTTTGTTTTTTTCAAGTACTTTAGGTAAGGCTTTTATAAGCATATCTATATTTTTCTCTTTTGAAATACGCCCCAAAAAAATAAGATTGAAATAGCTGTCATTTATATCGTATTTTTCTTTTATCCGAATAATTTCTTCATCCTTTATTTGCTGTTTAAATTTATCGAAGTTAATTCCTGTAGGAACGATATAAATTGTTTTTTTTATGCCGTAGCTTAAAAGCAAGTCCTTAGTTTTTTGAGTCGGTACTATCACCGCAGAAAAGCGTTCTACAAATTTTTTTGAAACAAACCGTGCAAGTTTTTTTAAAGGTTTTTCCCCAAAGTTTGAAATGTAATGTGTATATTCTTCATGCACTGTATGATATGTATGAATTAAAGGAATTTTTAAATCCTTTGCAACTATAACTCCCAATAAACCTATTGTAAATTCCGTTTGTGTATGAATAATGTCAAAATCAAGTTTTTTAATTCTGTTATACGCCGGACTGTATTTTATTGCAAAACCTATTCTGAATTCGCTCAATTTAAAAAAAGGAAGTGAATGAACCCTTATAATATGTTCCGTATCATTATCCGTAAAATCCGATATGGCAGCAGTTATAACATAAACCTCATGCCCCAGCTTTTCTAAAAAAGTTTTTAAGTTAATTGTAGAAGTTATTACACCGTTTATTTGAGGATAGTAGCAATCGGTAAAAATTCCTATTTTCATCTTAAATTTATTCTCCAAAAAGTGCCTGCATAAAAAAACTTATTTAAGATTATATTTTTAATTCGTTTACTTAAATGCACTACAATTTTAAAACAATATTTTTACTATTTATCCTCTTGTCATATTATCTTATTTTAGGTTTATGATGATTAAAGAATTTAATGGCAGATAACCGGATTAAATAGTTTTCCGAAATTTTACTTATTAAAAAAAAGCCCGGCAAAACCGGGCCATGACCTTATTCGAGCGGATATCAAGGACGGCGAGCCGCTATTCCTTTTTCTATAAGAGAAATAAATTCGTGTTCATACCAGTCTTGCGAATACGGAAAATGTTTTCTTAAAACAGGTCTTAACTTAAAATCAATTACGTCTTTGCAAGCCTCGCAAACATCGTATTCACGGATATGCCAATATGTCCTTCCGGCGACAGGCTGAACCAATTCCTTTCTACAAATATCACAATTTAATGTTTTCATCTTAAATACTCCTATTTTGATGATAATTTATACATATATTTTACTGCATTTTTTACTCTTTGTCGAGTAAAAATACAATTTTCACCTATATTTTTTTCGTTTTTTCTTCTAAAAAGGCTTTGTATTCATCATTTAAATATGGAGAAAGTCTTTCAAACACTTCTTTATGATAGTTATTTAACCATTCGATTTCTTTTTCGGACAGCATTTCTTTAATTATAGGACGTGTATCTATAGGACACAGGGTTATTGTTCTAAATTGATGAAATTCGCCATGTTCCGTCTTCATAAATTCTTCGGTTACTATAAGACTTTCTATCCTTACACCGTGTTTTCCTGCAATATAAATTCCCGGTTCATTGGAAGTAACCATTCCAATTTGCATGGGTGCATCTACATATCTTCCCGAAATAGATTGAGGACCTTCATGAACCGACAATACATAACCTACCCCGTGCCCTGTTCCGTGCTTGTAATCTTTTCCTAAATCCCAAAAAGGAGTTCTTGCTATTGTGTCCAGGGCAAAACCGGTCGTTCCTGCTTTAAATTTTGCACAAGCAAGGTTTATGTGGGACTTTAATACTAGAGTGTAGTTTTCTTTTTCTTCTTGTGTGAGAGAACCCAGCATTATAGTTCTTGTAATATCGGTCGTTCCGTTTATGTAGTGTCCTCCGCTGTCGAGCAGTAAAAAGCTTTTAGGTTCCAGTTTCGCACATTTTTGAGGCGATGGAGCGTAGTGAATTACGGCACCATTGGGTCCGTAACCTGCAATGGTTTCAAAACTTTCTTCTATAAAATCTTTTCCTTCAGCTCTAAATTTTAAAAGTTGTTCGCTTACATCCCATTCGGTAATACCTTTTGCCGCATTTTCTTCAACCCATTTTATAATCTTTACCATAGCAACACCGTCTTTTTCCATTGCATCATCAAAATTTTGTAATTCGACGGAGTTTTTTACCGTTTTTAAACTTGAAGTTAAGTTTAAGCCTTTTTTTATTTCGGTTTTTATTTTGCTTTTAAGGTAGACGTTTGTCCGTGAAGGATCAAGATAAACGGTTCCCGTAAGTTTTTCGGCTTGAGTAAAAACATCTTCATAATCGGCTATTTGAACTTCTTGGGAAGCAAGATAAGATTTTACTTCTTCGGAAATTTGTTTGTTATTTATAAATAAAACCGCTTTTGTCTGATCGACTAAAGCATAGGCAGTAACGACAGGGTTGCATTTAACATCCCGTCCGCGAATATTAAAGAGCCAGCAAACATCTTCCAAAGCTCCTATTACTGTAGAATCCGCATTTTTTTCGGTAAGCATTTTTCTTACTTCCGCAATTTTATTCTTCGTATTTTTTCCTGTGTATTTTTCTTCGTGAACAAAGGCTTTACTCAAAACCGGTGAAGGTCTGTCATTCCAAATCTCGCCTATAAGATCTATACCAGTAATAAGTTCTATTTCCGTTAACTCTTTTTGCATAGCTTCGTACATTTGAAGCGAAACAACTTTACCATCCATTCCCAGTTTTTCGCCTTTTTTAAGCCCTGCTTTTAAAAATTCATTTATCGTAGGTACGTTAGGTTCAGCCATTCGGTAAAGTTCTATGCCGGAACCTTTAAGCTCATTTTCCGCTTGTAAAAAATAACGTCCGTCCGTCCACAAAATTGCTTTTGTTTTTGTAATAACCACCGTCCCCGCAGAACCCGTAAAACCTGAAATATATGCCCGTGTCTTATAGTTTTCAGGCAGATATTCGCTTTGATGGGGATCCGAAGACGGTACCAAATAAGCACTTAAAGAATGTTCTTCCATTTTTTGCCTTAATGCGGCGATTCGATTTTTTATGTCCATTAATAACCTTTCCTTTAATTTTGTACTTTAACACATTAAACTACAAAATATATTTTATACGTAATGAGTATATCCTTTTTTATATTTTAAGTAAAGTACGAAATAATCGGAAGTAATCATCAGCAAAAAATTATAATTAATTCCTGATACCCAAACCATTTTTAAAAAAGAAACCCGACTTAATCTATGAGTCATCGTTTTTAGTCTCTCGTACCGAAACAGATGACTAATTAATGCAGCCAAAACATGGTTCCCTTCCTGCCTCGTTTGACTACAAAATCGCTTGTTGATAATAATTTTAAACTTAGTACTTGACAAATCAGATTTTATATCACATAATAACTTCAATGGATAAGGCAAGTTTAAATAACTTAAAAATAAATTTTTTCTCAAAAAAGGTTTCTTTGCTTAAAAAGTCATTTAAAGATGTTAACTTAACTTTACCCCCCCCCACCGAAAATTTATAATAAATTAAAAAATATTTTAATAAATATATTTTTTCTTTACATTTTAGGCTTTGCTGTAAATTTATTTTATTGCAGCTTTTTTTATCCGTGCGGAGAGTTTAATACCCCGACGTGGTACGTTGATTTTCAATATCCCATATTTGAATTTTTATTTACTTCACAAAATAGGTTTTATAATCGAAAGAGTTTTGAACCGGCAAATTTTCTGTTTACAGAAAAT
>CAUTTN010000026.1:0-16317 GCA_963541225.1 uncultured Treponema sp.
CAAGCGACAAGCGACAAGCGACAAGCGACAAGCGACAAGCGACAAGCGACAAGCGACAAGCGACAAGCGACAAGCGACAAGCGACAAGCGACAAGCGACAAGCGACAAGCGACAAGCGACAAGCGACAAGAAAATTATGAAAAATTAATTTTTTTTGTCAAGCCCCTCATCCCGTTTTTTTCATTATTTTTCTTCTTTTTTTTAATAATTTCTTCTACTCCGTGTGTAAAATCCTTATTCATATCTTTAAACAACAATAATATTTATCTCAAACGCTATCAACCCGTATACTCCGTATGCATTATTGTGCATAAACGGAATACGGGTTTTTCTTTGGTCAAAAAAGCGTATTCGGAATGTTTACAAAATTCTATCCGCTCAAAGCGGCGGAACAGTCTTGTACAGGACGGATGCTTTTTTAAAATATTTAAATTCTGCACTGTGCAGAAAAGGAGTTTTATATGAGAACTAAATCTGTTTTTAGAATTTGTGTTCTATTGGTTCTAAGCATTGTGCTTGGAGTAGTTATGAGCTGTGAACAGAGTAAAAAGGTAACACCCACGCAGAAACCGGCACCAGCACCAGCTCCTACGCCGAAACCGGAAAATACAGGACCTGTTGTTTCATGGGAAAATCACTCTGACTATTGCATTCGTGTGAAAAACGAGACAGCAATTAACCTTATAGCATTTAAGAGTGCTATTGAAAAGGATAAAATGCTTGGCGGTATTAAAGCTGGCGACACGGTTGGCTTAAAGCGGAATCCACAGTTGTTTGCTGAAACATGTGATTTTCCTGTACTATTTGTTACTGAGGAACAGTATAATAAACACAAAAACAATCTTTCAGGTTTAAAAGACATTTTTACCTCTTTATATGCTTTTTATAACAAAAATGCCGAACGAAATCCTGACAACGAAGTTCTTTATCGCGTTTCGAGTAAACTAGGTGGAGATGCAAGAGTTGTATGTACTAACAACTCTAAGTATAACATTGAGCTTCGTTTAAACTCTCCTGATGGTGAAGTTTTAGGATATGTCCCCAGTATGCATGCAAATATCATTTTAAATGTTACACCGCTTACTGATATGGTTATATTTCCCGTATTTAGACGCTATAGTCCAAAGAAAAAAGAAATGTATTCTATAAAGCCGGTAGATAAATTTGGAAAACCTATTTTTGACCAAAAAGTGTTTAAGGTAGGAGATAACAACCTTGAACTCGGTGCATTATGGGAGGAAGCAAACCAAGCCGGTTTTACAACCGGCGGTTGTTATATTACATTAATCAACAATCACAGTAAAGGTATGTCCCTCTATAAAGCACGTGAAAGGCTTCGAACATCTATCAACGTATCAACGGTTAATAGTGGAGAGCAAGAAACGTACTTTATTCCATTCCCAACCGTAGGTCAAAATACACTTCCTGATACTTTAAAGTTGAAGATTGGTGCCGGTCATTTTGTAAGCGGTCCAGTTTATACGGCAGCTGAGTTTTTTGAGTTTAAAAAGGACTGTGTTTACAAACTTGAGGTAACCGGCAGTACTAGCGAAGTTATCCTTTCTGACATTACGCCTTATGATATTAGCGGAAATGGCGGTGTTGTGGAAGATGGTGTGGGTAATAAACTTGATGTAGAGAAGGCTTTATTTGGTGAGTAAAAATAAATAAGCCACTAACATTTTAAGGTAAAAGGTATTGCCATAAAAACTTTGGTGGTATCTTTTACCTTCGGTGTTATAAGTAAAGTCTGCATAATTGTTTAAAAAGATTGCATTTTAAACGTACTACAATCTGACTAATATTATTCGGTAGAAAAACATGAAACAAAATTTAACTATACCTAAATACAAGTTTATATTTTAATTTAAAGCCGATTTTCAAGATAGTTTTTTTAAAGAGGTTAATTTATGAAAAAGCTTTTTTTAATATTTGCGGTTTTTTGTTTTCTTTTTATAAGCTGTTTGAACAACATTGCGACGACAACTACACAAAATTTATCGGAAGAAAACGGAATTTTAAATGATAAAGTATTTTATTTGGGAGAATTGAGAGAAGATGACGGACAATATAAGTATTATTTACATTTTTTTAATGGTGTAGAGTATGGGATTGAATATAATCGTTATTCATGGACTAAATTTAAAACAGGTAATTCATATAAAGCTACTACTATCTATAATAAAGACGGTACAATCGATGAAGTTACCGTTAGCGATAAAGGAATAACGTTCCCCAGCGGACGTTTTGCTCCTATAGTAACTAATCCTGAACTTGTCAAGATTATTAAAAATCTTCCTGTAAGAGGTAATTATTAAATACACAGGAAGAATAACAGCGTCAATTTTATTTCCATAAGGAGAGTTTGATATGTACAAAAAAATGTTTTATGTTTTCCTAATTGTATTTTTACTTGCAGGATGTCCAAATGCGGTAAAACCGGAACAAAAAGAGAAAGAAAAGGAAGTTGAGGATATAAACACCGTAACAGTCAATTTTTTTAATGAATCTTCATTTAAAGCTGACGTTTATATGAACGTAAACCCGTCATCTATCGACACTTCTACAAAGCCTATTGCCACAGTACCGGCAGGAGCTACCGAAGCAGTAAAACTCCCTGCAAGTAAAGATCAAATAATAGGCGATGTATTTTATATCCGTTATTTTGTACAGCTTGCTGATGGCTTTACTTCCGGTACGGAAGAAGCCTTGTATGTGCAGGCAGAACGGGAACTTTCAAATATTACCCTTGTTCTTGAAAAAGATAAATCATATACTAAGACCATTTTACAGCCTGCAAGCGGTCAACTGAAATTTATACACTGCTACATCAAGGTGCAGAACACAGGAAGCAAAAGTTTTCAAGTTTTGCTGGGAAACACCTACTTAAAAAAACTCGGCTCAGTAGAACTTAATCTGGCAAGCGGACAATTCGGTTTTTATGAATTAAGTATTTCAGACATTGCAAATTCAGAAACAATGCAGGTACTTAAATTTTTTGTTACGGATAGTGCAAGTACAATTACGGTTGAACCGTTTTTACTTGAACGGGGCAAAGTCTACAGCTTTCAGTGTAACGGAACAAACGTAACCGCTCCGGCTGTTACGGATATTAGCTATTAAATTCAGGAGAAATACTATGAAAAAGATATTATTATTCGCATTTATTGGCGCATCGGTTCTATTTGCAGGATGTGAACAGCCGCATAAACATAAAGAGAATACAACTACAACAGTAGTATATTACGATGCTGTACTAACCATCAGCAATCAAACTTCTACGGATTTTTCATCAGTAATGTATAATGGAACCAAAAAAATTACGAGCTCAACAACCATAGGAACAGGTAGCAGTACAAAAACAATTGAAACAGGAACCGAGCTGGTGCGTGGCTCTTCATGGAAAGTAATGCAGGGTGATACCCCTTGCCGCAGCTATATTTACTTTACGGTCGGTTCACTGAAAGCCCGAACGGACGAGCTTATCATATTGGAGAAAGGAGATAACAAAATCTTTACCTTTACTGATAATACGCTTGTGGTTAAAGACGGCGAGCAAAAAGCGATCCCTATGAGCGAAGCGTGTGCTATGGCTACCGTGTTGATCATTCAAAATAATACATCACAAGCGATATCTGCAGTAACGTATGCAGGTAAACATCCTAAAACTGTAAATGAGGAATCGCCTACTCCTTATCTTATCAAAAGTGGCGAACAAGCCAGTATACCACTGGACGATGCATGTTCAGCTGCCTTGTATTTTGATATAGGAATCTATCATTTAAAAACAGCAGATGAAATTTCAATAGGTAAAGGGAAAAGAAAGCTTTATAGCATTGATGGCGATATACGTGTGATACAAGAAGGTTCCTCATTTTCTAGAGACTTAAATTGGTTTCTAAACTAAAGCTATAGGGATAAAAACGCAGCTATTACAGCTATCGGTGGAATGGTTCCGTCTGTTACGGATATCGCATATTAAAAGGAGAAACTAAAATGAAAAAATATTTATTATTATCTGTACTTATCGGTGTTATGGTTTCGTTTTCGGGGTGTCCGGTAAATACACCAAAACCGGATAATGGGAATAAAACACAAGAAAAAGGAAATAAGACGCAGCTTAAAATTACAAATCAAAGCTCTCGCCATCTTACGCTCGCGGACTATGACAGTATAAGTTTTTACACCGACATACTCAATTCCATTGAATGCCTCCCTATAGGCAAATCGTGTGTAAAAGACTTTACAGAAGAATCGAATAGTTTTTTACGCTTCACCGTGTATTCAAAAGAGTATAGTAAAAAATTCGGTTGGATAGGTAAAAAATATGATGTGCGTACTAGTGAGCTTATTGCAACCGAAAGCGGAAAAACAAAATTATTTACTGTAACAGATAATACGCTGGTGATAGTAAACGGTACTAATACGCCTGTAACGCTTTCAAGCTTATATGAAGATTCGACTACAGTGTCAATTAAAAATGAAACTTCCCGCATGTTAAAAGAAGTAAAATTCGCCGAAAAAATATTTGCACAAGAAAACGGAGAATTTAATAAGGGGGCTACAGTTCTTCAAGCTTTTACCACCCCTTGTGATGGATACGTTTATTTTTCAATACATGAACGCGACCATCATGTTACAAATGACAAGGCGGATACCGAACACGGTGAAAATTACAGCTGTGCGGTGTATAAGGTAAGAACTAAAGAAAAATTTTCTGTTGAAAAAAATGAAGCAAAAGAAATTGTTATAGATGATAGGACAGAGGTTGTAAAAATCGGTGAGAGTGATGACAAAGCTCTTCATATTTCAGAGTTATTAAAAAATGATGCACTTCTCAAAATTGAAAATGCTACAATACAATCGCTGTACAGTATTAAATATGGAGATAATAAATTTCTTGATACCCTCAATATCAATAATGCTTACGAAAAAAAATTTACCTTTAATATAGATGAGATGAACGAATATATTTCTTTTACTCTGCTTCCGGGAAAAACAGCACATCGAGTAAGAACAGCAGAAAAAATTTCTCTAAAAAAAGGAATGGCTAAAGTCATCAGCTTAACCGGTGCAACTATGGTAATCAAAGATGGAGAAAATACACCTGTTGCTCTTTCAACTTTACTTTATACTGAAATAAAAATGACAATTATAAATTCGAGTTCCAAATATCTTGAAAATGTATCATATCAACAACAATACTTCTATGTATTTGCTAATAATTACGGTTTACCTCAAGGAACAAAAGGCTATAATTTTATATATTATCGTGGTGATTCTTATAGCGATCATATCTATTTTGAAGTTAACCATAATGTAGTTGGGGGAAACTACTATCATTTTAAGGCACGCACTTACGAGAAGATTGAAGTGAGCGGTAATAAGCCTTACGAATTTGCGATTGATGATTATACTTTAGTTGTAAGGGAAGGAACAACAGAAGCAGTTACTTTTAAAAGTTTATTTGAATAGACAGCTGGGGTATTTCCGTTAATCAATTTACCATGTGATTTAACAAAAGGCTTTTTTTGTTAATATGTAAACAGTCATTTACACAGTTTTAGGAGAGGGTCAATATGGATTTAAATAATGTTAGTAAAGTTGAATCAAGTTTTTTATTTGTAACACTATTTCCTGCCGGAATAATTTTTCTTTATTTGTTGTATCTTTTATCGTGAATGATTATATAGAGTTAAAATCGGCAGATGGTAGTACCGCTGTCACCAAAACATTAATAAATTGGTTTAATGACTAAACCTTTTTTACTTGATGAGTGCGGGAAAGTAATTAGTAATAATTCAATATTTTCGGATGATGGTTGATTTTAGATAAATCAACAACTCCCGATGCTCTGCATCGGGGTATTAAACCCTCTGCACGAATAAAAATGTCTTTCCGAGTGGAACCTTCGCATGGGTGACGTTGTACTAAATGAAACAAAAACAGATTGTTATCTTAGATATGTTTTTTTCTAATATTCAAATTATTTCCTCTGGCATATTGGAATTTTGCACTACTACATGAGGTCTTTCTTGTGAATACATATCTTTTTCAATTTAAAAAAGTTAAAAGAAATTGATATAAGAGTTGTATCGTGTATTGTTACTCTGATTAACCCTCTTAACTTACAAATTTTAAAATGTTTTAGAATAAGATATTCATATAACTCTATTTTGCCTATAATAAATTGTGATCTTTCAAAAAGTAAAAAGTTGTAAACATATAACACATCAATCTGTCAAGGACTATCGGGCTTGAAAACTAAAATTTGACTAAACAAAACCTCCCTTTGTTTTTCTAAAAAATAGATTTGCAATGGAGTATTTTAAGAAGTAAATGTTAGAAATAAAAAATGAGCCATGCAGGCTTCGAACCTGCGACCCACAGATTAAGAGTCTGTTGCTCTACCAGCTGAGCTAATGGCCCATTTACGATAGAGAGGATTATATAAAAATATTCGGAAAAAGTCAATTACTATGTTTTAAATTTTCTTGCTTCATTTGCCAAATCTTCTATACTTTCTTTATTTTTTTGCATAATCTCATTTACCTCATTGTTAAAGTAAAGTTTGACTTCATTTTTTAATTTGGATATCTTTGGCAGCATTTATTTAAATACCTAACGATTTATTGTTTAGTCTGATAAGTATTTCTTCCGCTTTTGCTATGGATATTTTGGCAGCGGCTGAAATTGCTTTTGCATTTGATGTTTTTAAATTTTGTATGGAACCGAATTGTTTTAAAAGTAAAGCAGCTCTTTTTTTTCCGATATTCGGTAGTGATTCAAATTGCATTTTCAGTTCTGCGGAATCTCTAAGTTTGTTATTGTGTGTGTTTGAAAAACGGTGAGCCTCATCTCTAACTCTTTGCAAAAGCCTTAGTGCATCACTTCTTCTCGGAAGAATAATAGGAACCGAATTATTGGGGAAATATATTTCTTCATTTTTTTCCGCGAGTCCTATAATCGGAATGTCTAAATCTAAAGCGTTTATAATTTTAAAAGCTGCATTTACCTGCCCTATTCCTCCGTCAATTAAAATCAAGTCGGGCATTTCGCTTCCATCGTTTAAAAGTTTTGTATAACGTCTGGCAATGACTTCCCGCATTGAGGCATAGTCGTCTATAATTCCGTCTGTGGTTTTTAGCCTGTATATTCTGTAATTTTTTTTATCGGGATTTCCGTCTTTAAAAGAAATAAGAGCTGCAACAGGAAAATTCCCATGAAGATGAGCAATATCATAACCCTCTATTCTATAAGGCAGCATTGGAAGATTTAATCTTTTTTGCAAATCCTCTACTGCCGTAAAGTCGCCTTGTTCTCTAAGCCGCCTTAAAGCATCTTCTTTTGCATTTAGATGAGCCATTTTTAATGCTGCCATATGATGTGCCAAATGTTTAAATATATGTTTTTTTTCCGCAGTATAAACAGGTGCAGGTTCTGCTGCTGCTTCCGGCAGAGGTAAGTCTTCTATGCCTATTACATTAATTGCGGTTTTTGCATTCAGTTCATCATTAAGCCATTTTTGAGCGAGTATACTTCCTTCAGTATATGGAATAAAAATGTGAGGAGGAACTTGTTTTGATTCGGTATAATATGCCGAAAGGAATTCCGAAAGAATTTCTTCGTCATCTTTTAGGCTATGCGAGCGGTAAAGGTCTCTGCCTATTAATTTTCCGTTTCTCATTTTTAAAACTGCAAAAGTTACCATTGCACCTTCAAACGCCCACGCAATATAATCCCGTCCTTCGGGATCCATGTCTTCAACAATGTTTTGTCCGCGTATTGAATATACCGCTTGAATTCCATCGCGTATTCGGGCAGCTTTTTCAAATTCCTTATCTTCTGCCGCTTTGGTCATTTTCTCTTTTAGTTTTTTGACGGCATTTTCCGTATCGCCGTCAAGCAGTAAGCATATTTCTTCTATTTGGGAGTTGTAAGCGGATTTATCGGTTTTTTTGCAACAGGGAGCCTCGCATTGTTTTATATGATAGTAAAGACAAGGCACATCGCGTTTTTTTAAACGTTTACACTGCCTAAGTTTATAATTACGTTTTATTAAATCTAAAAATGTAATAACGGCTTGAACATTCGGAAAGGGTCCAAAATATTTTGCACCGTCATTTTTAATATTTCTTGTTCTATAAAATCGGGGAAAGTCTTCATTTGTAAGTTTTAAAACGGGATAAGTTTTTCCGTCTTTTAAATTTATGTTATATTTAGGTTTATATTTTTTGATTAAGTTATTTTCTAAAAGCAGAGCTTCGTATTCATTTTCGGTTTGAATATATTCCAGAAAAAACGCATGGGAAACAAGTATTTTTGTTTTTATGTCTTTGTTTGATGTAAAATATGAACATAATCTATTTTTTAAAGATTTTGCTTTTCCGACATAGATGACGTTTTCAGTTTTATCTTTCCACAGATAAACGCCGCTGGTTTTAGGGGCTTTGAGTGCTGCTTGATGAAGTTGTTCTTTAACCGAAATTTCTCCCATAATTTTAAAGATAGTCTACTTAAATTTTATATAAAAATCAAGGTTTAACTTCGGCAGCTTCAGGGAACTAGGGTTTACGGACAAGATTCGACCAGTTCCTTATAATATCACAAGAAAAACACGCTATTCTACTATTGTTTCAAGCTCATTGAGTGCTTCTACCAATTTCTCCCGCTTCATTTTCCTGTTTTACCATACTTTTATTCATTTATCCATCGTCTGTAAAAACAGAGTTCCATGAAATTGCCGTTTAATAAATTTGGAACAAGTTTCGCGAAGTTAAACTTTTTGAATAATAATTTTCTTTACACATAAACTATTATTTAACATACTTCCTACTTTAGAAAACATGTAAAACTATGGCAGAATAAAATTACCATAACCCCAAAAAAAGAAATTATTTCTAAAAACCGGCAAAATAATTATCTTACTTCTTCATAAATAAAACCCAAATTTACGGCAGTCTTTCTTAAACCCAAAAAAGAAATAGACGGTACAATAACTAAAAAACGCTTTTCTTTCCTTATAACAAGAGAGCCGGAACCGCCGCCGTCTAAATGAATTGCATCAACAGCCCCTAGCTTTTGCATAAAAAAAGAAGCTTGGTCATAAGTAATCCCCCTACTCTTAAACTTGTTTTCGGCTTCTGCAAAAAATAAAATCACCGTTTTACCTTCATCGGCGATACCCAGACATGTTCGGGAATCTTCAACTTTATGTATATCCGTTTTTATGGGAATACCGTCTTTTAAAATCATTTTAAAACCGCTTACAGCATAAACCGTATTTTTAGGAATTGTTTCCATACTTTGACTATTTTCGATTATTGCCGTACCGTCATTTAAAAAATAAACGGCTCCGTATTTTTCATTCGGACAACTCAAAATTTCCCCATTATGGATATGAAGACCAAGAGGTTTTGCCGTAGAAGAAAACAAAAGGGATTTTGTATCGAAAAAAGCGGCATTAACGGATATTAAGGTATTATTTCTTTTTGCAAAACTCAAAACCGTTTCTCTTTTTACCGAAAAATCAGGTTTAAACATAAAAGGTTCCGTTACAACTACTTTTATACCGGGACACGATAAATCTATTTTTACTGCATGTAAAATCAAAGGATAATCTTTATATTCCAAATGCGAAATATAAATACCCTCCCGTAAAATTTCCCATTCAAAATTTTTATCGGAATTTTCTATATACGAAAAATCCAAAACATCTTTTTGCTTTAAAGATGTACAGCCTACAAATAAAAAAAATGTAAAAAAAACAAATAAAAATTTTAGTCTTTTTTTCCTCATGTAAATTTTATAAAATCGAATCAGACGATAAAATACCCGAAATCCCAAGCACAATCAGCATTTGAGCCGTAATATATGTAAACATAACATAAAACCTGCCCTTTTTTATCTTAGCCGCAAATTGCTGATAAGCTACCATTGTATCGGAAACCACAAAAATAAGACTGCCTACGGCAGGGAAAACCGTGTACATAGCAGGAGCAGAAAAAGCAGATATTACAAAAAGAAGACTCATTGTACATATAAAGATACCGTAAAATAAAACCGCCCATTTTAAATCGCCTAAAAACTTACCTATACGGTAAAATACGGCAGTAAGTGCAATAACAAAGAGCCCCCCTGCAATTAATGCCTGTATAAAAGGAAAACTATATTTTAAAATGTGTAAAACTGCAAAGATTATATAAGAAATTTGTGTTACGGCAAAAAATAACATTCCAAAAATAAAAAATACCTTTTTTGAATCGAAAATAAGAGAAACATCTCCCAAAGCACTAAAACATAAAGCCGTTATTACTAAAGCGGATGCAAAAGATTTAGGCAACGAATTTTCTATATTATAAAAAATAAAAAAAAGCAATAAAAAAGGCATAAGCATTGCTTTTGTTACATCTGCATACTTTTTATTTTCCAAAAAGCACTGTAAAAGATGGAAGCTCGAAACACCGATAAATACTATAAAAAATACCCATGTCCAAAAATCAAAACTCAGCCCTGCCATATTTAAATGTCCTTAATCTATTTAAACTAAAAAAATAATATATCAAAAATAATAAAAAAGCAAGATACTTACAAATTTAAGTTGACGATAAACAAGTTCTATGCTATCCTTATAGCATAAAACAAAATATACCTAAAATAGCGGTAAACAGTTTTTAATAAAATTTTATATGGAAGAACAACTATGCAAATTTTTGATACTCATGCTCATATAGGCTTAATTTATCCGGATCAGCTGGAACGTTTACGTATTGTTCAAGAGGCAAGACAAAATTCGGTAACAAGAATAATAAGTATATGCAATAGTTTACACGATTTTACAAGAGTATACGAAACTCTAAAGTTTTCGCCGTCGGTTTACCATGCAGTAGGGGTTTCACCATCGGAAGTTACCTCGCCCGGTAAGGACTGGGAAAAAACAATTGAGGAATTTTTAAAACTTCCCAATGTAGTAGCTGTCGGAGAAACAGGTTTGGACTATTGTAAAAAATACGGAGATAAACGTTCTCAAATAGAACTTTTTATAAAACAGCTGGATATTGCGTCTAAAGCCGATTTTCCCGTAATAATCCACAATAGAGAAGCCGGTAAAGATATTTTGGACATATTAAAAGATAGGCTCCCCAAAGCCGGCGGTATTTTTCATTGTTACTCCGAAGATGAAAAATACGCAAAAAAAGCTTTGAGTTTACCTGTATATTTTTCTTTTGCAGGAAATTTAACCTACAGAAATGCAAGAAATTTGCACGATACGGTGCTATCTCTGCCGCCGGATAGAATTTTGGTGGAATCCGAAAGTCCTTTTATGCCTCCGGCAGCCTTTAGAGGGCAAAGAAATATGCCTGCAAATACTGTAGATACGGTCAAATTTATGGCAGAAATGTTATCGATGGATATGGAAGAACTTGCAAATATTCTTTGGAAAAACAGCTGCAAAGTTTTCCGCTTACCCGAATAACTAAAAAAGAGACTGCATGGAAAGTTTATACAGACCGGTACAACTTGAAAATCTCACTATTCCGGGCAATCTTTTTTTGGCACCGGTTGCAGGTTATTCTGATAAAAGTTTCCGCTCTATCTGTGTAGACTTTGGAGCCGATTTTACATACACCGAAATGGTTTCCGCAGAGGCTTTGGTACGTAATTCCGAAAAAACCGAAATATTAATCGGAAGAGCAAAAAACGAAAAACTATATGCCGTCCAAATTTTCGGTTCAAAACCTGCTGCTATGGCAAAAGCGGCAGCTATAATCGCCGAAGAATATGCCCCGGATTGTATCGATATTAATTCCGGCTGCCCTATGGCAAAAATTACAAAAACAGGAGCGGGAGCTGCTCTTCTAAAAAACGTCAACAATCTTTATGAGGTTATAAAAGCAGTTTCCCAAGCGATGGAAAAATACAAAATACCGGTAACCGTAAAAATAAGGTCCGGAGATACGGCTTTAAATTGGAAAGATTCTGCAAAAGCTGCAATAGACGGCGGTGCCAAGATTATATCGCTTCATGCAAGAACGCGTACTCAAATGTACTTTGGAAAAGCGGATTGGTCGATTATAAAAGAACTTGTAGAATTTGCCGGCACTTATAAAATTCCTGTAATAGGATCGGGAGATCTTTTTTCGCCTGAAGACGCTTACAATATGCTGAAAGACACCGGATGTGCAGGCGTTATGTTTGCGAGAGGAGCTATGGGAAACCCGTTTATTTTTTCTAAAACCAAAGAGCTTCTTACCCAAGGACATTATACTGAGGTAACTATCGAAAAAAAAATTCAAACGGGGTTTAAAGAGTTATTATTGTTATGTGAAGAAAAAGGGGAAGATCGCGGTTGTAGAGAAATGCGTAAAAGATTTTCGCCTTATACAAAGGGACTACCCAATGGTGCCGTTTTAAGAGAACGGCTTGTAAAAGCATCCTCCATTGAAGAATATAAACATATTTTAGAAGATAATAATTTTAAAATAAATTTGATATAAAAGAAACCTCTAAAGGCTTGGTTAGATTTTTTTGAAATTTTATAAAAAACCGTAAAACTGTTTGAATTTTTTACGATTATGTGATATAATCCTTACATACGGGTGTTGTTAAATTTTAAAAAAAACGATATAGGAGACTTGACAAAAATGAAAAAAAGGTATACATTACCCCCCCCCCCCCCCCGACAGAAGAAAACGAGTATACTATGGATAAATATTGTTGCTTTGTTTTTCAGTATAATTACAAAACCTTTAAAGAAAAACATTTAAAACATCATCCGCCCGGTATCATAATTCAATTTCTATATAAATCAGCCATATCGTTATATAAAACAGCATTTACCGTTACTATATATTCCTTTTTAAATAAGTTACAATTAATAAACAACCATGCTTCAGAGCATAGAATAGGACATCAAGTATTGAAAACTACGTGCAGATAACAGGTCTCCTATGGTTATGTAAAAATAAAAATCCGATTAATTAAAAAAGTTATTACAAAAAGTAAATTAACCAATTTAAAAAAGTTTTTAAGCACAGGCGTATTTTCTCCACCTGTGCTTTTCTTTTAATTAAAAAAGATGGTTTTTGCGGAAATGGACAATATTAAATTTTTCTGTTGTTTCTATATAAGATATTAAAATTTATAACCTTTATAACATAAATGCTAAAAGATGGGCAACAAATCCTGCAAAAAGACCTCCGATTGTATGACTTAAAATTGCCTTTCCCGTCATTTCTTTTGTGTCCAAAGCGTCCATCATTGCAATATGGGTAGAGATATAACCGCTCCAGCACATACAAATTGCAGTGAATACAGCGATGTCGTTAGCGGAAACTTTCCCGGCAACAGCCATATTCTTTACAATTCCTAAAGCGGCACCTGTAGAACCCAAAGCCGTAATCGGAACGGAAATCGCTTCCGGAGATGTAAACCCATAAACAGGTTTTAAAATAAATGCCAACTTTTGCCCGATCCACGGTAAAACCGCAATACCCTCGCGACTTGCTCCCGTATAAGTACCATCCGCACTTGGACCGTTTGTAAGCATAATAACCATAGTACAAATAATAACAACTCCGGGAATAATAGCCAGCCCCATATTCACGCCCGATTTTCCTCCATCAAGCATAGCCTGAATAAAACGGGCTCCGGCCCCGCCATCTCTTACAATCCTCATTTTATCCGGAATAAGCTGCGATGCTTTTGTAGACACCATTTTTTCGGTACCGTACTTTTTTTTAGAAAAATAAATCATTATCCGAACAGAAAGAATACTTCCTGCAATAGCCCCGATATTACCGAGTAAAGCCGCAGGAAGAGCCGATTTTACATCCAAACCCATCATTGCCGTTGTCGTAATAAGCCCCATTCCGAAAGCCGTTCCCAAATTCGTAAGGGCAGGTAATTGATATTGTTTAAAGTATCTTCTAAAATTATCGTCATCTGCAAGAGTTAAAATTGCAGGATTGTCGGAAAGGTAGCAGTTTAATATTCCTAAAGACGAAGCTCCGGGTAAATCGTATATGGGATGCATAAATTTTGCCAGCAAGCGGTTTATCAATGCAACTACACCGAATTCGGAAAAAAGACCGGAAAAAGCTCCGGCAAGAACGGCAACAGCCATAAGATAAAAACAAATATTTATCAATAAATCAAAACCCGTTTCCATCATTGTTTTTATCATATTTACACCACCCATTATAGAGCCGACATAAATAAAAAAAGCAAAAAAGCATCCCAAGAAAATAAAATTTTCTATTCCGATTTCTCTTTTAAACAAAGTCTTTGTTTCCATAAAAAGCGACCTCTCAAACAAAAGTATTCTACAAAACCGACAATCTCACCTCAGAATACGGACTAATACCGGCGTGTATTAAAACCTGCCTGCCGCATTCAAAGGTTTAGTGAGTATATTCCAAGTTATAAATTTGTTCAAGTAGGCAATTTTAAAGTTGCCGGTTTATTATTTTATTTTTAGTTTTTTTATTTTGCTTTGAAGAGTACTTGGCTTTAATTTTAAAAGATCTGCGGCTCCGCCTTTGCCGTAAATTTTTCCGTTGGAGGCTTTAAGTGCTTTTTTTATAATATCCGCTTGAGCTTTATCAAAGGACTGAATATCTTCGGGACTTATTTTTTCTTCATCATTCGGTATGCAGGTATTTTTTAATTGGGGTTGATTATAAATTGTTTGAACATATCGTTCCCTCGTACCGGGTATTAAATGTTCGGCTCTTATTTCTCTGCCTTGCGATAAAATTGCTGCTCGTTCTATTACATTTTTTAATTCGCGAACATTTCCATGCCAGGGAAAATTTATAAGCTGTTCTATAGCTTCTTTTGAAAGTACCGTATTTGCAAAACCTTTTCTTTTTCTTATTTCTTCTATAAAGTGTTCCGCAAGTAAGGCGGTGTCTTCTTCTCTTTCACGTAATGGAGGCAGGTTAAGAGGAAAAACGTCAAGGCGGTAAAGCAAATCTTCGCGGAATTTTCCTTTTGTAACAGCTTCGGCTAAATCGACATTTGTTGCGGCTATAATTCTTACATCTGCCGATATGGATTTTTCGCCGCCGACTCTTTCAAATTTTCCGTCTTGTAAAACACGTAAAAGTTTGGGCTGAAGATCAAACGGCAAATCTCCTACTTCATCCAAAAAAAGAGTTCCACCGTCTGCAAGTTCAAATCTGCCTTTTCTCAATCCGGCGGCTCCCGAAAAAGCACCTTTTTCATGCCCGAAAAGTTCGCTTTCTGCCAAACTTTGTACCAAAGCAGAACAGTTTATCGGTATAAAAGGCTTTTCGGCACGGTTTGAAAGGTTATGAATTGTACGGGCTGCCTGTTCTTTTCCCGTTCCTGTTTCGCCCGATATTAACACGGGAGCGTCAGAAGCGGCGACCAATTTTATGGAATCCAAAACCGTTGTCCATGCTCTTGAAGAGCCGACCATATCCTTAAATATTCTTGCAGAAGAATTTAGAAGAACATTTCTTTCAAAGAGCAATGATTCCGTTTTTTTTACTAAGGTTTGAGAGGCTTCGGTTTGAATTAGAGCTACCGATATTAATTTTGAGATCGTAGAAATAAACCGTACAATTTCCGGTGTAAATTGAGAACACATACGGTGATCCAACGTCATCATGCCTATAGCTTCATCTCCCATATAAAGAGGAGCTACAAGACAAGAATGATTTTCCGGCATTCTCATTATTTGGTCGTAGGTATCTACATGCGGTGTTGTTTCATCAAAAAGATGTGTTTTTTTTCTTGATAATATCTCAGCAATATCTTTGCGTGCTGTCAGGTTTATTGTAAAATTGTCTAAAACTTTTGAGTAAAGAGGTCCCGTCGCTTTTCTTACTTTTAAGGTATCTTGATTTTCAAAACCCATGACAACAGCAAGTTCATAGTTTACAAGTTCTTGTAAGGCTTCAAGGATTACTTCAAGAGCTTGTTCCGGCGAGATCGGGTTTATGGTTTTTGTTGTAAATTTGTCGATACTCATTTTTAGTCAGTATACACTATAGTGTCGTTTTTTGTAAGGTTAAATTATGGATATTTTTGTAATTTTATTTATTCCCTCTTGAAGATTGTAAGAGTTTTTGTGATAGCGTTCATGCAGAGTACCCCATTCAAGCCTCCGCATTTCTTTTTCCACATCGATAAACACGGTAAGAATCCAATCGATAACGGAATTAAAATACGTTTTCGGTTATATCGGGATTGTGTCTGTACCGGCTCATATATTCGCTTATGTTTCCACAGGAAAGCCAATCCGGTACACAATGTCAAAAAGAAGTTTATTAAATAAGGCAACTCCGT